>SMWR01000163.1 GCA_004356735.1 Deltaproteobacteria bacterium
AAGCAAGATCCGAAGACATCGCGCTGGACATGGCCGATGGGGCGAAGCTACGGCATTCATCCCGAATCCGCCGTGGTTAACGAAGGGTTCCATGGACGTGAATCCACGTCCACACAATCAAACCTCGTTCGTCTCAGTGGTCAAAACGCATCAATGCGCGGGGACGTTCTTGAATATTCAATCCCGTCCAGTCTTCAGTCCTTCACCGCGACCCCGGGCCTGAATATTCAAGAACGTCCCCGTCTGCCAAGACTGCCAGATGCGGAGTCTCGACCCCGTGTGCCCTAGCCGTTGTGGCGGGCCATGCAGGCGTAGTAGGTCTGACGTGCTTGGTCGGCTCGACGCTTCTCTTCGCTGTAGCCGTGAAGGGCTCCGCCCGTCACGCCCACCAGAGCGCCAATGCCGGCACCCTTGCCCGCGCCCTTGCCACCGTTGATGATGGCGCCCGTGGCGGCACCGAGTCCGGCACCGATCAAGCCACCCACCGCCCCATCGCGGACCACGCGACCGTTGTCGCGCTGCGCTGCCCAGCGATGACGCTCACAGTCTTCCAAGAGAACGCTCCGGGGAGCGGGGACGGCGACAGGCTGAACCGGAACGGGAGCCGGTTGCGGCGGAGCCGTCGCCAGCGGGGGCGTCACGACGTCGGAGACCGGCTCGTTGTCGGAGGTCTGCGGCTCTTCCAGGGTCGCCGGCTCGCTAGCGGCACGGTTCGACTTGGCCACCACGATGCCGCTCACGACGGCGCCGAGCAAGGAGGCCATGATCGCGATCGTTGCAATCTTCCAGGGGTTCCGTTCCATCTGTTGCTTCCTTCCATTTCGGGGCGCCGTGCCCTATGAACAAGATCTTCGTCCGCGCCGAGCCCCGTAGCTGTGAACCTCTTCACCCGGTAGGGACGAAACATTGCCGGTTTCGATTCGACCCGAGGAGCCCCCCATGCATGCGAATAGGCTGATTCACACGTGTTTCTGGGGATTTATGGGAGCGCTGGCGGCCGCCCCCTTGGCGGCGGCGTTCGAAGCCCCCAAAGAGATTCCGTCGGGTGAGGTCGTTTCCGAGTCCGTGCTGAGCGACCCGCTCTATCGGATCGCGCCCAGCGTGCGCGCCGACGGCTTCGCCCAGCAGTACACGATCAAGACCGCGGGCTTCGGAAACCTCCACGCCAGCAGCGACTACATGCTGCCCGAGCGGATTCGCGAAGTGCAGGCGTTGGCCGTGCTCGAGGACCTGCACCGACACGAAGCCTTCGGCAGCGCGCTGAAAGAAGCCGCCAAGAAACCGTTCCTGGTCGGCCGGGACCTCGTGACGAAGCCCAAGGAGACGCTCTCCGGTGCGGGCCAGGGACTCAAGAAGGCAACGAAGAAGGCGGTCGGCTGGCTGAGCGGAGACCGGCGCGAGCGCGCCGACAGCGAGGACTCGGCCTTCAGCGAAGCCATCGGGTTCTCGCGAACCAAGCGCAAGCTCGCGGCGCAGCTCGGCGTCGACGTCTACTCGACCAACGCGAAGCTCCAGGACGAGATGGACCAGGTGTGCTGGGCCACCGTCACGGGCGGCATCAGCGTCAGCGCGATGCTGGCCGCCCTGGCGCTTCCGCCCATCATCGATATCGCGCGCCACACGACGAGCTTCACCGGAGGACTCAACAACCTGCTGGTCACCCAAAGCGGGGGCGATCTCTATCGGATGAATCGTGAGATCCTGAATGGGATGGGCTTCCCGCCATCCCAGACCGAGCCCTTCCTGGACAACGAACACGCCAGCCCGCGCCACAAGACCTTCATCGTGGCCGCCATGAAGGATCTCGAAGGAGTCGAAGGCCTGGACATCCTGATCGCCCACGGCCGCGCGTTACGCAGCGAAGACGACGCCCTGCGGCTGCAACGTACGGTCGAGCTGGCGCGAGGCCACCACCGTCACGTGGCACCGCTGCGAAGGATCGTAGACGTGGGCGGAGAAATCGTGCTCGTCACGACCCGCGGCCAGGTCGTTGCCACACTGCCCGCGGACCGGTTGCTGTGGACCGCATACACGGAGCAGCTGGCGAAGAGCCTGGAAAAGCAGAGGGACGCCGAGCCGGAGGTCG
The DNA here is from genome assembly GCA_004356735.1 of Deltaproteobacteria bacterium. Classification (GTDB taxonomy): domain Bacteria; phylum Myxococcota_A; class UBA9160; order UBA9160; family SMWR01; genus SMWR01. The sequence goes on from SMWR01000163.1 coordinate 2,087, forward strand.
ACGAGAAGCATCTGTGGATCACGGGAGTCTTCTCGGACGAAGCCCGAAACCAGCTACGAGATCGTGACATCGTCCTGCACGACCAGGCCAGCGACACCCTCGAGCCCCCGTCCCAGCAAGCGCGCTATTCCGCGACCTGGGAGTAGTTGAGCGAGACCAGGGCGGCGCGGATCGACGCGGCAGCGCGGTCGAGATCCTTCGGATCCGGGTTGGGGTCTGCCTTCGAGAAATCAAGGTCACTGATCTTCTGGATCGGGAGCAGGTGAATGTGCACGTGGGGCACCTCGAGGCCGATGATCGCCTGACCCACCTTCATGGGCTGAAACGCCTGCTGGATCGCCTGGCCCACGGCCTGGGAAACGCCCATCAGATGTTGGGCCAGGGGCGGATCGAGCTCGATCCAGTGGTCGACTTCCAGGCGCGGCACCACCAGCGTATGACCCGGTCGGATCGGGTTGACGGTCATGAAGGCCACGGCGTCTTCGTCCTTCCAGACGAAGCGACCGGGCAGCTTCCCTTCGATGATCTGGGTGAAGACGCTCTCCATGGCGTCAAGCTACCACGCAGCTCGGCGCCGGGTAGAGCATGCCGTATGCTCTCGCCATGAACTGGGTCCATTGGGTGACGCGGATTCACCGCGGGGTCTATCGAAGCACGGGCGGACGCGTCGGCGCGCGCATCAACGGTCTCGAGATGGTCCTGCTGACGACCATGGGCCGAAAATCCGGTCAACCCAGGACGCTCCCGCTGGCCTGCTTCCGGGACGGAGAAGACTGGATCGTGGTCGCCTCCAACGATGGCCAGGACTTCCATCCCGCCTGGTGGTTGAATCTCCAGGCAAACCCACGAGCGGAAGCCCAGCTCGGTCGGGAGACACGCAGCATCGTCGCTCACGAAGCGACCGACGACGACCGCGCACGCTTGTGGCCCTGGCTCAAGCAGCAGAATTCCGTCTACACGAAGTACGAGAAGAAGACCGACCGGCGGATCCCGGTCGTGGTGTTGCGCAAGGCCTAGGCGCTAACGGGCCTTCACGCTGCCTGACACGAGACCTTGGTAGAGCTCGGCGTCGAGGGTCACGTACTGCTCGCCGTTGAGGAAGTAGAGCGGATCGCTCACCTTCGCCGGGTCGTAGCCTTCCCTGCGGTAGTCGACTTTCTGGTGTTTGAAGGTTCCCGTGATACGCATGTCGTGTTGCAGGCGAACGAAGTACGGACGCTGGAAGACTGGCAGACGCTCGAGAACGAAGTCGTTGAAGGTCTCGATGTTGAAGTCGTCCTTGCAGTTGACGCTGGCCATGCCGGCCCGGCCCTCGGAGCCCGGGACCTCGACGCCGTAGACGTTGGTCTCGAGCACGCCCGGAGCTCCGTTCAGGATCTCAGCCACCTCGTTCGTCGATACGTTCTCGCCCTTCCAACGGAACGTGTCGCCCAAGCGATCGGCGAAGGCGACCCAGCGGTTTTCGTAGACCTTCAGAAGATCGCCGCTGTCGAAGTAGCGGTCACCCCTCTCGAAAACGTTCTGGAGCACCTTCTTCCGGGTGGCCTTTTCGTCGACGTAGCCGCTGAACGTGAGGTTTCCGACGATCTTGCCCAGCAGCAGACCCGTCTCTCCGACCTCGACCCGTTCACAGTAGCCCCCGGCATCGCGCTGGATCTCGCCGGTTTCGAGATCCGCCTTCACGATCACCTGGCCCGGCATCAGCCGCCCGACCATCCCGGGTTTGCCGGTGAAATTGACCAGCGGAGCATTTCCCTCGGTTGCGCCGTAGAACTCGCGCACCATTTCAATGCCGAAGCGTTCCTGGAAACGCTCCCAGATGTCCGGGCGCATGCCGTTGCCCGTGCAGATGCGCAGCCGGTGATTGCGTTCGTCGGGATGTTTGGGCTGGTTCATCAAGTATCGACACAGCTCACCGATGTAGACGAAGGCGGTCGCATCGAACTTCTTGACGTCAACCCAGAAGTTCGACGCCGAAAATTTGCGCCGCAGCGCCATGGCGCACCCTGTGGTGAGCATCGCACCCAGTCCCGCAAACATCGCGTTGCTGTGATAGAGCGGCAGCGTCACGTACACCACATCGCCCCCGTCCAGGTCCATGATGCCGTGCCCGAAGAGGATGCCGGCCGACATCCAGCGCAAGTTTGTGACAATCGCGGCCTTGGGGAGCCCCGTCGTACCGGACGTGTAGATGTAACACATCGGTCCAGTGGGCTCTGGAATCGGCAACTCGATCGGCGACGCCGGCGACTGGGCTTCGACCAGATCGTCGAGGGACGCGAAACCTTCAGACATGGCATCGCCTTCGTCGCACTCGACGAGCACGTCGGACAGCTCGAAACCCTCGATCTCGTCGATCGTTTCGCGCAGCTTGTCAGTGTGCTCGGAACCCACGACGATGCGCACCGGCCGTGCGACCGTGAGGGCGTGCATCACGCCCCGCCCGGCGATGTTCGTGTTGATGAGGGCCGCGACGGCACAGAGCCGGTTGAGTGCCAGGATCGAGAAGACGTACTCGGGACGGTTGTCCATCAGGAGCGCGACCACCTCGCCTTCGCTCACGCCCATCTTCTGGAAGGCTTTGGCGTAGCGATTCACGTTGGCGTCGAGTTCGGACCAGGTATATCGCCGGTCGAGATAGGCCAGCGCCAGCTGGTGGGGGTTCTCCCGGGCACGCAACGCCAAGAGACGCGCAGCGTTCCACTGTCCGCTCGGGCGAAGCCAACGCGCACGGCGCGCCATCCGTCCCAGCGCGCGCAGCTCGATAGAAAGGGTCGTCCAACGCTCCCGTCGGTCCATTCCCGGCTTCTCCCTGATCAGCGCTGAACAATCGTCTGTGCGTTCTTGGCGAACTGCTCGGCGCCCTTGGTGTCCTGGGTGAGGTTCGGGATCTTCACCGGAACCTCGACGCCGCGCCGACATGCGGGCCGCTCCTTCATGACATCGAGCCAGCGGCGCAGGTTTGCGAGTCCGTCGATCGAAACGCCCGACCACTTATAGGTCCGGACCCAACACCAGTTGGCGATGTCGGCGATCGAGTAGTCGTCGGCCAGCCACTCGCTCTCCCCGAGTCGACCGTCGAGCACCTCGAACAGTCGACGCGACTCGTTCTGGTAGCGGTCGATGGCCGCCTGGATCTTCTCGGGGAAGTAGCGGGAGAAGACATTGGCCTGGCCCATCATCGGACCGACCCCGCCCATCTGGAACATCAGCCACGACAGCACGCGCGCCCGCGGACCGGTTTCGCTCGGTAGCAGACGCCCGGTCTTCTCGGCCAGGTAGATCATCAAGGCACCTGACTCGAAGATCGCGAGGTCGTCGGCATCGCGGTCGACGATCGCCGGGATGCGACCGTTCGGATTGATCTTCAGGAATTCCGGCGTCTTCTGCTCGCCCCGCATGAGGTCGATGGCACAGACCTTGTAGGGGAGATCGAGCTCTTCGAGGGTGACTGACGCCTTCCAGCCGTTGGGGGTCGGCGCGGTATAGAGATCGATCAAGTCCTGCTCCTGTCTACCCGACGCGGACCCCCCATGACCGCCCGGGAATCAGACAGATTGACATAGGTGACCGCTCGAGGCGAGCCGCGGAGCGCGAAAACGGGGAACGTTTCGTTGACCCTGGAATACGATGCTGCAGAACGCTCTGGAGAATTTCTCGTGGCTTCTTTCAAACGGTGAGCCACCCGCTCAACTCGTGGTGATCCGGCTCGTGCCGATGAGCCCGATCTGCAACTGCCTACTGACCGAGCCGGCGCCACGCCAGGATCCTTTGGATCGGCTAACCCTGGCGCGCCTTGCGGAGCTCGCCGCTGGCGCGCTCCTCGTTGCGCATCGACTCTTCCATGCTGTGGGTCTCACCGTATTCGAGCACGCGCTTGGCCGCGGCCAGCACTTCGGGACGCTTCTCGGCCATCATGGCCGCCATCGCGCGCGCTTCCTTCAGCAGGTCATCGGCCGGAACGACTCGGTTCACCAGACCAATCTCTGCGGCTTCCTCCGACAAGATCACGCGCGCCGTCAGCACCAACTCGAGCGCCTTGGCGCGGCCGACCAAGCGCGGCAACAGGTGGGTGCTGCCGAGACCCGGCAGGATGCCGAGCTGGGTGAAGGTGACGCCCATCTTCACACCGGCGGCCGCGATGCGGATGTCGCACGGGAGGATCATGGTGATGCCGACACCGATGGCGGCGCCGTTCACGGCCGCGATCACGGGCTTGGGAAATTCGATCAGCTCGAGGGGGAGCTTCTTCAGGAAATCCTCTTCGCCGAGCTTGGGGCCCTTGTTGGCCGCCGCATTGCCACCGGCCTGGTGGGCCTTGAGGTGGTCGAGATCGACACCGGCACAAAAGCCGCGGCCCGCACCCGTGAGAATGATCGCACGGACGGCATCATCGTCACGCGCCTTGCGGAAGGCGTCGACGGCCTCGTCGCCCATGGGCGTGATGTAGGCATTCAGCTTGTCTGGACGGTTCAGTGTGATCGTCGCGATCGCGTCGAAAACGTCGTAGAGGATGTGCTCGTAGTCGGACACTGCTTCTCCTAGCAGACCTGTCGGATTCCCAGCCGGTTTGGCGGGTAGTCTCGCCTAGTCGCCGCCCCTGTAGGGCACCCATTTGGGCTTGCGCTTCTCGACGAAGGCCATCGAGCCTTCCTGGAGATCCGGGCACGCGATGTGGTCCTTGATGACTTGAAACGTGTCGTCGAGGGCAACGCGCAGGCCCTTGTCGAGGCTCTGCCAGATGACGCGCTTGCTGCGGGCCAGTGCCGTGGGCGAGTGCTCGGCCAGCATGGCGGCGAGTTCTCGGGCGCGCGGCATCACGTCGGCAGCGGGCAGGACTTCACCGACGAGACCACACGCGAGCGCTTGCTGGGCCGACATGCGCTCGGAGCCTCCCAGCAGCGCCAGGCGCATCACCTGCTCCAACGGAATGCGCCGCGCCAGCCCGACGGGCTCGAGGCCCGAGATGAGGCCCACCTTCACGTGGGTGTCGAAGAAGGTCGCGTGATCGGCGCAGACGATGATGTCGCTGTCGGCGATGAAGTGGAGGCCGCCGCCGTTGACCATGCCGTTGACGGCGGTGATGACGGGCTTCCAGCACTGGTTGTGGATCGCGGTGAGAAAGTGATAGAAGGCCTTGCCCGTTTCGCGCTCGATGCGCTCTGATTCTTCACGCGCCGTGCCGGAAGCCACGTCGGCGATATCCATGCCGGTGCAGAAGGCCTTCTCGCCGGCACCCGTGACGATCACACACGTCACCTCGGGGTCCTGCTTCACGTCTTCCCAGGCCTGGCGCAGCTCGCCCGCCATCTGCACGGTGAATGCGTTGTGACGCTCGGGCCGATTCAAGGTGAGGGTCGCGACGCCGTCCTGCTTGTCGTACAGGATGGTTTCGAAGTTCATGGACGCCTCCTGCCTCAAGCCTTGCCGAGGATTGCGATGCCACAGGCCGTCGGATGGCCGCCAATGTTGTGGGAGAGCGCGATCTCGGCGCCTTCTACCTGGCGCTTGTCGGCGCGGCCCTGGAGCTGGAGCGTGTTCTCGTAGATCATGCGCACGCCGGTGGCCCCGGTCGGGTGCCCGAAGCTCTTGAGTCCGCCATCGGTGTTGACGGGCAGCTTGCCGCTGAGTTCGAAATAGCCGTCGGCCATGTAATCCTTGGCCTCGCCCTTCTGGCAGAAGCCGAGATCCTCATAGCTCAGCATCTCGGTCAGCGAGAAGCAATCGTGCAGCTGGGCCACGTCGATGTCGCCCGGACCCACGCCCGCCATCTCGTAGACGACCTTGCTGGCCTCGATGGTGGGCTTCCAGGCCAAGAAGTCCATGTGCGGATCTTTCTGCGGGTTGGGGCCGCCGAAGACCGTGATGCCTTTCACGAGTACGGGATCCTGACGGAAGTCCTTGGCGATTTCGGTCCGCGTGATGATCGCGGCCGCCGCACCGTCGGTCTGGGCCGCGCAGTCATAGAGGCCGAAGGGCCAGGAGATGATGCGCGCCTTCTTGTAGTCCTCGAGTGTGATCTCGCGCTTGAGAAAGCTGTTGGGTGCCAGCGTGCCGTTGTGGTGATTCTTGATGGCGATGAGGGCGAGATCGTCGCGGCTCGCGCCGTACTTCTCGAAATAGCGCGAGGCGCAGATCGAGAACCAACCGGCCGGTGTCTGCGGCAGATCGCGCACCTGGGTCATCATCACCGACGGGCCCGACACGCCCCGATCCTTGGGCTTGTCGTAGCCGACGATGAGCACGGTGTCATAGAGGCCGCAGGCCACCGACATCACACCGCAGCGGAAGGCGTCGGTGCCCGTCGCGCAGTAGTTGGAGACCTCGGTGATGGGCTTCCACAGTTTGAGGGCGTCGCTGCACTCGTGCGGACCCTTCTGGGAGTAGAGCGAGCCGCAGAAGACGGCGTCGATCTGCTGCTGGGGCTTCTCGATTCCCGCATCGCTGTACGCCTCGTAGGCAGCGTCGACGATCATGTCCGACGGCGACTGGTCCCAGTTCTCGCCGAACTGGCAGCAGCCGACGCCGACGATGGCGACCTTGTCTCGAATAGCATCTGTACGCATCAATCTTCTCCGAAGGCGTGCCGTGCGGCCAGGGCGGCTTTGCCGCCCGCTAACCCGCCAAGAACGGCGTGGCCTTCCAGTAGTAATTGGGGCGGCTGCCCGAGTTGTGGATGCGACGGAACTCGAACTCGACGGGCATGTCGAGCTTCACGTCCGCGGGCTCGATGTTCACCAACTGGATGTGGACGCGCGCGCCGCCGATCTCGCAGATGGTGACGACGGTCGGCGGGGCGGGCGTCGGGAAGAAGAAGTCGAAGGTATAGGTGAGAACCTTCCCGATCTTGTCCGACAGGCGGTGGCGCGTGAAGTCGTCCTTGCTGAAGCAGGTCTCGCAGACGCGCTGTTGCGGAAACTGCACGGCGCCGCAGGCATTGCACTTGTGTCCGACAAAGGAGATGTCCGCGTCGCGCTCCCGAAAATGGATCGTGGCCGAGAGCCCCTGATCGTCGGGCACCTCGTACTCGGTGGTGTTGAGATTGCGCGCCTTCAGGTATTGATCGTAGCTCTTCACGCCTCGCCGACGATCGAGGTGCCACGAAACGCCGCGCCGGGATTCCAACTTCTCGACGTGGTCGGTCACCTTGAGCGCCACGGCCTCGGCACCGTCGCCATAGCTCGCCACCAGCAGCCGGTCGCCCGACTTGGCGTTCTCGAGTGCCGCTGCCAACTGCACCAGCGCAAACGAACAGCCTGTGTTCCCGAGGCGGCCGAAGAGCGGGTCCTGGACCTGATCGGCTTCGAGCCCGAGCTCTCGGACGACGGCGCCGTGGCTGCGCGCGTTGGGAGCGTAGAGCATGATCTTCGCGAAGTCCGAGGCGCTCGCACCGGCCTGCTCGAGCAGGCCCTTCACACCTTCGACCAGGTTCGGCGTATAGCCCTCTTGGACGACGAAGCGCTCTTCCCAGCTATGGACGAACACGTCGCCTGCCTTGCGCCAGACGTCGACGATCTCGTCCGCCACGGCGAAGGATTCGTCGACGCTGGCAATCGGATCGCTGTCGCCGACGAGGAATGCGACGGCGGCATCGCCGAAGTTCATCTCGAGGCTCGAGCCCGGCGGGCCCGTACGGCAGTCGCTGGCGACGACCAGCACGTGGCGCGCCGAACCGGCCCGGACGGCATCGACGGCGGCCCGTAGCGCGTTGGTGCCGGCGCGTAGCGAACCGCTGAAGTCGGCGCTGCGCACGGCCCGCGGAAGATCGAGAGCCCGCGCCAACAGCGCCGCACCCTGCTTCTCCCCGAAGGGGTACGTCGTGCAGGCGAACATGACCGCGTCGACCTGCTCGCGGTCGAAGCCACGCAGGCAGTTCACGGCAGCCGTGACGGCCATGGTCACGGCATCTTCGTCGTTCCAGGCGACGGCCTTCTCGGGACCTCCGTCCTGGGCAGGACGGCCTCCGAGGGTCGCAAACGCAAGTCGCGTCGGCGGAACGTAGGCCCCGTAGGAAACGATGCCGGTCACTTCATCTTCCTCCGCTCGCTGCGCGGCGGGCCCCGCCTGGCGGGCCTACTCCTTCTCGGGCGGCTTGACGCCGTCGTAGAAGGCATAGGGAGCCCTCATCAAGCCGATGTTCTCGAGGCGCTGGTCGAAGACCTTCTTGAAGTTCTCGACGATGCTGTCGACCGAGAAATCCGTGGGCAGGTGCAACGCCGTGTCGTACTTGGGCTGGGAGAGGATCTGGATCCGGTTGTTCCCGCTGCCGAAGATCTGGCCCGTCACCCAGTCGGCCTCGTCGCTACAGAGAAAGGCGACGAAGGCGCCATTCTGGTTGGGATCGAGGAAGGGAAGTTCGACGGTCTTGCCGCCGACCTTGGCCGTCGCCGACATGCGCGTCGTTCCCGACGGGCTGATGGCGTTGACCCGGATGCCGTAGCGCGAGAGCTCGACGGCCCAGGTGTAGGTCATGGAGGCGATGGCGCCCTTGGAACCGGCATAGTTCGTCTGGCCGAAGTTTCCGAAGTGGGCGGCCGACACGGTGTTCACGATGGAGCCGCCCGTACCCTGGTTCTTCATGCGGTTCGCGGCTTCCTGGGCCACTCGGAAGGTCCCGTACATGTGAACCTGGACGACCGCGTCGAACTCCTCGTCACTCATCTTCAGGAAGGAGCGATCCTTGAAGTTGCCGGCATTGTTCACGGCCACATGGATCGCACCGAACTCGTCGACACACTGCTGGACCAGTGCCTGGGCGCCTTCACGGGTCGCGATGTTGGCGTCATTGGCGCTGGCCTTGCCGCCCAGCTCGCCGATCTCGGCCGCGACCTTCCGGGCCTCTTCGAGATCGATGTCGTTGACAATCACCGAGGCGCCTTGCTCTGCCAGGTGCAGACAGTGACCGCGTCCGATACCCCGGCCGCCGCCGGTCACGATGGCAGCTTTGCCAGCCAGTATGCCCATGCGGGGTCTCCTTGCTCGGAATCCGAGGAGTCGAAATACGAAACGGAGCGTACCGTAAATGGCGCTGCGCTGCAATCCGTGAAAATTCGTCTAGATCCCTGAAAACGTTGGGGAATCGGACGATGCGGTGGTCACAGGGCTGCCCACCAGGGCCCGTGAGGGGGCATTGGGAACCGTTCAGCGACGTCGCGGCACCGAAACGCTTCAGGCGCCGGCCTGAGAGGTCACTTCCGCAAGGGTGTCGGCGTGGTCCGCAACGGTCCCGAAGACCGTCTCGTAGACCCACGTCCGTTTCCAGTAGTAGTGAGCCGGGACCTCCCAGGTGAACCCCATGCCGCCGTGCACCTGGATACAGGCCCGCGCGTTCTTCATCGCCGCCTCTCCGGCCACGATCTTGGCCGCCGACGCGGCGCGGGCCACGTCGCCCACGGTCGGGTCGTCGTAGGTTGCGGCCGCGGCATAGGCGGCGGCGCGCGCCGCTTCCTGGCGCACATAGCAGTCGGCCAGGATGTGTTTCAGCGCCTGGAACGAACCGATCACGCGGCCAAATTGCTCGCGTTGCTTGGCGTAGGCGTTGGCCAGATCGAGCGTCGTCTCGGCGATTCCGAGCATGAATCCCGACGTGATGGCCGCACCCTCCAGGCGCAGTCGCGCCGAGAGTCCGGCGTCGCCGATGCGCTCGCCGGCCGGCAGCTCGCTTGCCTCGGACACGGGCGTCAACGGATCGAAGGGCGTCTCGACCTGCTTGCCAGAGACCGACCGGGCGTCGATCTTGTCGACGCCTTCGTCGCGAAGGACCAGCAGAATGTCCAGGTCCTCGAGGTGCTCGATGACATGGGGTGCACCGTCAGCCAAGGTCAGGTCGAGCCCGCCCACGACGGTCTCGCCCGTGGCGGCGCCGTCTACGAGTCCGGCGGCGAGGTGGCTCCAGACCAGCGGGCCCGGCACGATCGCCTTGCCCAGCTCTTCGAACACCAGTACGGCCTCGACCATTCCGAGGTCGACGCCGCCCTCGGATTCGGGAAGGCGCAGGGCAAACACACCCATCTCCGCGATTTCCTGCCAGAGCTGCTTGTCGAAGCCCTTCCCTTCCAGCTCGCGCAGCCGGTCGATGCTGACGCGCCCCATGCAGAAGCTGCGGATGCCCTCCATCAGCGCTGCTTGATCTTCGGTGATTCTGAAGTCCATCGTCCTTCTCCCGCTCCCGGTTCCGGGGACGTTCTTGAATATTCAACTCCCCGACGGCTGTGAGCGAGCTTGAACGGGCCGGAGTTGAATATTCAAGAACGTCCCCGCTAGCCGCTACCGCGGTTCCCGGGGCAGGCCCAGGATGCGTTCGGCGATGATGTTGCGCTGGATCTGTGACGTGCCCGCCGCGATCGTGAGCGAGATCGACTGCATCGCGCGATACAGGATCTGTTGGTTGGGCAGGCCGCCGATGTCGTCGCGGGCCAGCGCGGCCCGGTCGAGCGCGCGCATGCCCAGTTCGCAGACCTTCTGGTAGGTCTCGGTGTAGTAGAGCTTGATGGCCGAGGCGCGCATGCCGGGCATGCCCGTCTGGGCGGTCTCCGAGACCAGATACTTCACCATCGCCCACAGCGCGTCGAGTTCGGCCTGAAGGTGTCCGACCTCGCGACGCACGCCGCGATCGTCCCAGACGGCAGCGCCGTTTCGCGTCACCCGCTTCGCCACCTTGACGATCTCGGCCAGGAACTCCTGGAGCTGGAACATCTCGCTGGCGAAGGCTGCGCCGCGCTCGAATGACAGCGTCACGTTGGTCACGCGCCAGCCATCGTTCTCGGGACCCACCAGGTTCTCGACGGGAATCTCGACGTCCTCGAGGAACACTTCGCTGAACTCGCTCTCGCCCATGATCGTGGGGAGCGGGCGGATGTCGATGCCCTTCAGATCCATGGGCATGATCAGCCACGAGATTCCCCGGTGCTTGGGTGCATCGGGATCGGTGCGGACCAACAGCTCGCAGAAGTCTGCAACCTGGGCGAACGAAGTCCAGATCTTGTGGCCCGTCACACGGTACACGTCACCGTCGCGCACCGCGCGGCATTGCAGGTTCGCCAGGTCAGAGCCGGCGCAGGGTTCCGAGAATCCCTGGCACCAGATCTCCTCACCCTTGAGGATCTTCGGAATGTGGGCGGCCTTCTGTGGGTCGGTGCCCTCGGCGATCAGTGTCGGTCCGCCGTGGAGCATGCCGACGAAGTTGACGCCGATGTAGGGTGCCTTGGCACGCGAGATCTCTTCGTAGTAGACGAGCTGCTCGGTCAGCGTGGCGTCTCGACCGCCGTAGGCCTTGGGCCAGTTGATGCCGGCATAACCAGCGTCGTAGAGCCTTCGCTGCCAGCCCGTGTCGTAGGCCAGCCGGCCATCCCAGTCGTCGGTCGGCGGCGGGTCGCCGTGGGCGGGAACCGCCTGCTTCAGCCAGCCCCGCAGCTCGGTGCGGAATTTCTCGTCGGATTCGCTGTATCGAAGGTCCACCGGCGGGGGGCTCCCTGGGTCTGCGGGGAAGGGTTTACGATACGCTGCGTATCGCAATTTGCCAACCCCCGGCGCCCGACTATGCTGCCCCGCCCATGCGCTACAGCGTTCAGCTGCCCACCCACCGCATCGACGCCCCCAAGGAGTTCCTGAGCGCCGAGGCGCTGGGCGAGATGGCGCAGGTGGCCGAGGCGGCCGGCTTCGATGCCTGCTTCGTGACCGACCACCCGTTTCCGGGCGACAAGTGGCTGGCGGCGGGCGGGCACCATTCGCTCGACCCGTTCGTGGCACTCTCGTTCGCGGCGGCGGCGACCACAAAGATCCGCATCCAGACTCACATCCTGGTGGCGCCCTATCGAAACGCGTTCATCACGGCGAAGGCGGCCGCCAGCCTCGACGTGCTCTCGAACGGCCGGCTCATCCTGGGCATGGCGGCGGGCTATCTGAAGAGCGAGTTCAAGGCCCTGGGCGCCGACTTCGAAGGGCGCAACGAAGCGACCGACGAGGTGATCCGCGCGATCCGGCGCGCCTGGAACGAAACTGGAGTCGAGTTCGAGGGGCGCGACTTTTCGGTCCGCGGCAATACGATGCTGCCGCGGCCTACGCAGCAACCGGGGCCCCCGATCTGGGTCGGCGGCAACAGCCGGAGGGCCATCCGGCGGGCCGTCGAGCTGGCCGACGGCTGGGTACCCTTCCCGAACCCGCAAAGCCACGCGAGCTACCAGCGAACGGCGGCGCTCGAGACCGTCGACGACCTGCGCGAGCGACTCGCCTACGCAAGCGAGCACGCCGA
>SMWR01000022.1 GCA_004356735.1 Deltaproteobacteria bacterium
CAGCATATATCCGCCGAGCAGCAGTCCAAAGATCGCCGCCATGCTGCTCCACGCGAGCCACTCGTCGCGGCGGGAGCGCAGCAGGCAGCGCGCTGCCAGCATGAGCAGGAGCGCCAGGGGCAGATAGACGTGGTCGAGCCGCGCAAACGTGGTGAATGCCAGCAATACACCGAAGACGGCGGCCGATCCGATCCGCTCCGACACTGGCTTCGCGACGTACCAAGCAAACAGCAGGCCGACCATCAGCAGCAGAGCACTGCTCTCCATGCCGTTGGCGTAACTCCAGAGAGATCCGTAGAGGGGCTGGCTGCCTTCGAGACGGTTCTGCTGGAAGAGCTCCTCGGCGTCGAGCCACCACCAGAGCGGCGAGATTGCAAATCCATACAATCCCACCGGCAGGGTCATGAAGAGTAACGGAAGCCGCCCGTCTTCGTCCGAGAATGCTCGCGCCAGGGCGAAGATCCCTGCGGAGATCAAGAGAACGCCTAACACTACAGTCGCAGAAAGGAGGACCGACTCGGCGGCGCCTACGCTGCGACCGGCAGCGAAGAGCCCGGTCAGCAGGGCTTGCCACAGCGGGTGGAAGCCGTTGGTCAGATGGACCTCGTCGAAGGTCGGGCTGCCGAGTTCGACCAGGTTTCGCGCGACGGTCAGGTAGTAGAAGGAGTCTGCGGCGAGATAGTGAAACGAGGCTCGCTTGTCTGACAGCAGCAGGTCGAAGATCGGAGGCAGTGCGAACGCCCCGATCGTGATGGCCCTCCAGTGCGCGCCGCGCCGGCGCGGGCTCGCAGAGAGCCCCGTCGGATTCGTCATGCGGACCAGCAAGACATGGCGTGCTCCCCGCGGGACGTTACAGTCTTTCTACCTTCCGACGCCAGAACGGCCGGTCGCCAAGACGAGACGCAAAGAGGGGTTCCCATGCCGTTCAACGCCGCGGACTCAGGAGCCGACGGCAGCAGTCCGATGCGGCGCGCGCTTCCCAGCCTGATCCTGTTCCTGTCGGTCGTCTGGATCGTAATCGAGTCCTACCAGATACGAGACAGCAACGACATCTGGTGGACGCTGCGCGTCGGAGATCACATCCTCACCCACGGCGAAGTCCCACGCACCCTCCTCTGGACCATGGAAGCGGTGAGAGACCTGCCCTTCGTGAGCCACAGCTGGTTGGCCGCGCTGGCCTTCAGCAGTGTGAAGCAGGCCTTCGGGCTCGATGCCATCCTGGTCGTTCCCACGCTGATCGCTCTGGCGGTCTTCGCCGCGATATTCCGGCTCGCGCGCAATCAGGGCAACTCGTCGCTGCTCTCCCTGGCGGTCGCAAACCTGACCGTCTACATCGTCATGCCGCGCTTGATGAACCGCGCCGAGGTCTTCGGCTACCTCTTTTTCGCCCTTGCCCTCAACGTGCTTGCGGCCTACGTGCGAAACGTCCGCCTGACGACGCTGGCCTGGCTGCTTCCCCTGTCGGTCCTGTGGACCAACTGCCACGGGTCGTTCCTGCTGCTGCTGGGACTGATCCCGCTGTTCGCTGGCGGAATCGTTCTGGAGAACTGGCAGCAGAAGGGCTTTCAAGCGGCGGAGCTGCTCGAGAGCTTGCGGAGCCGACGGGTTCTTGTGCTGCTCGGCTGCTGGGCCATCGTCGCCGTCGCGACGCTGATCAACCCCTACGGCACGGACCTGATTCCACACACTCTGGACCAAAGCACCAACCCGATCTGGAGACAGACGATCTCCGAATGGCTGCCTCTCTACAGCCGCTCCCGGATCCCCAGCGAGTTCATCGTCGGCGCGGTCGGGCTCGGCGCCGCGATCGTGGTGGGTTGGCGCCGGATCTCGCCCGCAGCGTGGATCTTGACCCTCGCGGTGACCGGCTTGGCCCTCTCGTCGTCCCGCCACCTGGCCGTCTTTGGTATCGGTATTGGATTCGCCATCGCCCAGGCAACCAGCGGGCTCGCGCTACGACGATCCTGGCAGTCATCCGCGCTCGCGGCACTGCTCGCCGTCGTCCTGCTGGCGGGAAGCGCAACCGCTGCAAGAGTGAGCTTCGCCGACCGAAGCCTTGAGCAACATCCCTCGCGCTACATCACACGCGACGGCCTCGACTGGATCCGCCGCAACGTCCGCGGCAACGTGCTGAACCGCTGGATGCTGGGCGGCGTTTTGATCTATCACGCGTGGCCGCAGGTTCGGGTCGCCATCGATTCACGAGCCGACCCATACCCCGCGGACTACTTCCTCGCATACCGACGGGCCATATCGGGAAATCCTGCACAGACCCTTGCCTTCGTCGACCGCTACGGGATCGATCACATCATAGTCGACAAGAAGCTCTTCGATCAGCGGCTTCGCCCCGTGCTCACAGAGCTGGCAGGGTTTCGGCCGGTCTATGGAGATGGACTGGTCGTCGTCCTGTCGCGGCAGCTCCGGCTCGCCACGCCTTCCGCAGACTCACAGACCGGGCATGAATGACACCGGCGGACAGCGACGGTCGTCGGCGCCGGCCACGAGCGCCTTCGGAATCACCGCATGGATCCCGATGTTGGTGGTTCTGGCGGCGCTGCTCCGCGGTTTCCCGCAAGGCCACGACTGGACATTCGAGCTGGTCCGCGTCGCCGAGTACGGCCATGCGCTGGCGAGTGGCCAGCTCCCCCCCGCTTGGGCAGAGAATCTGTACGGAGGGCACGGCTCCCCGATCTTCCTGTATTATGCGCCGCTCTTCGCCGCCGTCGCGTCGAGTGCCGGGAGCCTGATCGGATCGATTCCCTGGGGAGCCGTGGCGGCCCTGGCTGGGTTCGCGGGAATCGCAGCGTGGTCGATCCGGCGAGCGGCCTTCCTTGCCAGCGGCGGCTCAACCGAGGGCGCACGCATCGCGGTCGCGCTCTACGTGCTCCATCCCTACCTGTTGTGCGACATGCTGTTGCGCAATGCAAACGCCGAGTTCGCAGCGCTCTGTGTCGCACCTCTCGCTCTCTGTGGCGTGCTCGAGCTGCGGGAACGACCGCGGTGGGGAGCGCTCTGGCTCTCCAGCGGTCTGGCTCTCACGACCCTCGCACACAACCTGACCGGCGTCGGAATGACGGTCCTCTCGCTGGCCGCCGGCCTCTGGTTGAATCGTCGAGGCGAAGAGCGACGCGCCTGGATCTGGCTCGGCCTGGGGTTGCTGCTCGGCGTGGGCATGGCGGCCTTCTTCTGGCTTCCGGCAGTGGCGCTGCAGGATCTCGTCCGGACTGAAACCATGCTGCTGGGGAAGTTCGACTTCCACCATCAATTCCCGGACCTCGGCGCCCTCTTCGGCTACGAAAAGTTCTACGGTGCGGGTTGGCTGCCAGCCGCGCTGTTGCTGACGGCCGCCTTCGTGGCGGTTCGTGAGCGCAGCGCCAACGACCCAGGCGCCCAGACGCTTCGCGGACTGATGTTGGGAGCCGTCCTGTTGCTCTTGCTGATGCAGCCGCTGACGACATTTGTGTGGGAGCATCTCCCACTGCTCGCGTATCTCCAGTTCCCGTGGCGTCTACAGGGACCGCTGGCGCTGCTCACCGCCCTGGCCGGGGCCATTTCCCTCACCCGTCTGCTGGCACCGCTCGACTCCTCGAGGCGCCGCATCGTGGAAGTCGCAGTGCTGCTGATGGCCATCGGCAACGCGGCTCCGCATCTCTTGGACGCACGGCCCTTGGGCCCGCGTGCCCAGGCGTGGCTGACGGACGGTCTCGAAGCCGGTTCGATCCGCAGGGAACGCAGTGCTGCGACCGTTCTCGACGAATATCTGCCGCGCAGTGCATCGAAGGCGGCAGCAGATGACACGCCTCTGGAGCGCGGCAGCATCGTCGCTCAGGCTGCGGGCGTACGGATCGCGGTGGAGGAGGATCGCGGATCTCGGCTCCGAATGCGGGTGAGCACCGAGGGGCCGACGGATCTGGTCTTCGCGCGCTGGCAGTTCCCGGGGTGGCACGCGCAGATCGACGGAAGCGAAGCGGAGATGCGGTCGGATCCTCACGGGAGGATCCAACTGACTGTCCCAACGGGAGAACACCAGGTGGAGTTGCGCTTCGGAGCACCACCGAGTCGCAAGATTGGACTCGTCATCAGCGGCGTCACGCTCGCGATCTGGATCGGACTGTTGCAGGCCGCGATTCGACGCGGGACTTGAAACGAGAAACGGCGCCGGGTCGTCGACCCAGCGCCGTCGAGAAGATCCCACCGTCGAGCTACTCTCCCACCCAGTCGCCCGGGCAGTACCATCGCCGAAGCAGGGCTTGACTTCCGTGTTCGGAATGGGAACGGGTATGGCCCCTGCTCTATGAACGGTGGGAAAACCGTTTGAAAAACCGCGAAACGCGGTCCTTGTCAACTGAATAAGGTTTTGAGTCCGCGGCCGAAGCGTCTTGGGCTGCGTCAGTTCTCCCTTTGCTCTCCGAAGAGGCCTCTTTGAGAAACCTCAAAGAGGGCAAAGCGAGTGGTCAAGCCTCACGGGCGATTAGTACCGGTCAGCTCCATGCATCGCTGCACTTCTACCTCCGGCCTATCAACGTCCTCGTCTTGGACGGCCCTTCAGGGGACCGAAGTCCCAGGGAGATCTCATCTTGGGACGGGCTTCCCACTTAGATGCTTTCAGCGGTTATCCCTTCCGCACGTGGCTACCCGGCGGTGCCGCTGGCGCGACAACCGGTACACCATAGGTACGTTCGTCCCGGTCCTCTCGTACTAGGGACAAATTCCCTCAAATCTCCAACGCCCACGGCGGATAGGGACCGAACTGTCTCACGACGTTCTAAACCCAGCTCGCGTGCCACTTTAATCGGCGAACAGCCGAACCCTTGGGACCTGCTTCAGCCCCAGGATGTGACGAGCCGACATCGAGGTGCCAAACCTCCCCGTCGATGTGAACTCTTGGGGGAGATAAGCCTGTTATCCCCGGCGTACCTTTTATCCGTTGAGCGATGGCCCTTCCATACAGAACCACCGGATCACTAACACCTGGTTTCCCACCTGCTCGACTTGTAGGTCTCGCAGTCAAGCTCCCTTTTGCGTTTGCACTCTACGGCTGGTTTCCAATCAGCCTGAGGGAACCATTGCGCGCCTCCGTTACTCTTTGGGAGGCGACCGCCCCAGTCAAACTACCCGCCACGCAGTGTCCCCGACCCGGATAACGGGCCTAGGTTAGATCAGCAGCACAATAAGGGTGGTATTTCAAGGTTGGCTCCACCGAGACTGGCGTCCCGGCTTCATAGCCTCCCACCTATCCTACACATGTTGAACCGATAATCACTGCGAAGCTGTAGTAAAGGTGCACGGGGTCTTTCCGTCCTGCCGCGGGTCGCCGGCATCTTCACCGGCATTTCAATTTCGCTGAGTCCCTGGTTGAGACAGTGGGGAAGTCGTTACGCCATTCGTGCAGGTCGGAACTTACCCGACAAGGAATTTCGCTACCTTA
>SMWR01000003.1 GCA_004356735.1 Deltaproteobacteria bacterium
CGAGGACGTGAAGCCGCTGCGGATCGAGAGCGTCGGGCGCTATGCGATCCAGATCGCGTGGAGCGATGGACACGAGTCCGGCATCTACCCCTTCGTCCGCCTGCGTGAGCTCGATGTCGGCTGAAGCCGACTGCCACGGGACCGAGGTTCTGCTCGAAGAATGCTTCAAGAACGGGCCCAGGCCCGGATCGAACACCGGAAGACCTGAAGGCCCTCAACCGACCGTTCTCACCAGATCACGCAGCCGACGCATTCCAATGGTTCGGATGCCCAGCTCGGCGAGCATGCGATGCCCCGCCTCCCCACCGTAGAAGGTCCGCTCGAAGTCCCGCATGTGGCCGTCGGTCGAAATCGCCGAGAGTTCATCGCCAGCCTGGGCCGGATGGCAGATCAGGTAGCTCACGCCCGCTGGGAGGTTCTCGAGCCGGGCGCGATTGTGCGCCTCGCCCCGGCCCGGTTCGAAGTGGAGCGAATCGTCGTCGAAGCCATCGAGAATGGGGATACCGTCCGCGGCCAGCTCATCGAGGACGCGATCGTAGACGTGGGCGGAATCCGAAGCACCCAGCAGTTCCAGGACCCTCTCGCTGAGACACACCAGAAAAGCCGGCAGCTGGTAGTCACGACACAATCGAGCATAGATCTCGACGAAGGGCGGCAGAAAGGCGACGCCCATATGGGCGTCGAGGTGGGTGACGTCGATGCCCGACTCGAGTGCGCGTTCGATCTGGGCTCGCAGCTCCGTCTCGACCTCGTCGGATTTCGCCCGCAACAACACATCCGCGACCGTTCGGGGGAAGACCCCCTGCTCATCGAGCAGGGAGGGGACGGCCGAAGCACTCGACACGGGCCCCCACCGATAGCGCGCCCACTCGGCCGTCAGGGTCAGGTGGACCCCGAGGTCGAGTTCGGGGTGGGCGCAGGCCCGCTCAGCCGCTTCGCTGAACCACGGGCACGGGACCATGATGCTGCCGCAAGTCGCGGGCCCCCCGGCCAACGCCTCGAAGGCACCGACGTTGGCGGCGTGACACATTCCGATGTCGTCGGCGTGGACGATGGCCACCCGGTCGCCCACTTCGAACCCCAGGCGCTCGACCAGACTGCGCACGGACCCTCCTTGCCAGAACCCGTCACGATTCTACCCTGAACCGCCATGGCTCCTCTCGACTTCGAAGCCATCGCCACCGCCGCCGCTGCGGCCTGCGACCGGGCCCGCCAGGAGATCGTTCCGCGCTTCCGGTCCGTCGCCGTCGAGACCAAGGCCGACGGCTCGCCGGTCACGGAGGCCGATCGGGCCGCAGAGGGGGCCATCCGAGAGGTCTTGCGGCAGGCTTTCCCGGACTTCGCCATCCTCGGAGAGGAGTTCGGGCGCGAGGGCCCGCCCGACGGACCCTGCTGGCTGGTCGACCCGATCGACGGAACCATCGGCTTCTCCCGTGGCATCCCGCTCTTCACCACCCTGATCGCCCTGCTCGAAGACGGTGTGCCCGTCTTCGGCCTGATCGACGTGCCGGCGGTGGACGAGCGCTACGTGGGCTGGAAGGGCGGCGGCTGCCGACGCAACGGCGAGCCCACTCGGGTGTCCGAGGAATCCGATCTCTCCCGGGCCATCATCTCCCATGGCGACCCGTACTGTTTCGAGCTCTTCGGTTGCGCCGGGGTCTTTGAACGCATGGCTCGGGAGTGCGGTCTGCTGCGCGGCTACACCGACGCCTTCGGCCACGCCATGGTGCTCTCGGGCGGCATCGGCGCCATGGTGGACCTGGCGTGCAACGCCTGGGATCTGGCACCCGCCCAGGTCCTGATCCCGGAAGCGGGTGGCCGCTGTATCACGCTGCCCGAGCACGACGGCAAGATCGGCGCGATCTTCGGCAGCCCGGCCCTGGTCGAACAGCTCGAGCGGTTCTTCGGGAGCTGACCCGTTCTCCCCTCAGCGGAGACCGCGAAACACCACCAGTGTGGCGCTCCGATGGGGCGGGTGCAGCTGGCAGTAGATCTTGAGAATCTTGTGGCCTTCGAGCTTTGGCAGCTCGATGCGGGTCTCCTCGCCGGACGGAATGACCGCGCGAATGCCCAGCTCGTCGATGGCGAAGCCGTGCGGCGTGTCCGTCGTGTTGAAGATCGTCAGTGTCACCGGGTTGTGGTCCGCCACGGCAATCGTAGACGGAATGAAGACGTTCTTGCCGCCGATCTTCGCGCTGATGATCTCGACCTCCCAGCCGGCGCTGGCGAAGCCCTTGGCACTGCCATGACCCCGGAGGTGGTCACAGCCCACGCCCAGCAGGACGAACACGCCGAGCAGGCCCGTGATGGCTCCCACCAGACCTTTCGCCCGACGACCTGTGGCCCATCGAGATTCGATTCGACTCCGGGTCATGGATTCTCCTTCCCTCCGTGGGGAGGCGTCTGCGACTCCCCTCTGCGTGTCGACGGGGTCACGCTATCCTACTGCCCCCGCAGTCCCAAGCCCCGTGACGGCCCGGGATTCCGGGCAAAGGGACCCCGATGCCCGCCAATCCGACCCTGAACGACGCCGGCAAGCTGCTGGACGCGGCAGACGCCCTGTTGGAGAGGGCGCTCGACGGCGCCCGCGAGATCACTGGCGGCGGTAAGACCATCGACGACCACCAGCTCCTGAGCGAGCGCGTCGCCTATGCGGCCACCGAACGCCGCGCCGCCCGGGAGCTGATCGCGTTCGTGGCCGAGGCCCAGGGCGACGGGCGCAACCCGCCCATGCTGGAGACGATCGCGGCCGCCGGCGTCGCCGATCTGGTCCGCAACCTGAAGGACCGGCTCGACCCGGCCCTCGAGGACCTGGGCCTCTCGGAATCGGACGCGGAGGCGGTCTTCGACGCCGACACCCGATCGCTGCTGCGGCGGGTCGGCAACGAAGCCGTCTTCCGCCGCATTGGCGCCCACACCTGCGAGACCCGCGGCCGCGACCGGCTGCCCCTGCAGGACGTCTTCGAGCAGATCCGGGACGCAGTGCGCGACTTCGCCGAAAACGAGGTGGCCCCCGAGGCCGAACGCATCCACCGCAACGACGACCTGGTGCCCGAGGAGTTCATCACGAAGATGGCCGATCTCGGCTACTTCGGCCTTGCGATCCCCGAGCAGTACGGCGGCTCGGAATTGGGCAATCTGGCCATGATCCTCACCACCGAGGAGCTCTCGCGAGCGTCGCTGGCCAGTGCCGGTTCGCTGATCACGCGCCCCGAGATCCTGGCCAAGGCCCTGATCCAGGGCGGCACCGACGAGCAAAAAAAGAAATGGCTGCCCAAGATCGCCAGCGGCGAGGTCATGGTGGCCATCGCAGTCACCGAGCCCGACATCGGCAGCGACGTGGCCAGCATCAAATGCCCGGCGGAGAAGCGCAAAGTCGACGGGCGCGACGTCTGGGTGATCAACGGTCCGAAGGCGTGGTGCACCTTCGCCGGGCGCGCCACCGTGCTGTCGGTCCTGTGCCGGACGGACCCGGACCTGTCCAAGGGAGCAAAGGGTCTGTCGCTGTTCATCGTTCCGAAGGACAGCTTCGATGGGCACAGCTTCGAGATGAAGCAGCCGGGCGGCGGACGCCTGGTCGGCAAGGCCGATGCGACGCCGGGCTACCGCGGGATGCACTCCTACACGCTCAACTTCGAGAACTACGAAGTCCCGGTCGAGAACCTGGTCGGCGGCGAGGCCGGCGTCGGCCGCGGCTTCTATCTCCAGATGGCTGGATTCGCTGCCGGCCGGCTACAGACCGGCGGACGCGCCTGCGGCCTCGCTCAGGCGGCGCTCGAGAAGACGGCCGAGTACGTGGTCGACCGCAACCAGTTCGGTCATCCGATCTCGAAGTTCCAGCTCACCCAGTACACGCTGGGTCGCATGACGGTGATGCTCGCCGCCTCACGCGCGATCACCTACGCCGCCGCCAATGCCTTCGACGAGGACGAGCGCAGGGCAGCCCCGTTAGCGGCCCAGGCCAAGCTGCTAGCCTGCGACATGGCGGTCGAGCTGACCCAGATGGGACAGTTGATGCACGGCGGCTGGGGCTACGCCGAGGAATATCCGATCAGCCGTTACGTCGTTGACGCCCAGGTGCTGCCGATCTTCGAGGGCGTGAAGCCGATCCTCGAGCTCAAGGTGATCGCTCGCCATCTGCTGGCCGGCTGACGCTCTTCTCGTCGCCAGGCGACGAGAACGGGTCCCGTTCAAGGCACGTCGGGAGGATCTCCGCTCGTCATCTTGGCATCCTCGCGCTTCTCCTGGATCGCGCGCCAGGTGAAGTAGAGGGCGAGAACGAGCACCACGAAGAAGCCGTAGCGATTGAACGCCAGGTGCTCCTCCATGGGCTCGATCCAAGCGTCCCAACAGAACCAGGCCGTGAAGAGCCAGAGCAGGATCGGCAGGAATAAGGGGTTGTCGAAGGGCGTGGTCGGAGGCCCGTCGTCTTCACCATCCGTCTGGCGGGTCTCGCGGCGCAATATCTCGTCTTCCGATTCCCGAGTCATGTTGAAAACGTAGCGACGAGATGTCGGCGGAGCCAGTCATGTTTCATAGTGGAGCCTCAGCACGTCGATCATCGGTTCGACGTCGGCGCTTCCCGCCATCTCGCGACACGAGTGCATGGACAGCATGGGGTTGCCCACGTCGACGGTGGGGATGCCGACCCGGGCCGCGCTGATCGGCCCGATCGTCGAACCGCAGCTCACGTCGTTTCGCGACACGAAGTGCTGGGCCTTGACCCCGGCCCGTCCGCAGAGCGCGGCGAAATGGCCAGCGGTGGTGGCGTCGGACGCGTAGGATTGGTTTGCGTTCTGCTTGAGCACCGGGCCGCCGCCAATCACAGGTTTGTGACCTGGCTCGTGCCGATCCGCGTAGTTGGGATGGACGGCGTGGGCCATGTCGGCCGACACCAGCATCGAGCGGGAAAGTGCACGGGCCAGGCCCTGGGGCTCGCCTCCCTTGAAGCCGGAGACGACGCGCTCGAGTGTCTCCACCAGCAGCGGCCCGGCAGCACCCTGGGCGCTGCGGCTGCCAACTTCTTCGTGATCGTAGAGAACGAGCACGCGCGTGAAATCGGGGGTACTGGATGCGCCGAGTAAAGCCGACACTCCGGCGTGACACGAAGCCAGGTTGTCGATGCGTGAGGCGTGAACGAACTCACCGCGAACACCCGAGGTTGCCGCGCGCTGGGTATCGTAGGTCATGAGGTCGAACGCCAGCACGTCTTCGGACCCGACGTCGGCGATCTTCTGGGCGCGCAGCTCCTGGGTCACGAACTCGTTCAGATCGGGAGCGCCCTCGAGTCCGACGATCGGCACCATGTGGGTCTGGGGGTTCAGCTTGAGTCCTTCGGTGCGCTGTTCGCGGCTGAGATGGATCGCGAGATTCGGAATTCTCAGGAGAGGGCGTGCGAAGTCAACCAGCACCGAGTTTGTGGCACTACCGTCCCGGAGCACGACGCGGCCTGCAATCGAGAGGTCGCGATCCAACCATGTGTGCAACAACACGGCACCGTAGGCCTCGATGGCCAGCTGCCGATAGCCCTCGGCATCGACGTCGGGACGCGGCTTGAGCCGAAAATTGGGCGAATCCGTGTGGGCGGCGATGACACGGAAGCCGGCTTCGGCCGGTGCGGCCGCGCCGACCTCGAAAGCGACGAGGCTTCCGTCTCCGCGGACGAGGAAACGACGATCGCCGGGCCCCAACTCCCAGACTTCGTGGGCCAGGCATTCCTGATAGCCGGCGCCAAACAGACGTCGACGGGTCTCGGCCACTGCGTGATAGGGCGTGGGCGATCGATCGATGTAGACGAGCAGATCGGCGACCGCGTCCGACATGGGGAAGAGGATAGGAAACGGGGAAGGCTTTGACACGTTCCCGACGTGGGTTCAACCCGCCGGCTTCTTTCGCCCCAACGCGACGGCTGCGGCCGTGTCTCCATCGGTCTGCTCGAGCAGCCGGACGGCCTCGCTGGCTTCGATGCCGAGCAGACTCACCACGATGCCCTCGGCACGGCGACGCAGCTTCTCACTGGATGGCAGCAGGTGGGTCATCAAATTGCCCGATACATAGCCCATGCGGACCATGACCGTCGTCGACAACAAGTGCAACACCATCTTCTGCGAGAGTCCGCCCTTCATGCGAGTCGACCCCGCGATTACCTCGGGTCCCACGGGCGGACAGATGGCGATCTCGACGGCGTCGGCCAACGCAGAGCTGCGATCCGAGGTGATGCCGATCGTACGCGCGCCCGCTTCGTAGGCGGCCTCCAAGGCGCCCAGCGTATAGGGAGTCGCCCCGCTGGCCGAGATCGCAACCACGGCGTCGCCGTTCATGACGCCGCGCTCGCGCAGCTCCCAGGCGCCCGCCTCGGCATTGTCCTCGGCACCTTCGACCGCGCGGGACAGCGCGCGCGCCCCCCCCGCGATCAACGCCTGGATCCTGGCCGCGGGCAGTCCGAAGGTGGGCGGGATCTCGGCGGCATCGAGGGTCCCCATCCGGCCGCTGGTGCCTGCCCCGACGTTGAACCAGCGGCCCCCACCGCTGAGCGCACAGACCAACACGTCCACCGCTTCGGCGATGGCGGGCAGGACCGATCCGACGGCCTTGAAGGCCTGGTAATCCTCGGCGTGGATCGAGGCGAGGATCTCCTCGACGCTGCACTCGTCCAGATCGCGCGTCGCTTGGTTCACCGCCTCGGTGGGTTTTTCGGCCTCGGACAATGGCAATCCCCCGCACACCTTTCGGCCGGAAGCGAAGGAGAATGAACGAACGCGATCTAGAATGTGCAGGTGAGCTTCAGCATCTCGCAGAAGACGCTCGAACGTCTGGAATGGCCTCGGATTCTCGATCGTCTGGCGGAATTCGTGCGCACGCCCCAGGCTCTGGCCCGCCTTCACGGCCAGGGCAGCGACGGCCAGTCGGGCACCGCGCTGTTCGAGCCGAGCGGGGCCGGCGTCCGCGAACGCCTGGCCGAGACCGCCGAGGCCCACGCGATCCTTTCCCAAGGCGACTCGCCCCCCATCGGCGGGGTGGCGACCCTGGCTCCAGTGCTGACCCGGGCGCGCAAGGGCGGCGCCTTGGCAGCCACCGAGCTGCTCGACGTCGGCACCCTTCTGTCCGTGCTGCACGAGACCGTACGCTTCGTCGAGGCGCGACGCGACGCGGCGCCTCGACTGGCAGAAGCAGCGGCCCCCATCGACGACCACTCGGCGCTGCGAAGCGCCATCGACCGGAGCCTCGACTCCGCAGGTGAAGTCCGGAACGAGGCCTCGAGCGCCCTGGCCGACGCCCGCCGCGACGTGCACCGGTTCGCCTCCGAGATCCAGCAGCGGCTCTCACTCACGCTCCAGGACCCGAGCGTGCGCAGCCATCTCTCCGACAGCTATTACACCGTGCGCAACGACCGCTACGTGCTGCCGGTGCGGGCCGACGCGCGCGACAAAGTCCGCGGCATCGTCCACGATGCCTCCCGCTCCGGTCACACGCTCTTCATCGAGCCCGAAGCCCTGGTGGACCTCAACAACCGACACAAACAAGCGGAGTTGGCCGTCGAGCAGGAGACCCACCGGGTGTTGCGCATGCTGTCGGAGGCTGTGGCCGACGCAGCTGACGCCCTCGAGATCGGCCTCACCGCACTGGCCGAGATCGACCTCGCGTTCGCGCGCGCCCGGCTCGCCCTCGCCCTGGACGCCGTCGAGCCCCGCGTCGAGGACGAGGGCATGATCCACCTCCCGTTGCTGCGCCATCCGCTGATCCCGGCGGACGAAGCGGTTCCCAACGACCTCCATCTCGGCGACGACTTTCTCGCACTGATCCTTTCGGGGCCAAACGCCGGCGGCAAGACCGTGACCATGAAGGCATTGGCATTGGCCGTCCTGTTCGTTCGCGCGGGCCTGTTCGTACCGGCCGCTGCCCCGGCCCGGGTGGATCTCTTCGATCGCGTCCTGGCCGACATCGGCGATGAGCAGGACATCCGCGAACACTTGTCGACTTTCAGCGCGCACATGGCGAACCTGGCCCATATCGTCGCGTCCGCTGACGAGAGGTCGCTCGTGGTGCTCGATGAACTGGGCGTCGGCACGGACCCGGGAGAGGGAGCCGCCATCGGCCAGGCCGTGCTCGAAGAACTGGTCGAAGCCGGCGCGCGGATCGTGGTAACGACCCACTACAGTCTGCTGAAGGAGATGGCCGAGCTTGACGACCGGTTCGCCAACGCGAGCGTCGAGTTCGACCCGGAGACACTTGCCCCCACCTACAGGCTGAAGATGGGTCTGCCGGGAAGCTCGAGTGCGAGCTCCGTGGCGGCGCGGATGGGGCTGCGGCGAAGCGTGCTCGAAAGAGCCGAGAAGCTGATGTCCAGGGAGGACCGACGACTCGATCGCATGCTGAGCGAGCTTTCGACCAGCCGCGCGCAGCTCGAACGCGAACAGCGGGAAGCAAAACGCCTGCGAGTCGAAACCGAGGCGACCCGGAACGAATACCGGAAGAAGCTCGAGCGGCTCCAGAAGCGCCGCGATGAGCTCTTCCGCAGCCTGCGCGACGATCTCGATGCCGCGTTCCGCGAAGCCCACGAAGAGGTGGCACGCGTGGTGCGGGAGCTCCAGAGGGGGGGCACGCCCCACTCACGCGACGCGGAGCGGGCCCGCCAGGAGTTGCTAGGTCTCGAGGAAAAGGCGCAGCGGGCGGAAAAAGAGGCCGGCGTGCACGAACGTGCCGCTCCCAACCTCCGCCCAGTGGACTGGAACCGGGCCCGTCCCGGCGACGAACTCGAACTCGAGGGAGGCCAGCATGCAAGGCTCGTGGCGCTCCCGGACCGGCGCGGCCGTGTGACCGTCGGCGTGGGGAGCGCACGCCTGGTCCTTCCCATGGAGCAGGTCGGCATCCCGGCAGCGTCCGCGCGCCCGAAAGCCGCGACGCCGAAGATCCGGGCGCCTGCGAACCTCAGCGCCGGGGGCACCGACCGCTGCGACCTTCGCGGCCAGCGCGTGGACGAAGCCCTCGACCGGCTCGAGGAAGCCCTCGACGCAGCAACGCGAGAGGGACGCGACGCCCTCACCATCGTCCACGGCGTCGGCACCGGCGCCTTGCGCCGGGCGATTCGCGAATCACTGGCGCGATCCCCCTATGTCGATCGCTTCCTGCCCGGCTCCGCAGATGAGGGAGGCGAAGGCGTCACCGTCGCCCACCTCGACAAGTAGCCCCGGCATCACGCTGGGCTCTGGTCACCGCGTTGGATTGGCGGGCTACGATTTTGAAACCGACGGCGCTCGCCAACCCCAGCTTTGGCAGAACAGCTGGCGCCTGTGACCCGCTCGGAGCACAGGCTATGGCGTGGACCGGACCCGCAAGTCGGCGGCAACTCTCCCAGCGGCCTGGCGTCCAGCCAGAAACGCGCCGATCCAGGACGGGTCCATGCGGTAGTCGCCGGTCGTGTAGAGGCGCGAGCCCGTTCGCCGGCGGTCGTCCTCGACCCGCGTCAGACGCGCGATCGCGCGGTACTGGCCCACGTCGAAACGCGGCCACGCGCGTTCGACACGATAGAGGCGAGCGAAGTCGATGGCGCCCCGCACAGTTGGCGCAACCCGGTCCAGGGCTTCGAGGAGGTCCTTCTCGATGGTTTCCTCGGGGAGATCCATCGCTCGCGCGGCATAGGCATGGTTGGCGCGAAGCGTCGCGGCGCCCAGGCCGTCGGGAATCCGGCCACCGACCTGGCCGGGCTCGAGCAGCACCGATCCGATCGGATTGCCTTCGCCGTGGGGTACGCGGATCTCCTGGGCGTGCCAGGACGCCGGCCGGCACAGCGCCAGGGCCAGCGTGACCGTGGGCGCATAACGAACCGAGGCCAGCATTTCGCGTTCGGCAGTGGTCAGGAGCTTCGCGCCCAGCCGCGCAGCGGCCTTCGCTGACGTTGCCAGTACGACGGCGTCGACCTCGAACATGCGCTCGCGTTCCTCGCGGTCGTAGGTCACGATGATGCTGGACGGCTGACCGGAGTTACTTTCGACCCGACCCAAGTCTCGAACCTCGGCCCGCGTCAGGACCGCCAAGCCTTGACACGCCGCGTCGAGCAGGTTGCGAAGCGGCATCCGGGGCAGTGCGGGCCGTGCCCCGAAACAACGGGCGTAGTGGCGCAGGAAATGGACGCGGCTGGTCTCGTTCTCGTCTCCGAGGGACGTGGACGTGGCGAAGGGTGCCATCCAGTTGTCGAGCATGGTGGCACCGAAGTACAGACGACCGAAATCGCCCAGGCTACGGTCGTCGAGATCGGCCGAACGTTCGGGCGCCTCGAAGCAGATCTGGTCACCGTAGCGACGCATCAAACGGGGAAGCCGAACCATTCGCAAGGCCTGCCGCGGCGAAACACCCGGGATGCGCGGAAAGTCGAACAGGCTGCGGGGCTCCACGGCCGACGTCTTGTTGCGATGCAGCTGGGAGACGAGCAAGGGCCGCAGCGGCAGGAAATCGTCCCGGACGCCGACCTCGTCGATCCAGGCCAGCAGCTCCCGATCCGCCGTAGACAAGATCGGCGACAACGGCTCCAGGGTGAAGCCCTCGACCGTCTCGCTCCAGGCGCGCCCGCCGACCCGCGCATCGCGCTCCAGCACAGTCACCGAGAATCCGCGCTTGCGCAGCTCCCAGGCGGCAGACAAACCGGCCATACCGGCGCCCACGACGGCGACCTTTTGCTCCGACGAACCCATGGCGCGCGTACCCTAGCGAGCCCTGGGGAGGCCGGGAAGTCGGCCCTCCAGGATGCGCTCCAGCTCGGGAATCACGTCTCCGAGGGTTTCGAAGCGCTCGAATTCTTCGCCTCGCTGCTCCAGCCAGGTGGCCAGCGTATCCTTTGCGAAGACCACGTCCGCCGCGAGAGCGCCGCACAGGTCGGAAACCCGACCGTTTCCGATGTGGACGAACGTGGCATCGGGCCGCAGCTTTCTCGCCTGCTCGATGCGACCCCGCTTGCAGGTACCGGTGCCGCAACCGCAGTCGGGATTCGGATGCCCGGGCGCGAGCCGCCAGCGGCCGCGGTCGTAACGCAGCTGGTTTGCGTCATAGGCGAAGCGGACAGCGTGGATCTGCTGCAACCGGTTGAGGTTCCAATCGAATCCATCGGAGACGATCCGGAACGGAACTCCGCGCGCCTCGCACCACGAGAGCAGGTCGCGGGCGCCCGGATCGAGCTCCACGGTGTGCAGGAACTCATCCAACACACTCTTCGGAATGCGCAGACCGTCGAGCACCTCCATGTTGTACTCCCAAGCCGTGATCTCCCCACTCTCGTAGCGGCTCCACACGCGCGGTCGTTCCTTGCCCGCATGCCGACGCGCGAGGGTAGAACCCACGTCCTGCACCGAGAAGGTTCCATCGAAGTCGCAGAAGACGAACAGCGGAACGTCGCGGACCAGATCGACCAGCGAGCTTTCGTGGGGTGCCAGCGAGAAGACGAGGTGGTTGTCCTCGGCGGCGGGCAGCTTCGGCCCGGCCGGCGACTTTGTATCGAGACGCGGCGAAGGCACTCCCTGAAGCGGTCCGGCCACGCGTGCGTCGATGGACAGTGTTGCATTCGTGGCGTCGTCCGAAGCGGCAAAAACCGCCAAGAATCCAGTGTCAGCGCTCGGTGCCAGCACGCGCGAGGGAAACTCGCCGTCCAGCAGATCCAGGGCCCGGGATGCACCCGGCAGGCCGATTGCGTCGACCTGCCGCGCGACCTCGATCGTCTCGACCAGCAGGCGGCGCCGGTCGGCGCCCAGTGCGGGAACGTCGTCCGAGAAGACCGTCATGCCTCCGGTCACCGCGATCGCGGTTGCCAAGGTACGCGCCTCGTGCTCCGACAGCTCAGCGTCCTCACACGCCATCAGGCAGTCCGGGTCGTTCAGCCAGAGTCGGCGATGCATCCACGCACGGGTGAGCACGCTCCGCACGGCCGAGCGCGTCGACGGCAGGGTCTCCTCGATCCCGGCAATCGCAAACGCGTCCGAGGCACGCCAGCTCGGTGCGACATCGGGGCCGATTCGCATGCCGTCGACGACCCCCACGGCCACGCCCATCGGACAGCCGCAACCGAGCAGGAAGGCTTCTTCTCCTGCTCCGCGACGGATTGCCTCCAGGCCGCGCCGCAGGCGCGTGGCTCGGGGGAGCGCCGGATCGGCGGCGCCGGCCTGCATTGCGGCGCTGTAGAGAAAGTCGAGCTTGAGATAGGTGAACCCCATGGCGACCAGCTCGCCGAACAATCGCTCCAAGTGTTGAAGCACTTCATCGCGGCTCGGATCCAGGACGTGAACCGAGCCGTCCGCCGACCACAGCGGATGCACGAGTCCGCGGAACGGTTCGGCACCGTCGGTCAGCAGCCAATCGGAGTGGTCGCGATAGATCTGGCTCTCGGGAACACAGCAGAAGGGGGCCGTCCACAGGCCCGGTGTAAAGCCGGCTGCCCGGATCTCCTCGGCCAAGCGGGCGATGCCGCGCGGAAACTTCTCGTTCGTTTCGAGCCAGTCACCCACCGCCCGCTGATAGCCATCGTCGAGCTGGATCACCTCGACGGGGATCTCGTCCCGGACGCGCGTCAGGGCATCGAGGTTTCGAAGCACGTCGTCTTCGCTGACCCGGTGCAAGAAATGGTACCAGCTGCACCACCCCGCAACGAACGGAGCTGCGGCCCGTGCCCCCGCAAACCGCCCGTACTGCTCGGCGTAGTCCTCGAGCAGGACACTCGGATCCTCACCCAGGGCGACGCGAACCGGCTCGAGCGGCCACTTCTCGCCCGCGGCCAGGATCCCGTCGAAGCGCAGCTCGATCTCGACCTCGAGATCGCCTCGCGCGCGACGGACATAGACGATTCCAAAGGAGCGACCCCGCTCCATGACAGCGGCGAGGCAGCTGACGCCCGTGGTGGAGTCGGCGATCACGGTCACGAGGTCCGACTCGTGCCAGCCGCTTCGATCCAGGGGCGGATTGCCGACCGCGTGATGCAGACCCCGCAGCCACGCACCGGAAGGAAATTCGGGCGTTCCGGCGTCATCGAGATCGAGTGCGCCGTTGAACGACCAGGACTGCCAGCCGTTTCGCAGGAACCGATAGGAGCCTGAGGCCCGGCCGGCGACTTCGACGCCAGCTCGCTTCCATCGGAATCCGAACACGAGGGCCGCGACCGCAATCGGTTGATCCGTCCGGTTCTGGATCTGACCCCGAATGTGACCGACCGGTCCTACCGAATCGATCTCGAGGAAGATGTCGAGGCCGCCCAGCCGGACCTCGCCAGCGTGCAGGGGCGCGTCCAACGGGGGTCCATTGACCGCATCAACGCCCCGTGCGGTAGCCTCACCGAGCCGGACACCGAGCCGGACAGGCTCGACGCGGCCGGCGTGTTGGTGCGCTGCGATGGCAGCAGGGCCTGACATGGAGCGGCGGAGTATAACCGCATGACCCGTGCTTCGACCCGAGCGCCGCAACGATCACCGGAGCCCGGCAGTGCCGCTTGGCGCGAACGGCTGGCGGCCGGCGGTACGCTGATCCTCGATGGCGCCACCGGAACCGAGCTCGAGCGCCGCGGGATCGGCTCCGAGCTGCCTCTGTGGTCCGCCGCAGCCTTGGACCAGGCACCCGAAGCCGTGGCCGCCATTCATTCGGCCTACGTGGCGGCCGGCGTCGACCTGCTGACGGCCAACACCTTTCGCACCCAGCGACGCAGCCTGGCCCGCGGCGGGCAGGGCGAGCGCGCGGGCGAACTCACCCGCCTGGCCGTTTCCCTGGCCCGCTCGTCCACGGCCACCTCGGATCGCCCCGTTGCGGTCCTCGGCTCCGTCGCACCCCTCGAGGACTGCTTCGAACCCGAGCGGGTGCCTGACGACTCCACGCTCGAGCGTGAACACGCTGAACACGCCGAGAACCTGGCGATCGCCGGCGTCGATGCCGTGTTGATCGAGACCATGAACACGATCCGGGAAGCCGTCGCCGCTGCACGAGCCGCACGAGCCGTGGAGCTGCCCTTCCTGGTGAGCTTCGTCTGCTGGCAGGGCGCCCGGCTGCTGTCGGGCGAGGCCCTCTCGGGAGGCATCGAAGCCGTGGAAGCCCTCGCGCCGACCGCGATCCTGGTCAACTGCCTGCCGCCGTCGAATGTGCCCGCTTGCCTCGACGTCCTGGCAGGTTGCGGCCGGGCGTTCGGCCTCTACGCGAATCTCGGCACCCCGCTCGATCGCGACGACGCCCGCCGCAGCGAAGACTGCACACCCACCGAGTTCAAAGCGCACGCGGCCATCTGGACCGCGCGGGGCGCCCGCATCATCGGCGGCTGCTGCGGCACCTCACCGGCTCATCTGGAAGCCGTCGCGCAACACGTGCGCAGCTCCTGAAAGCAGTCTGCACACGGCTTCAGCTCCAGGCCGGAAAAAATCATTTCCAGCGCCGCAAATTGTGTCACTCCAGGCACTCCGGGTTGCGTGCGAGCTGCCGGGCCCTCGAATCAGCCGTTTTCCGAAACCGAGATCTGCCGGTGGCTTACGCGCGAGTCCACACATCCGGAAGAAGCTGGCACGGGCCTTGCTCCAGAGGGGATCGACTGAGAACTGACAACCGCATTGTCCAGATCGCCCGGGCCGGCTACCCCTCCCCACGCATTGGCGTGGAGCCGGCTCGGGCGTAGTCTTTTCGGGTCATGGATTCCGCACCGGACCCGCCGCCCCCGCATTGTGGCGTCGACCTCGGCGCTGTGATGCAGGCCGTCTACCGATCGATCGGTTCCAACTGACCGCGACGCTTGCGCGGCTCCTCCATGAAGACGAGTACGATCCCCATCGCCACCACTTGGAAGCCGATGGCAATCCAAAAAACGCTGGCGTAGCCCAATGCCGCCGCCAGCACGCCTCCGAGCACGGCTCCGATCGCTGCGACCAGCTCGGAAGCCGAGTTGGCGACGGCGATCCGCATGGGGAGATTGCGCCGGCGACCGAACTCGAGCACCAGATTCTGCGACGACATCTGGAATCCGCCCATTCCCATGCCCAGTCCCAGATAGACCGCGACGAGCATGTCGCCGTCGTCGATGGCCATCAAGCCGAGGGCCGACGCGATCCACACGGCGAGCGCCAGCAGAAAGACGAAACGGAAGCCAGTGCGGTCCGCCAGCAGTCCCCACATCAGATTTCCCACGCTCTGGGACAACACGAAGGCCGCCGTCAGCTCTCCCAGGTCGCTCCCGGTCAGCTCGAATTCGTTGATCGCGTAGATCACGTAGAACGGCACAGCCATGCGGCCGATGGTCGCCAGGGCCCGGGCGATGAAATAGGTCGTGAAGGCGCGGTCGCCGCGAAGCAACGCGGGCAGTTCGCGGAGCCGCTGTCCGACCCGGGAGCGCTCCAACACGTTGGGCGTCTTGGGCTCGCGCACGAAGAGCAGCATGATCAGCCCGACCGAGGTCAGACCGAAGGCCAGCAGGAATGTGGCGCCATAGCCGTTGCCGAAGACGTCGCCCTCGATCAGATAATGACCTGCATAGAGCGACACACCCACCGCCGTGAGCCCCGCCAGGGCATTGCGCAGACCCATCAGCAACCCCCGGATCTCGACGGGAATCACCTTCGAGACCAGGAAATTGAAGACGACGCCCTGGACGCCCAGGAAGACGCCGAACAGACCGAGAAACACGCAGGCACTGATCAGGGGCCACGGGTGCGGCAGCAGCAGACCACCCAGGGCGAGTCCCAGGATCTGGATCCGCATCAGTACGCCGATCACGAGCCCGACCGGTAGAACCCTTCGGCGATGCTCGATCAGCGTCGCACCGACGATGGGCGACAGGAACATACCCAGGTACTGAAGCCCTCGGGCGAGTCCCACGATCCAGTCGGAGCCGCTGAGCGCCGCGATGTAGGCCGGGATGAAGATCGGGGCATTGATGAGGCGCATGCCTGTCTGACCGAGCAGGCCATGGCTCAGGTGGGCCAGGTAGTTGCGTCGAAGGTTCTCGCGCACCTCCTGCTGGAACGCCGCTTCACGAGCTTCCGCCTGTGTTGCAACTCTCCCGGCCGACTTCTGTTCCGCGGCGCTCCCGGCCGCGTCAATCTGCTTCACGGCGCATCTCCGCCGGGTTCCGACTGACAGCGACGTCGGCTGCGCTGCGAGGCTGCCGAAGGATGCGGCGGGCAATTCCAGCCAGGTAGACCGAGCCGGTCACGCAGAGACAATCGCCTGCTTCGAGGCGGTGGTAGGCAGCCCGCACCGCCAGCTGCGGATTCGGAACCACCCGCACCGCGACGTCGGGTGCCACCTCGCGGACCGCCCGGCCGATTTCAGTCGGAGACAACGAGCGCGTAGGCTCTGCACGCGTGACCGTGACTTCATCCGCCAGCGGTACCAGCGACGCCAGGATCGATGCGGTGTCCTTCCCCGCCGAAATCGAGAGCACCAGATGCGTGCGGCGGCGCTCGATCCGGCGCAGCACCGACGCCAACGCCTGGGCCGATGCCAGCGTGTGGGCCCCGTCGACCAGGACACACGGATCGCGTTCCAGGCGCTCGATCCGACCGGGCAAGGTCACCGCGGCCAGCCCCTGGATTGCAGCCGACACGAACGTGTCGTCCAGATCCAGCGCCCGGCGCACGCACGCCAACGCCAGCGCGGCGTTGCCCACCTGGTGGCGTCCGAGCAAGGGCAACCGGGCATCGAAGACGACGTCGCCGTCGCGCATCCGAAGCATGCTTCCGTCCGGACCCTCCTCCAGGACCTCGGCCGCGAATGCATCGCCGGCCCAAGCCGGTTCGATCCCGACCTCGGCGGCGCGTACCCGCACCACGGCGGCGGCTTCCTGGGGAAGGACGCCGATCACGGCCGCCACGGCGGGCTTCAAGATTCCCGCCTTCTCGCCGGCGATCGCAGCGAGGCTGTCGCCGAGCGTCTCCGTGTG
Source organism: Deltaproteobacteria bacterium (assembly GCA_004356735.1). Lineage (GTDB taxonomy): Bacteria > Myxococcota_A > UBA9160 > UBA9160 > SMWR01 > SMWR01. Next base: position 16,886 of record SMWR01000003.1, read on the forward strand.
TTCGAGTTCGATGCTGGTGATGCAGGCCACGACGGGCGTCACGACGTTGGTGGAATCGAGGCGACCGCCGAGTCCGACCTCCAAGATGGCGAGCTCGACGCCGGCCTCGCGGAAGCAGACCAGCGCGGCCGCTGTCGTCGCGTCGAAGAAAGTGGGCGGCTGGGACGGATCCCGATCCCGCATCGCCTCGACGTGTGGCCGCACCCGTTCGACCGCGGCGGCGAGCGGAGGTCCATCGACCTCGCGCCCGCCGATGCGAACCCGTTCCGTCCAGCGTTCGAGATGTGGAGATGTGAAGGTCCCGACGCGCACGCCGGCGGCCTCGAGCACCGCCTCGGCCAGCAGCGCCGTTGAGCCTTTTCCCTTCGACCCGGCGATGTGGATGAACCGAAGCCCATCGTGGGGGTTGTCGAGCCGCTCCAGAAGAGCCTGGATCGGCCCGAGGCCCAAGCGGGCATGGGCGATGTCGGGTCGCTTCTCGACGTTGATCAGCCCCTCGAGCCAATCGCCAGCTTCTTTCACATCGCGAATTTGAATGCTGTGAATCTCCTGGCTGAACGGCGACACAAGGCTCCGAAACGAAGCGAGGCGGCCGAAAGGCCGCCTCGCCGAAACTCGGAGCAGCCCAGCGGCTGCCGGTGGCGGCGCTTACTGCGCCATGTACCGCTTCATCTGGCGGTATTCCTTGACTACCGCGCTGGTGGAGACAACGGCGGGGAAATAGAACTTCACCGCATGGCCGCACTTCACGCAGATCTTGTAACAGAACTTGAATCCATCGACTTCGCGGGTGTTTCCGATGATTTCCCGGTTGTCGTCGTTGCAGCACTTCGACGGGCGTGAAGGCGAAACGATCCTCTTCGGATAGTCGTTCATCGGCTTCTCGTCGTCCGAATACCGAATGATGTTCTTGATGACGCGTCTCAGTTTGGCGTCGGAGTTCTGCTTCCTGATGTTGCTTCCAATTCGTCTCAACTCGGTTCCCCTATCGAACCCACTGCGACCGGACCGGGGCTTGCGAGCCGGCGCAGCAAGGCTGTGTGGTCTTCGTACGGGTTTTCACAAGGCGCGCCTTCCGCAAAGCGAAAGACACTGTTGGAATCTTCCAGCCCGTCATCGCCGATCCGCAGCAGCGCGGAGCTGCGGGTGCCGTAGGCGGGGGTATGGACACAGAGTGCGTCGAGGGGCCCCCTCGGACCGAATTCCTCGTGGCTGCGACAGAGGCGTTCGAGACCTTCGAGTAACGATTCGGGCCCGAGGTCGTCGACCTGCTCTTGGAGACCTGCCAGCTTGGGGGGTACCGGCCGGTCGAAGGCGCCATTGCCGACGATGACCGTGCTTCCCCCCACGGCGATCCGCCGCGGCCTCTCCTCATACGTGATCGCGAAGGCATCGTCGCGATCCGCGAGGAAGAGATTGAAGGGGTTGTACATGCCCATTGGCAGTTTCTCGGCCGCTTCGGCGGCTTCTCGCGCGCTGGCCGCGGCCAGCGCTTGGATGACCAGATGTCCCCGGGATCTGCGCTGCGGGTCCGGCGTCCCGGCCGACACGTTGGTGACCGCGGCAAACAATCCTTGGGGTCCTAATCCGAGCCAGGTTCCACCCGCTCTTGTGTCCAGTGGCGCGATGATCGGTCCCCCCGGTGCTGAGCGGATCGCCAGCCCTTCGGCCGGCCGGTCATGGAATTCATCGCGATTCGCAGCGACCACGAGCGGCGCCCCAACGATCCGACGATGGAGGGCGATGAGAGTGCACACTCGATCCAGCGCTCCGCCGCGCCCTGTGGGGCGGGCCCCGGGAGGTCCGAACTATACCGGAAGACAGGGATTTCGCCAGCTTAGAAGCTTTCGGCCGCCCCCAACGGGACCGTCAGCCCGCTAACCCCGCAGACCTCCGACCAGGCGCAGGCTCTTGGCGCTGGCGGACGGCTCGGTGGGCTGGGCACCCTTCCAGCCCTTGGCCTGCCGGGCGCGGCGGGCGCGGCGCTTGGCGGCCGCCCGATCGAGGCGCAGGCCGTACTGGCCGAAGACCTGGCTCAGCGAGTCGAAGTTCTGCTCGATGGTGGTCCGAACCGACTCGAAGCCGTGCTCGACGGCCTGAGACCGCTTCCAGAACGCCAGCGGATTGATGGCGAAGAACTCGGAATCGCGCTCCCGGGGCTCGATCAGGACGATGTCGCCCGTGAAGCGATCGTCGGCCAGGTAGCGCTGCATGCCCAGCTTCAGGCGGGAGTGGAGCAGCGTCCGGAACACCTGGTTCAGGATGACCACCAAACCGCGATCTGACAGATAGCGGCCGTCAGAGAAGTATTCGCCGGCCTCGCCTTCCTCATCGACCCGATTCAGGAAGGGCCGGAACGGGTTGTAACAGATGATGAGATCGGCGCCCTTCTCGACGGCGATGTCGATGTTGGCGGTGTTGCGCACACCGCCGTCGATGTAGTCGATGCCGTTGATGCGTGCGGGGCGGTAGAAGAGCGGCAGCGCCGATGACGCCTGGACCGCCTGGGAGATCGTGACCTCGCAGTTCTCATCAGAGCCGAAAATCGCGCGCTCGGCCGTGTCCAGGTCGCAGGCCGAGATGTAGAGCTTTTTCCCCGTACGCCGCTCGAAGGCCCGAAAATCGTTGGGCAGGTCGAGCCGCTCCAGACAGCGACGCAGCCAACGCTCGAGGCTCGAGTTGTCGAACAGACCGCTGGGGATGTAATGGCTCAGCGCCGGGATCTCGCGCTTCGGCGAGATGTGGTCGCGCATGCGCATCACCAGGGTCTCGAAGTGGTGGTAGGTCGGCGCCCGGTAGAACCGGCGAACTTCGTCACCAATCGCGTCGGGCAGCCCGGGCAGCCCGCGCGCGAAGTCCAGGCTCACGCTGGGCAGGTAGGTCGCCAGGTCGTAGAGCAGGCGCGCCGGCCGTTCGACCATCTCCCGCAGATTCGGATTGAAGAAGTCGATCGGGCGCAGTTGGTCGATCCGCGTGCTGGTTCCGTCGAGAACCTTGATCATCTCGTTGGGCGTGACGCCACCGGCCAGCGAGGCCGAGAGCATGGCTCCTGCTGAAAGTCCGACGTAGATGTCGAGGTCCGTGATCTTGCGGTCGACGAAGAAGTCATCGAGGGCCTTGAGACCCCCCACCTTGAAGGCTCCGCCAGACACGGCTCCGCCGGCCAGCACCAGCGCGATCTTCGGGTTGCGCTTGCGGCTGCCCGGATCGCTCTTTCGAATGAGGGTGAGGCCCACTCAGGATTCCCCGATTCATAGGCTGCTCAACAAGACGTCCACGGGAACACGGGGGGCTGGCATCGACTTCCGATGCACCGCGTTAGGATACCCTTCGGCCCGGAGCCTGTCGACGCGCCGGGCGGGTTGGCGTGGCCCGAGCGAGACTCTCTCAGAAGTTTGTAATTCTATTTCTCTTTTTGAATCGGGACCCGCACGAGAAGCCGGCTGGGGCTGCCTGGGAGACAGCTCGGGATGCATGCCGCAATGCGTCGACACGCACAGAGATGCATCCGTATCTGGTATTCTTGATGCACCTGTAAAACTGGCCTTGAGATGAGTGGATCGATGTCGCCTCGAACGATCCGGACCGCACGCTTCGCGTTGATCCTGCTGGTGATTCTGGCGCTCTCGGGGTGCACGACCGCACCGGCCCCGCCACTCTCCCCGGGCGGCGCGGCTCCGTATCCAGTGGATCCGAACGCGCCTGTGGATCCGACGACAGGCCCGGATCCACTACCGGTCGGCGTCAGCCTGTCGCAGCGCGCCCAGAGCGCCATGGAGTCGATGGTGATGGGCGCCGTCATCGGCTCCAGCCTCGGCCCGCTGGGCATGGCAGCCGGGGCTGGGGTCATGCTCGTCTACGGAGCCCTGACCGGAAACGTTCCGTTTCAGGGGCAGGGCGGCATGGGCCCCTACGATCCGGTCGGGGGTGGCGCCGAGGCCCAGCGCGAAGCCGCACTCGAGCAGGAGATCGAGAGCGAGATCGCCCGGGGCGACACCCTGGAAAGTGAGATCGAGGAAGAGCTCGCGCGCCAGGAAGAGTTGCTACACCAGATCGATCAGCAGGAGCAGGTCCAGCGGTCGGCCGCCGCCGCCATCGCTCCCACCTTGAGCGACGAGGAGCTCGCCGCCCAGCTCGATCCGCGCGCAGCCCCCAAGACCCCCACGGACCGCGACCTGCCCAGGGCCATCTTCGAAGAAGAAGAAGTCGTCATAGAAAAGGGCAAGTGGGGCAACAAGACGAAGCTCACGATGATCAAGCGAAGCTTGGACGCCGACCGCGACGGCAAACCCGAGCAGGTGCGGTACTTCGACCCGAAGACGGGCCTGATCATTCGCAAGGTTCAGGACCGTGACTACGACGGCAAGCCCGACACCTGGCAGGTCTACCGGGACGGCAAGGTCGTCTCGCGCACGCTCGACACCAACGCCAACGGCAAGCCTGACATCTGGGAGACGTACTCGGGCAGCCGCATGACGTCACGCCAGATCGACCGGGACAACGACGGCGTGAAGGACGCCTTCTACACCTACCGCGGGACGAACCTCACCGAGGAGAAGCACGACGTAAACAACGACGGGAAAATCGATCTCATCGTGATCTACAAGAATCGCAAGCGGGTCTCGACGGCCGAGGACACGGACAAGGACGGTGCGATGGATTCCTGGACCGAGTACGACGTGGTGGGCGAAAAGGAAGTCATCTCACGCATCGAGAAGGACACCAACTCCGACGGAATCCGCGACGTGTTCGAGTTCTATTCCACCGGAAACGGCCGGCCCGAGCTGGCCAGGCGGGAAGAGGACAAGGACGGCGACGGTGAGGTCGACATCATCTCGATCTACGAGAACGGCCGCCTGGTCCGACGCGAGATCAACGATCCGAACCTCGTCCCGCTCTAGCCCAAAACGCGGCGACACCGGAACGCCAGGAGGTCCCAGCCTGAGTGAGCCGCAGTTCGCCGCTGCGGCGAACTGCAAGCCGACGCTCCGTCGGCCCGCCGCCGCGGCGAACTGCAAGCCGGCGCTGCGCCGGCCCTATTCGGGTTCGGATACCTCGAACTCGAGGACCTTCCGTTGCTGCTCGCGGAAGCGCTGGATGCGCTCGCGCTCGACCAGCAGCATGAGCTGCTTGTTGCGCGCGCGGATCCGGTCGAGTTCCAGGGCCAGCTCACGCTCGGTGAGTCCCGACTTCTCGAAGAAGAGGTCGAGCTCGACGCTGCCGCTGCTGCCGTCTGATGCCAGCGCGGTCACGCGTACCCGGTTGCGCCCTTCCTTCACCGGAACGAAGCCGCGGAAGCGGCCATCGGGAAAGAGGTGTACGTCCGTCGAGACCTCACGGGTGGTCAGATTCGTAAAGACCACGTCCTCGATGTTCGCGAACGAGATGCCCGACAAGAACGAGATGATGTCACCCGGGTTTAGCACCGGCAGGAAGTTGCCGAGCGTGATGCGAGCCATCTCCGTGGCGGCGATGGGATTGGTGAGCGCGTTGGGCCCGAGCGCATAAGTGTTGATGGTGATGCCTGCCTTGTGGGCCAGGCGCGCCGCGGTGAGCGCGGCCTCGGTGTCGCCTGGATCGGGCGAGGCACCGGTACCGATCGGGAACGTCGGCAGGCCGTCGGTCAGGAACAGGACCACCTTCTTGGCACCGGGCCGGGGCTGGCTCTTGGCCCCGGACAGGCCCGCCAGCTCGCGCACCGCCAGCCGCACGCCCGCGGCGAAGTTCGTTCCGCCGTGGGGACCGCGCTGGAGGATCCGATTCATGCGGCTCCGGGCAGACGCGTGGTCGAACGTGAGCGGGACCTCGAGCCATGCGTCCTGCTGGTCCCACTTTGCGCGCATGCCGGTCTGCGGGTTCATCTCGCCCGAGAAGCTGATGACGCCCACCCGGACCCGACTCGCATCGAGGCTCAGCACGAGCTGCTGGGCGCCCCGGATCTCGGCGGCCAGGATCGTGTCGTGAGGGTCCGTCGACTGCATGTCGGGCGGATACTTGCCGGGCTCCACCAGCTCCAGCTGGGGGTTGAAGCCAACTTCGCCGTCGCCGTCCACGTCGACGCCGCTGGCGTGCTTGGTCGAGCCCGAGACGTCGATGACGATCATCACGTCGAAGTCCGCAGGCCGTTCTCCGTCCGCGGTGGCGCTGCCCCGAATCGGCGCCTGGTGGACCCGGTTCTTGAGAGGGATGCCGGGCTTGGGAGAATCGATCTGGATCTTCACCAACGAGGTCTTGGCGGCCTGGGCGTCGCGGGCGGCCGCGGATTCCGGCGGCCCGAGCAAGGCACAGACGAAGACTGCAGCCGCGAGACCGGCAAGGCCGGGCCGCGGGTACGCGGGGTGGCAGAGGGTCCTCAGGGCCTGACCGATTCGGGTGCTCTTCACTGGGCGCGACTCACTCGATGCAGGGGGCCCTGGGAGTCTAGTCCAGGGTGACGTCCGGGGTGGCGGACGACGCTGAGGGGAGAGTCTGGGAAACCGCATCATCGCCTCCAGGCGGCACCACTTCGCCGCCGGCAGGCGGCATTTCACCCCCCGCTCGGGGCGTCTCGTCGTCTTGGCTGGGGTCCCGGATCAGGTGATCGATCGAGGCGCTGCCCTCGACCGGGGACTCCGAGAAGCGGTCGATCCTGGTCAGGCGCTGGCTGATGACATGCAGGCCTTCGAGGGTTACGCGGCCCACGGTTGCGAGACTGTCGGCCGAGCAGTGCTCCAGGTCGTCGTGCTCGGTGCCGGCGTAGATTCCAGGCGGCTCCCCGGCGCCGAAGCGGGTGTCCATCAGCGCCACCACCCGTCGCATCCCGGCCTTCACGAAGCCGCGGTGCGGGCCCTGGACCGTCTCGATCTCACCGTGGCGCGGAAACGCGTCCGATTCGCCGATCCGACTGGCAGCGCGCCAGAACTCTTCGCGGTAGATCCGGTGGGAGACCAGGTCGCGCGTCACCTGCAGGTCCGGGTCACAGACGCGATTGACCACCACGGCCAGTCGAATCGAAGGCAGCAGACCGCGCAGGCTCACCCGGTGGATCACGGCCGTGCTTCCCGCGTGGGCGGAGTCCTCACCGGCGACTGCGGTTGCCTCTCCATCGAGAAACACGATCCATACGCGGTACGGAAGTGGATTCGCCACCAGGACGCGAGTCAGCTCCAGCAGGACCGCCGCTCCCGAGGCGCCGTCATTGGCACCGACGAAGCGGAATTCCTCGAACGGCTGGGTATCGTAGGGAGCCGCCAG
>SMWR01000164.1 GCA_004356735.1 Deltaproteobacteria bacterium
CGAGGCCTGCTGCAGCTTGTCACTCACCTTGTCGAGCAGCCCGCTGAAAATGCTGAATTGGTTTTTGACGGCGCCGAGCGTCTTCCAGACTTCGCTCGATCGCTTCTGGACGGCCAGCGTCCGGAAGCCCATCTGCAAGCTGTTCAAGATGGCGGCGAGTGAGGTCGGGCCTGCCACGACCACGCGAGTCTCGCGCTGGAGCTTCTCGATGATTCCGGGCGTGCGCAGCACCTCGGCGTAGAGCGCCTCGCTCGGCAAGAAGAGGATGCCGAAGTCGGTCGTCTGCGGCGGGTTCACGTATTTGTCGCGAATCGAGCGCGCCTCGCCCAGGACGCGTGCTTCCAGGCCAAGGCGCGCCTCCTCGGCAGCCGCGGCGTCCCCCCGCTCGACGCCGCCTCGTCACGGTTCTTGGCGAACTCCTCGCGCAACGTGCTCTCGCTGCGGTTGTCCGACTTCTCGAGCGGGTCGAGGCGCGAGACGAGATCGTCGGCCGGCCCACGAGCACGGACCAGCGAGACGATCTGGAGCACGATGACGATGCCCAGCAGCGGGGCGACCGCGTTGGGCAGTGCTCGAGCATCGTTCTTCCCCCTGCGGCAGATTATATAGGGGGCACCATCGGTTCCCGCCGTGTCGGATGCGGTCACACTGCAAGTGCTGGTCGCCGTTCGTGAAAACGCGCAATTCGCGGTCGCTAATCGCGCCTCCAGTAGCGGGCGCTGTGATAGGCGGACCAGATGCACAGGGCGTGGGCCAGGAAGCCCGGCAGCAGCACGGCCCAGTAGGCGATGCCGGTAGCCAGGAACCAGATTCCACCGGCCACCAGCCGGCCCGCGTAGACCTGGCCCAGACCCGGGATCAGGACCGAGAGGACGGCCGCGATGCCGGGCTGGGGTGCGCGTCGGACGACGACGTCTTCTTCGTAGGCGTACATCTTGGGGTTCGACCTCCTTGTCCCGGCTATAAAGCAAGCTGTATGCCACCCTTGGCTGGGGCCCGCGCGTCGTCTGCGGCGTTTTCAGGCCGCTGTGCGGCTCTGCCAGCGCAAGCTCCAGACTGCACTGCAAGCCAGAGCCTGCACCGGCCCCCGAGGCAGAGGCCCCTCAATTCAGGTTGTTCTCGATTCGGAGAGCGGGAAAATTGCAGAGCCTGGGTCGGGTGCGATGGGCACGGCCGAGGCCGCAGTTTCCGCGCCTTCCAGCCCAAGGCGGGAGCATCGAGCGTTGGTTCTGGTGGCGGATGCGGAGCCCTAGAGCTTGTCGGTGTTCTTGAAGCGCCACCAGATCAGGCCCGGGAAGAAGCGGCGCAGGCGCCAGGCGAACTTGGTGCCGAAGCCCGGGAACACGAAGAGCTGGCCCTTCTCGAGCGACTTCTCGATGGCGTCGAGCACCACTTCGGGCTCGATCTTCGGGGCGGTTGCGAGCCAGGCCGGGTTCGAGGTGGCCTGTTCGAGCAGTGGCGTGTTGACCACCGGCGGGCAGACGCACGCGAAGCGCACGCCCTTCTTGCGGTTCTCCCAGTAGAGGACTTCGCAGAAGGCGACGACGGCGAACTTCGAGGCATGATACGCGCCGAGGTCGGGGGCTGGCAGCCAGCCGGCCATCGACGCAAAGTTCACCATGTCGCCCGAGCCGCGCTCGATCATGCCCGGCAGCACGGCCAGGGTCACGTTGACGATGCCACCGTAGTTGATCTCCATGATCCGGTGGATCTCTTCACGGTCCTGGTCGAGGATGCGCGCGCTGGGCATGATGGCGGCGGCGTTGAAGACGCGGTCGATCGGGCCGAGATCGGTTTCGATCTCTTTCACGGCCGCATCGACGGCCTGGGCATTGGTGACGTCAACGGCGAAGTTGCGGACGTTGTCATGGCCCGATTGGGTCTGGCGCAGACCCTCTTCGTTGAGATCGAGCGCCGCGACCTTGGCGCCCTGCTCCGCCAGTCGTCTGGCGGCCAGCTGACCCATTCCGCTTCCCGCGCCCGTGATCAGCGCAACCGTGCCGTGGAATGCCATCGGATTCTCCTCCGTCCAGTGCGCCAACATTATGGCTCAGACGGGGACCTTGGTGAACGTTCAGCGCTGAACCGGCAGGAACGATCGGGAGCCGACTTGGGCGTGAACGCGCCTCACCGTCCCGGCTCCTGCGAGTCGCTTGTCCGCTCTCGACGAGGCGATCAGGAGGCCTTGCGGGCTGAGGTGCCGGACAGGGCCTTCTTGACCTTGCGCTTCAAGCGCAGGCCCTCGGGTGCCAGCTTGGCGTCGTTCGTCTTCAGCAGAAAACGATCGAGACCGCCGTGGTGCGAGACCGTGCGCAGGGCCCGGGTGCAGACGCGGAGCGCCACCTTTTGGCCCAGCGCGTCGCTGTAGAACGTGGACTTCTGGAGATTGGGCTCGAAGCGGCGATTGGTCTTGACGTTCGAGTGGGAGACGTTGTGTCCCGATTGCGGGCCCTTGCCCGTGAGCTGGCAGCGGCGAGACATTATTCCTTCTTCTTGCCTCCACCAAAGCGGCGTCGGAACCGATCGATCTTTCCGTCGGTGTCGAGCTCTCGCATCTTGCCGGTCCAAAAGGGGTGGCTGAAGGACGAGATCTCGAGCTTCACGACGGGCATTTCTTCTCCGTCGACCTTGCGCTTCTCCTTCGACGTGAGCGTCGAGCGCGTCACCCACTCACTGCCCGTCGCCGTGTCGATGAAGAGCACCTTGTGGTAGTCGGGATGGATGCCATCCTTCACGGTCTTGCTCCTCGCCTACCAGCTCGACTTTCGGACGCCGGGCAGCATGCCCTGGAGCGCCAGCTCCCGCAGTGCGATGCGCGAGATGCCAAATTTTCGGTAATAGCTGCGCGACCGTCCGGTGATGGCGCAGCGACTGTTGTAGCGGGTCGGGCACGAGTTGCGCGGCAGCTTGGCGAACGCCTTCTGGATCTCGAACTTCTCTTCCATCGAGGTGTTCGGGTCCTTGAGCTGCTTGCGCAGCTCGGCGCGCTTCACAGCGTGCTTGGCGATCAGCTTCTTGCGCTTGTTGTCACGATTGATCTGACTGGCCTTGGCCATGGGACCCACCTTCTCCGGATTCAGGGCGACGGACGGTATCCCGGTGCGACCGGCGACGCAAGTCCCCGCCCTCCCTGTCGAAATTGTAAGGACGGGGTTCTGGATCTGGATTTTCCCCCGCGGGGGGAGAGGTTGAAACTGGGAGCAACGCCCCTGCCCTGCTCGTCCTTCTTTCTGCTTTCGTCGTGTTCTCGGTCGGTTAGGCTACGGGCCCGCAAATGGCTCGATACAAGACCCTCGATCCCAGCGCGCTGCCCAAGCACTTCGACGCCCCAGCGGCCGAGCTGCGCTGGGACCGTTTCTGGGACGAGCACGGGACCTATCGCTGGGATCCCAATCGCCCACGGGCGGAGACCTTCGTGGTCGATACGCCGCCCCCGACCGTCTCGGGCGCGCTCCACATCGGCCACGTCTTCTCCTACACCCACGCTGATGTGATGGTCCGCCAGAAGCGGATGGCCGGGATGAACATCTTCTATCCCATCGGTTGGGACGACAACGGGCTGCCCACCGAGCGCCGTGTCCAGAATCTCTTCCACGTTCGTTGCGATCCGCAGCAGCCGTACGAACAGGGGCTCGAGATCGAGCCGGCCAGCGCGAAGGGGCGCAAGCAGCCGGTGCGTCTGATTTCACGCCCCAACTTCATCGAGCTCTGCGAGCGCGTGACCGCCGAGGACGAGCAGGCCTTCGAGGGAATGTTCCGCCGAGTGGGGCTCTCGGTCGACTGGACGCAGACCTACGAGACGATCGGCAAGTGGCCGCGGCAGCTCGCCCAGCTCTCGTTTCTCGATCTCGCGAAGAAGGGCCATCTCTACAACACCGACGCACCGACCATGTGGGACGTGGACTTCCAGACCGCGGTGGCGCAGGCCGAAACGGTCGACCGCATGACGACCGGCGCCTTCCACCACATCGAGTTTGGCGTCGAGGACAGCGACCGCAGCTTCGTGATCGCGACGACGCGGCCGGAACTGCTGCCCGCCTGTGTGGGTGTGACCGCGCACCCCGACGACGAGCGCTACCGCGATCTCTTTGGAAAGAACGCCGTGACGCCGCTCTTCCGCGTGCCGGTGCCGATCTTCCCCAGTGAACTGGCCGACCCCGAGAAGGGGTCGGGCATCTTGATGGTGTGTACGTTCGGCGACCAGACGGACCTGGAGTGGTGGCGGGCCGAGGGCCTGGTGCTGCGACAGCTGATCGGCCGCAATGGGCGCCTTGCAGAGGTGAGCTTCGGAAGCGAAGCCTTCCCGAGCGCCGATGCCGACGCGGCCAACCGCTACTACGCCGGTCTCGCCGGCAAGAATGTGACCCAGGCACGCGCGGCCATCGTCGAGTTGCTGCGCGACGCTGACGGGGGCGCGACCGGCAACCGCGCGTCCCTCCAGGGTGAGCCCGAGCCGATCGAACACTCGGTCAAGTTCTACGAGAAGGGCGACCGACCGCTCGAGCTGGTTCCAACGCGGCAGTGGTTCGTTCGTCTGCTCGACAAGAAGCACGCACTCCTGTCCAAGGGCGCCGAAGTGAAATGGCACCCGGAGTTCATGGGGATCCGCTACCGCGACTGGACCGACAATCTCTCGTTCGACTGGTGCGTGAGTCGTCAGCGCTTTTTCGGTGTGCCGATTCCAGTGTGGTATCCGCTCGATGCAAACGGCGAGCCCGACCATGAAAACCCGATTCTGCCGACAGCGGACCGGCTGCCGATCGATCCGACCACGGACGTGCCCAGCGGCTTCGACGAGTCGCAGCGCGGAAAGCCGGGCGGTTTCCTCGGCGAGGAAGACATCTTCGATACCTGGTTCACCAGCTCGCTGACGCCCCAGATTGGTTCGCATTGGCAGCTCGACCCCCAGCGCCACGCCAAGCTCTTCCCGGCGGACGTTCGCCCCCAGAGCCACGAGATCATCCGGACCTGGGCCTTCTACACGATCGCCAAGGCGATGCTCCATGAAGACCAGATCCCGTGGCACCACGTCACGATCTCGGGCTGGGTGCTCGATCCGGAGCGCAAGAAGATGTCCAAGAGTCTGGGAAACGTCGTAATCCCGACGGAACTGCTCGAAAAATTCACGGCCGACGGTGTGCGCTACTGGGCGGCCAGTGCGCGACTCGGCGTCGACACCGCCGCCGACGAGAAGGTGTTCAAGATCGGCAAGCGGCTCCAGACGAAGCTCTTCAATGCGGCCAAGTTCGTGTTGTCTCAGAGCGCCGAGGAGGCACCGATCACCCATCAGTTGGACCTCGCGTTTCTGGCCGGACTGAAGGATCTCGTTGCCCGTGCGACCTTCTGCTGCGACGAGTTCAACCACGCCCAGGCGTTGCAGGAGACGGAGAGCTTCTTCTGGAGCCACTTCACCGACACCTACATCGAGCTGGCCAAGGTGCGTGCACGCGACGAGGGCGATCCGTCGGGCCAGGGCTCGGCGGTGGCGACGCTGCGGCTCGCGCTGAACGTCCTGCTGCGACTCTTCGCGCCGGTGCTGCCCTACATCACCGAGGAAGTCTGGTCGTGGCTCTTTGCCCAGCAGACCGGTAGCGCCAGCATCCACCGTGCGGCATGGCCCTCGGAGGCCGACTTCGCCGATCTGCCGGCGCCGGCCGACGCATCGAGCTTCGCAATCGCTGCCGACTGCTGGAGCGCGATCAACAAGGCCAAAGCTGACGCGGAAGTGTCGATGGGTCGCGAAGTCGAAAGCCTCACGATCGTGGCCCGCTCTTCGACGTTGGCACGACTCGCGCCCGGCTTGTCGGACGTACTGCTCGCGGCGCGCTGCCATGCCCATGAGCTCGCCGAGGACACCACTCTCGATGACGGTGCCTTCGCGATCCGCGACGCAACATTCGCAGAGAAGACCGCCAAAGCCTGAATCCGAAACATTCTCGGCCTCGCACCCAGGCCAAAGCCCCCAGGCCTACTGCGGACGCCGCCTTCGGATCAGACCTTCCTGGGCCACCGACGCGAGGCGTCGTCCATCTGGATAGTAGATGGCCCCGAACACCATGCCGTGGGCCCCGAATGCCACCGGACTCTCGCTCGTGTAGTAGAGCCAGTCATCCATGCGGACCGGACGGTGGATCCACACGGCGTGGTCGAGGCTCGCCGCCATGCGTTCTCTCCAGGGGATCGCGTGGGGTCGCGACGCGGTGGCGAGCAGCGTCCGGTCGGTCGCGTAGACGAGCATGGCGGTGTGGATCAGCGGATCCTCGGGCAGCGAGCCGCGCAGACGCATCCAGTTGCGCTGGCGCGCGGGGCTCGGCTCGTCGGTCCACGGATCCACCATGCGCACTTCGATCGGACTGGGCGGGAGCTTGGGCGCATCGTTCGACTGGTTCCGCAGCGTCTCCCAGTCGGGGAGGGAATCGGGTTCGGGTGCCTCGGGCATCGGATCCTGGTGCTCGATTCCCTCCTCGTCTCGTGAGAAGCTGGCCGCCAGGCTGAAGATCGTTTCGCCGGCCTGGTGCGCCTTCACGCGTCGTGTCGTAAACGTCTTGCCGTCGCGGATGCGGTCGACCACGAATCGGATCGGTGAGTCGTGTCGCCCGCCACGCAAGAAGTACGCGTGCAGCGAATGCAGGCGGCGATCGGGCTGGACCGTACGACCGGCGGCGATGACGCACTGGGCCGCGACCATGCCGCCAAACAACCGTCCCTCGCCCTCACCCGGATTCCCCAGGAAGAGGTCGGCGTCGAGAGCATCGAGATCGAGATTGCGCAGCAGCTCATCGAGCGGGGACTCTTCGGCATCCTTGAGACGCGACATCAGCGGTCCTCCGCGAGTGCGGCGCGGACGAGCTGGAGGCGGTCGTTGCCGAAGTACATGTCGTCGCCGTCGATGAAGATCGTGGGCGATCCAAAGCCGCCACGTGCAATCAGCTCGTCGGTATTGTCGCGAAGCTTCTGCTTGATCGCAGGGTCGGCGATCTTCTCCAACAGCTCGCCGGCCTCGAGGCCGATGCGCTCGGCCACGTCCCGCAGCACGTCGTCCTGGTTGATGTCCCGGTCCTCGCCCCAGTAGGCCTCAAAGACCGCGCGCGACCACGCCGGCAAGCGCCCTTGCTCCTCGGCCACGAAGCAGCCGCGCATGGCGCGTACGCTGTTGATGGGAAAGATGCTGGGCCAGCCGATATGCAGACCGTAGAGTCGCGCCCAGTCCCGGAGGTCCTTGGCGTGATACTTCGCCTTGCCCTTGACCGGGTTGGCGCGCATCTCGTAGACGCTGGGGTTGACCGCGTTGAAGACGCCACCGACGAGGATGGGCTTCCAGACGAGCTCCGCGTCGCCCTCGGCGGCGACCTCCTCGATCTTGTGGAAGGCGAGGTAGGTCCAGGGGCTCGAGCAATCGAAAAAGAATTCCAGACGGGCCAATCAGACTCCGGGGCGGGGCGCGTCGGCAGACTGTAGCAA
>SMWR01000165.1 GCA_004356735.1 Deltaproteobacteria bacterium
GAGATCCTTGAAGGTCGTGACCACGGTGGGACGGTCGGTCATGAACTCCTCCAATCGTTGATTGCTGTCCCTTCAGTATGCCGCAATCGCGCGACGTCGCTCGGTGAGATCCGCTACGGGAAAAACCCAGCGACCGCGAGAAACTTGACAATTTCAAGCACTTGCAGCGAAACCCTCAAGTGGAATCTCGGCCGCGTCCGCCCTGCGGGCGCCGGCCACCCTGCGGGTGGCTTGCAGTTCGCCGAAGCGGCGAACTGCCGGTGCAAGGTTGTGGGTTGCGGATGGCTGGGGGAAATGGCGGAAGCGGACGGGAATCGAACCCGCCGGGAGCGCGTCGCCGCACCCCCCATCGGATTTGAAGTCCGAGGCCGGCACCAGCCTGGCAAACACTTCCAACCTTTGATTCTACCGTCTCTTCACGGACTTGGAGCAACTCCGGTAGCTCGAACGGATCGCTCTTGTGGGGACTTGAATGCCCTGGCGTCAGCACCCGAATCTTCACGGTATAGGCCGATGTGACGGGAGCGGTCACTACTCTCCGAAGCAAGTCGGTGCATTGCAACAACAACGGGGGTTTTGCCTCCGATCCCGTGCACGTGACGATCGTCGACGAGAATTTGAAGCGACAACCCTACGCGAGTGCAACCCAACCGGCGTCGCCCGGAGTCTTGGGTCAGGCTCCCGGCTACTTCTCCATCATCAGCGCTTCCCCGTGCCAGTCCGGGGGGGTGCCCTCTACAGCCCGTCTCTCGCAACGCGTGATATAGAGTTTCGATGCCAGATCTTCGGGGTCGCTGGCGAAGCAGGCACGGAAGAGCCGCTCGGCCTCGTCGAAAGACCGGGCTGCGTAGGCGAGCCGCGCCTCCGTGAACAGCGCACGAGTGGCGAGCCGGCTGCTCCTCGCCTCCGGGCTCAGAGCGTCCAAGACCTCATAGATGCGGATCGGCTCGCTCCGCCCCTTGAGAACCACGCGATCGAGTTGCCGGATGTCGTAGGCAGATGGATCCGAAAGCCCATCGTACGTGGTTCCGCTGATCAGGAGATTGGTATGGTACTGCTTGGTCAGCGATTCGACGCGCGATGCGGTGTTCACGGCATCGCCGATGACACCGTGTTCGAGCCGCTCCGGCCCTCCGATCGTGCCAATCATGAGCGGACCTGCATTGATCCCGATCCCGACTCTCGTGGACTCGTGACTCCCCTGGCGCTCTCGCTCGGCGCGATTGAAGCCCTCGAGTGCGGCCAGCATGTCGATTCCGGCGCGAACCGCTGTGTCGTTTCCGTTCGGAAACAGCGCCATGATGCAGTCGCCGAGATATTGATTGATGAACCCGCCGTGCGTGTGGATGGGCGGTTCCATCCACTCTGTGAAGGAGTTCACGAAACGAAACGCCTCCTCAGGTGTCATCGACTCGACGAGTGGCGTGAACGAACGGATGTCGCAGAACATGATGTTCATTTCCGTCTCCAGACAATCGCCGCGCGCAACGTCCCGGATCGACTCCTTCTTCAGGAGGCGCAGGAAGTCGACCGGAACGAACCGTACGACGGCGCGGTTGGTCTCCCGGAGGTCCTCGTTGGAGACGACCAGCTCCTCGGAGAGCCTCTCGATGGTGTCGTAGGAGCGGGAAAAGGCCCGCATCAGGACCACCGCCTCCGTGAGGACCAGCGCCAGAATGGAGATCGGGAACAGGGAGGCCGTCTCCGTCAGCGCCATCAGCAGCATGGCATCCGGCAGCGCGGCCGAGTTCACGATCCCGCCCTCGGCGCGGAAGGAGTCCCACAAGACCACCGCCAAGAGGAAAGGCACCGCCGCGAGCGTGATGCGCACGTTCGGCTCGCCGCGGCGGGCAGCCCGGACGAGCGCGAAGAACGCCGTCACGAGCACGAAGGCGCCCAAGACCCAGGACAGGCGCAACGGAATCTGGGCGAGCGACAGCGGCAGCAACAGCGCGCCGAGCATCCCGGTGATCGAGCCGGCCTGGATGAAGCGGACGATGCGGGAGGGCATGTCGTCGGGGAGCTTGCAGGCGAAGTAGCTGATGCCAGCGAACACTATGAAGTTGTTCGCGAAGTACTCGAGGCGCAGCACCATCGGAAGCATCATGTCGGGCGCAACGAGCTGGGCCAAGTCCGAGTAGCTGGACGGCACCGCGCGAAGACCGAGCGCCACGCCCCCGAGCCCGAAGTACAGGAATGCCCGCTCCTTCGGACGGTTCACGAAGAAGCCCAGGAAGAAGAGCCCCACGAGCATGTTGACGGTCGCCAGAGTGGTGTCGCGGAGCGTGAACGCGGCGGACCAGCTCCGGACCTCTTCATGGCTGCCGAGGATCCAGCGCCGGCGCAGGCCTCCGGAGCGGAAGTCGAAGTTCGCCACCTGGATCAGCAGGCGGATCTCGTCTCCCGCATCCGGCAGCACGTGGATCCGGTTGCGGAGTTGAGAGAGGTGGCCCTCCGGCGTTCGGGTCACCCGCCCGGTTCCCGCGACGCTCCGGCCGTTGATGAAGAGGCGGTGTGAGGTCATGGGCGCGCCCACCCGCAGCGAGAGCGGGGGGCGCTCCGGCGGGAGCAGGATGCGCAGACGGTAGGTCGCGGTGCCCCGGCCGGGAGCCGCGTCCGCCTCGGTCCACAGACCCGGGACCCGAGCAGTGCCACAGGTTCCCGGCTCGGGGCTGGGATCGCCGGGGTCGAGCAGCGCATCCCAGCAGAAGCCCCAGTCCCCGGTGAGTTGGACCGCGCCGTCCGCTTCGAAGCTCCAGCTGCGAAGATCGAGGACACCGGCGACAGCGGACGGGCTCGAAGACTGTTCGGCGCACGCGGCTTGCATCACCAACACAAGCGCGACCCACGGAATGAACTCCACTTTCGCTCGGGTGCTCGTCACGTATCACTTCCCGCCTCTGATTCTAACGGCGACGGCAATCCGTCTGCTCCCGGCGGGCGCGGCGACGCCTCCACCGCGGGCTTCCTGGGCCTTACATCACGCCCATACTCGGAGCTTGGGCCCTTCCCGGCTGATAATCCCTATCCCCGACCCTGACGCAACCACTCAGCGGAATGCCTGGCGCGAACACGAAGCCTCGTAAGAAGACAGCCATTGCGTAAGCGCCTTTCATCTACAGGGTTGGGGATTCTGGGTGAGGAACGACCTCGAAAGTCCCCGATAGGGCACGAAATTCCGGCGCTACGGCTTCTCGTTTTCAGCCGAGCGCCTTTGAAGTCCGAGGCCGGCACCAGCCTGGCAAACACTTCCGTGGCCCAGTTTATCAACTCATGTTCGGATTGGGTGTGCGCCGCACCCCAGCAGTGGGTTGGGGAGAAGAAACCTGAAGGGAAAAGAGGAGGTCAATCGGGCGACGGAGAGGTAAGCTCCGTGTCGGTGAGCGCGTATACCCTTGACGCCGTCGCTCGCATCTGCGGTGTGCGAGCTGCGCGACTGCGCGACTGGCAGCGCATGAGGCTGCTCGATCCCGAACGGCCCGATTCCACGGCCTTCGGATTTCGCGATCTCGTGTCGGTGAGAACGTTGGTGGGCCTGCTCGACCAGGGCATTCCGCTGCGGCGAATCCGCCGCACGCTCGAAGACGTGCGAGAGCAGATGCCCGATGTCGAGCAACCACTCGGCTCGTTGTGCGTGACCCACGCGGGCTCGCGCCGCGTCGTACTGCGGCGCGACGGATGGCTCGTGGAGACCAGCGGTCAGCTGGTCCTGGACTTTGGCTCCGAGCTGGTGGACAAGGAGATCGTTTCGATCACGGACCAGTGCGTGAAGAACGCGCTCACGCGTCGCATCGAAGCCCGCGAGGCCGCTTGGGACTGTTTCGAGCGCGGCTGCAAGCTCGACTCGGATCGCTCGACCTACGCCGAGGCGATCGAAGCCTACGTGCGCGCGGTCGAGGTCGATCCGGAGTTTGCCGACGCCCACTGCAACCTGGGATCCGTCTACTTCAACCAGAACCGCAAAGGCCTCGCCCGCGAGTGTTTCTTGCGCACACTCGAGGTCGAGCCGACCCACCTGGAGGCGCACCTCAATCTCGCGACGCTGATGGAGGAAGACGGCCGTAAGCAGGCCGCGCTCTCGCACTACAAGCGGGCGCTCGAGTCGGACCCACTCTGCGCGGACACCCACGTCAGTCTTGCCTTGCTCTACGAGAAGCTCGGGGTCTCGCGCCGCGCCGGCGAGCACTGGCGGCGCTACCTGCAGCTCGACCCGGATGGAGCCTGGGCCGACCTGGCCCAGCGTCACCTGGAGCGCTGAACCTCGAACGTGTGTCGTTCCAGCGGCTCTTCCCGATAACGCACCTCGACGCTCCACTCGCCTTCGATGCGGGTTTCGTCGGCCTCGAGATCGAGCACCGACCCGATGTATCGGGCATCGTATTCGTCGACTTCGGTTTGGGCTACGAGGTGTCCGTCCGGATGGCGCCAGCGGACGTTCATGTGCTTCGAATAGCCGGAATAGCGATCGCTGATCTGACCCCACCAGATCCACTGGGTCGTGCCGGCCTCGAAGACCTCGACGGTGTGGCCGAGGGGCGTGTCGGCGGCGGCGCCCGGGCCGGCGCCGACAGCGAAACCGGTCTTGAGCAGGACGGGAAAGATCAGGGTCTCGATCCGCCAGTCCGCGCGCTTGCGCAGGGTGCTCGACGCTCCGGCACGGGTCGACGCCTGCTCGTAGGCGTGGACGGCGCTGTGTCGGTCGCCGACCGCTTGGTAGGAGCGTCCCAGCCTGTAGAAGACCAGGGCGCGGGTCGGATCGAGGCGGACCGTGCGACGGTAGGCTTCGAGGGCGCGCCGGTGCCGGCCCTGAAGCGCCAGTAGCTCGCCGATATTGTACGCCACGCGAGGATCACTTGGGTCGTAGGCTTCGGCCCGCGACAACACCACCAGTGCCTCGTCATAGCCTTCTTCAATCACGAGGCGGCGGGCCTTCTCGAGCATTGCGTCGGTCCGGTTCGTGTCGCCAATCCGATCCGGAGGAGGAACCGTGTCGCGTCCCGTGTCGCGCAAATAGGCGAGTCGGGCCTGGACCTCGATGAGCTCGCGCGCGAAACGCGGGTCGGGAACGCGCGTTGGACGCAGGCTCTCGGCTTCGTGCCGGACGGAATCGATTCGGTCGTCGACTTCGGGATGACTGAAGAGATACGGGGGGATGTTGTTCGGATGCCGCTTCGTCTCCAACAGGATGCGTTCGAAGAATCTCGTGATGCCGGCGGCGTCCCAGCCGGCGCGGGTCACGAAGATGCCGCCGTACTTGTCGGCCTCGTTCTCGAACTCGCGGCTGAATTTGAGCTTGATGGCCTGATTGGCCGCCTGGGTTGCGATCAGGGCGCCTGGTTCGTTGGTGGCGATGGCGGCGGCCAGGCCGGCCAGCCCCACGAGGATGTCGGGGATCTGGCTCTTCTTTCGCATCCGGGCGTAGTGGTGGCCCTTCACGTGGGCAATTTCGTGGCCCATGATGCCGGCCAGTTCTTCGATACTTCCCGCAGCCAGCACCGTCGCGCTGTGGAAGAAGATGTAGCCGCCGGGCACCGCGAAGGCGTTGAGCGAATCGGCCTCGATGATGCGGAAGCGATAGATGAAGGGCTGCGGCTCGAGGGTTCGGACGATCTCCTGGCCCAGATCGTTGATGAAGCCCGCCACCACCGGGTCTTCGATCACCTGCACCTGCTTGCGGATCGCCTGGTCGAACTCGAACCCGATCTCCCGCTCCTCCTCCTCGCTGACCGTGGTCATGGCCGCGATCGGGTTGAAGCGGCTGCCGTCGTCTTGGACGCAGGCGAGCAGCGGCAGCCCGTAGAGGAGGGCGACCAGGCATCGCGGGAGGGCGGCTAGGCGGAGCGTTCGGGTTGCCATCGGAGCACCGGATGACGCGCGGCGCGGGTCTCGTCGAGACGCGTACGGCGCGTGTGGTGGGGCGCCGTGCGCACGAGTTCCGGGTCTTCGTGTGCCTCTTCGGCGATCGCGATCAAGGCTTCGGCAAAGCGGTCAAGGCTCTCGACGCTTTCGCTCTCCGTCGGCTCGATCATGATGGCGCCTGCGACCACCAGCGGGAAATAGACCGTCGGGGGATGGTAGCCATAGTCGATCAGCCGCTTGGCGATGTCGAGGGTCGTGACGCCGGTTTCGTGCAGAAACTTGTCCGAGAGCACACACTCGTGCATGACCAGCCGGTCGAAGGGAACGTGGTAGTGCTCACGCAGCCTGGCCAACAGGTAGTTCGCGTTGAGAACGGCCATCTCGGCGCAGCGCTTCAGACCCTCGGGACCCAACGAGCGGATGTAGGTGTACGCACGGACCAGCATGCCCGCGTTGCCGTTGTTGCCGTGCAGGCGACCGATCGAACGCGGCAGCTCGTAGTCGAGGACGTAGCCTTCTCCCTCGTCGCCGCCGAGCTTGCGAATCACCGGCGTCGGTAGATAGGGAGCCAAGATGTTCTTGACTCCGACCGGTCCAGCGCCGGGCCCACCACCACCGTGGGGCGTCGAGAAGGTCTTGTGCAGGTTGAAGTGCATCACGTCGATGCCGAGATCGCCGGGTCGCGTGATGCCGAGCAGGGCGTTCAGGTTCGCCCCGTCCCCATAGACGAGACCGCCTTTGGCATGGACGATCTCGCAGATTCGGGCGATGTGTTCTTCGAACAAGCCCAGGGTGCTCGGATTGGTGATCATCAGGCTGGCAACTTCTTCGGTCATGGCCGCCTCGACCGCTTCGGGGTGGAGCAGTCCGTCCTCACCGGTCGGGATCGAGGTGACGCTGTAGCCGTTGAGGGCGGCGCTGGCGGGATTCGTACCGTGAGCCGAATCCGGGACCAGCACCTGGCTGCGCTTCTCGCCGCGATGTTCGTGGTAGGCCCGGATCATCATGATGCCGGCCAGCTCACCCTGGGCGCCGGCCGCCGGTTGGAGCGTCACCCGATCCATGCCGCTCACTTCAGCCAGCTGTTGCTCCAGCCCGTGGCAGAGCTGGAGGAAGCCCTGCATCAGTTCGTCGGGCGCGAGCGGGTGCGCCGCGGCGAAGCCGGGCAGGCTCGCCACTTTGTCGTTCAGCTTCGGGTTGTACTTCATCGTGCAGGAGCCCAGCGGATAGATCCCCAGGTCGACGGCCGCATTCCAGGTGGAGAGCCGCGTGAAATGACGCACCACGTCGACCTCAGAGACCTCGGGCAGATCGCGAAGGTCCTCGCGTACGGCGCCCTCGGGCAGCAGCTCGGTCGGATCGACCGGCGGCACGTCGAGCTCGGGCAGCGAGAACCCGTCGCGGCCGTCGGTACTGTGCTCGAAGATCAGGGGCTCCTCGTAGGAGAAGCCGTTGGCGGTATTGCCGACTTTCGTACGGCGGTCGCTCATGCCGCACCTCCCGCCAGGGCCTCGACCAACCGATCGATTGATTCGCGGCTCGCGAGTTCGGTGGTGCAGACGAGGATCGCGTTACCCAGGTCGGGGGCGTAGGGCGCGAGGTCGAGGCCGGCCACGATGCCCTGCTCGCGGGCGCGGGCCAGGGACTCGGCCGCGTCGCCATCCAGGCGGACGACGAACTCGTTGAAGCTCGGCGCCTCGAAGGCCAGCGACAGCCCAGGAGTCTCTCGCACCCTGGATCTGGCGTACTCGGACTTGGCGAGGTTCAGCTCCGCCAGCTTTCGAAGCCCGACCCGTCCCATCAGGCACAGGTAGATCGTGGCCATCAGCAGGCACAGGCCCTGGTTGGTGCAGATGTTGGATGTGGCCCGCTCGCGCCGGATGTGCTGCTCACGGGTGGAGAGGGTGAGAACGAAGCCGCGGCGGCCTTCGGTGTCGGTGGTCTCACCGACCAGACGACCGGGCAGTTGTCGGAGCAGCTTCTGGCGGGTCGCCATGAAGCCCACATGGGGTCCACCCAGACTCATGGGAACACCGAAGCTCTGGGCCTCGCCACACACGATGTCGGCGCCGATCTCGCCCGGCGCGGTCAAGAGCGCCAGCGAGAGGGCTTCGGCCACGGTCACCACCACCAGGGCACCGTGGGCGTGGGCGACTTCGATCGCGCTTTTCAGGTCTTCGATGCATCCCCAAAAGTTCGGCTGCTGCAGGATCACGCAGGCCGTCTGGTCATCGACGAGATCCGCCAGACCGCTCACGCGGCCGTCTTCCGCGCGCAGGGTCGTAACGATCTCGGCGGAGAGTCCGCTGAGGTAGGTGCGGACCACGTCGGCATAATGAGGGTGGACGCCCGAGGCCAACACCACCCGATTGCGGCGCGTGCAGCGCATCGCCATCAAGGCCGCCTCGGCTGTCGCCGAGGCGCCGTCGTACATCGAAGCGTTCGTGACTTCGAGTCCGGTGAGGCAGCAGATCATGGTCTGCCATTCGAAGATGGCCTGGAGGGTTCCCTGACTGATCTCGGGCTGGTACGGCGTGTAGGCAGTCGTGAATTCCGAGCGGGACACCAGGGTTTCGATGGCGCTGGGAATGAAATGGGCATGGGTCCCGGCGCCCAGGAACCAGTCGTGAGTCTGCGTCGAAGCATTCTGCTCCGAGAGCGCCTGCAGGTGGGCCGTCAGCAGTTGCTCGCTTTCGGCAGCGGGTAGATCGAGTGCACGTTCGAGCCGGTGCTTTTTGGGTACGCCGACGAAGAGCTCGTCCAGGCTGCGCACACCGATCCGTTCCAGCATTCGCTGGACGTCGGCTTCCGTATGCGGGATGTAGCGCACAGTCTTTCTGCTCTCGGACCTAGTCGCTGCGTGCTTCGACGTGCTTGCGGTAGGCCTCGGAATCGAGGAGCGAATCGATCTCTTCCGGGTCCGAGGGGGAGAAGGCGACCATCCAGCCGTCTGCGTAGCAGGCTTCGTTCACGGCTTCGGGCCGATCGGTCAGTGCGTCGTTGACCTCGATCACCTTGCCGCCGATGGGCGCGCACAGGTCGGAAACGGCCTTGACGGATTCAACGACGCCGAAGGCTTCGCCCTTCTTGAAGCTGGCACCGGCTCCTGGAAGCTCGACGAAGACGATGTCGCCCAGCTGTTGCTGGGCGTAGTCGGTGATCCCGACGATCACGCGTCCAGCTTCCACACGTACCCACTCGTCGTCGCTGCTGTAGCGAAGTTCGTCGGGAATCTGGATTTCGGCCAAGGCGCGCCTCCTCTGGAGCTTGTTCCGGCTGAGTGGGTCAGCCGGATGCCTTCACGAACGGAGTTTCTACCACGCGGCCGGAAACGGCACGGCCGCGAATGACGATGTCCAGCAGCGTCCCCGGTTCGGCGAGCCGCGGAGGCACGTAGCCGAGGCCGATGGACTTGCCGAGGGTAGGCGAGGGGCCCCCCGAGGTCACGACGCCGACCGTCTCGCCGTGGACGGCGACCGCGTAGCCCGCCCGGGCGATGCCGCGCTCGCTGAGCTCGAAGCCGACCAGCTGGCGCGGCCGGCCTTCTGCCTCGCGGCGTGCGATGGCTTCGGCGCCGATGAAGCCACCGCGGTCGAGCTTGACGAACTTGCCGAGACCGGCTTCGAATGGGGATGTGGTGTCGTCGAGCTCGTGACCGTAGAGAGGCATGGCGGCTTCGAGCCTCAGGGTGTCTCGGGCGCCGAGCCCAGCGGGGATCAGGCCCAGCGGCTTGCCCTCGGCCAGCAGGGCTTCGAAGACCCTCTCGGTCTCGGTTGCGGCCAGGTAGATCTCGTAGCCGTCGGAACCCGTATAGCCCGTGCGGGAAACCAGTGCGTCGCATCCCGCGACTTCGATCTGGGTGAACGCGTAACGCTCGAGCTCCTTCACGGTTGGACTCGAGACGTGCGCCAGGATCTCGGGGCTCGCCGGACCCTGAAGTGCGAGCAGACCGGTTTCGTCGCTGCGGTTGCGGATGACCGTGTCGTCCAATGCGAAGCGGACGCCCCAGCGGTAGTCCTTCTCAACGTTGGCCGCGTTCACACACAGGAAAATCGCGTCGTCTCCCGTGCGATAGAACGTCACGTCATCGACGATGCCGCCTTCCTGGTTGCAGAGGAGTCCGTAGCGAACGCGTCCCGGCTTGAGCGACGCGACCGGTCGGCTCAGCAGTCGCTCGGTGGATGCGATCGCGCCGGTGCCCTCCAGGTAGATCTGGCCCATGTGGGAGACGTCGAAGAGGCCAGCTCCCTCGCGTACGGCGCGATGCTCCTCCAGGACCGATCTGTACTGGACGGGCATCGAATAGCCGGCGAACTCCACGAGACGGGCCCCGAGCCGCTCATGGGCACCGTGCAGGGGGGTGCGCTTGAGATCGGTCATGCCCCGAAATGCGCCTCATAGGCGTCTAGGGTGTTGCAGAGCAGCATCGTGATGGTCATGGGACCGACACCGCGGCGGTGGGGCGTGACGATGCGCGCGATGCCGCGCACGCCCTCGGTGTCGACGTCGCCCACCCACTCGCCATCGATGATGCTCACGCCGACGTCGATCACGGCGGCGCCGGGTTTGACCCAGTCCGGCTGGACCAACCGGGGCACGCCGACGGCCGCCACCAGGATGTCTGCATTGCGGCAGACGGCGGCCAGCTGCTTCGTTCGGGAGTGGCACATGGTGACCGTGGCGTTGGCTTGTTGGAGCAGTAGGGAGATGGGCTTGCCGACAATGGCGCTGCGCCCGATCACGACGGCGTGGGCACCCTCGATCGGGATCTCGTGGTGCTCGAGGATCTTCATGATTCCGAGCGGTGTACAGGCGCGGTGGCCGGGCTCGCCCAGCAACAGCCGACCCGCGTTGATCGGCGTCAGGCCATCGATGTCCTTGTCGGGACCGATCGCCTCGGCGATGGTGTTTGGCCGCACCCCATCGGGAAGGGGGAGCTGGACCAGGATGCCGTCGACGCCCTCGCTCGCGTTCAGCTCCTCGACCACGTCGAGTACTTCCCGCTCGGTGGCCGTAGCCGGCAGCTTGCGCTCGATCGAATCCATGCCGATGCGCGCGCAGGCGCGGCGCTTGCCCTTGATGTAGGACGCACTGGCCGGGTCATCGCCCACCAGCACGACAGCCAGGCACGGCGCGCGGCGACCCGTCGATACGTGACGCTCGACGGCCTTCGCCAGGTCCTGACGAATGTCCTGTGCGAGTGCCAGACCGTCGACGACGACGGTCTCCTGGCGGGTGGATGCCATGTCCGGAAGCGCCTCCGCGGGAGCGGGCGCCAGTATAACGGAAGGTCAGGCGGCGGCTTTGGAGCCTTTCTTGTCCTTGGACGGCTTCTTCTTCTCTTGCTTGGTGTCGTCACCGCCGGTCTTGTCCGAGCTGCCGGACGAGTCGCTGCTTCCGTCCTCCTTGCCCGTGTCCTTGCCAGCTGACTTCGAGTCCTTGGGCGCCGAGTAGAGATCCGAGTGCCAGCCCCCACCCTTGAGAACGAACGACGTTTGGGAGATCAGGCGCTTCACCCTACGCGAGCGGCAATGGGGGCACGTCTTCAGCGGATCTTCAGTAATGCGCTGCTCCACCTCGAACTCGCGCTCGCACTTTTCGCAGGCGTACTCGTAAACGGGCATGGATCGTCCTGTTCTGGAAGGGTTCTTGCCACGGATGCGGGGCGGGACAGAAGCTACTGATCGGTTTCGTCTCCCGCCAATTGCCGAAGTCGGAGGCAGAGGGCCGCCGGCTCACCGTTGACTCTCACGCGCTTCCGGCGCCCTCGGGCCAGCCTTGGGCGCGCAACCCAGCCTGCCGCGATCCTGCGGATCGCTAGCCCTCGCTGCCACGGCCGCGACTGGCCTGCTTCGGATTGCGCGTGAGATACGCGACCTTGCCTTGCAGGATGGGGTCGTCGGGCGGATCGGCAGCCAGGCCTTCCAGCAGCCCCAGGTGGGTCTCGATGGCGGCGCGAACGGTGCTGGTGAGATGGGTCTTGAGCTGCTTCATCTCCCGAATGTCCTCAGCCAGCCGGGCCGCGCGACGGTGGGCGGCGTCGAGCACCTTCTCGCCCTGGATCTCGGCTTCGCTGACCAGCACCTCGGCCTCCTTGATGGCGGTTCGCTTCAGGTCTTCGCTCAGCTTCTGGGCGGTGGTGAGCGTGTCCCGCAGTATTTGCTCGTTGGCCGAGAGCACCTCGAGTCGGGCTTCCAACTGGATCAGCTGATCCCGCTGGGCCTCGACCTCGCGAAGCACTGCCTCGTAGTCTTCGGCCACGAGGCGCAGGAACTCGTCGACCTCTTCCTGGGCATAGCCCGTCCAGCGA
The DNA here is from genome assembly GCA_004356735.1 of Deltaproteobacteria bacterium. Taxonomy (GTDB): domain Bacteria; phylum Myxococcota_A; class UBA9160; order UBA9160; family SMWR01; genus SMWR01. Next base: position 12,170 of record SMWR01000165.1, read on the forward strand.
CGCGGGAAGCGGTGGTTGCGAAGGTCGAGCGGGGTCACGCGCATGTTGGATGTCTCTCGATCGGGCGAACCGATGCCGCGTCGTGTGACGCGTGCACTCCGGGACTCCCAGTGATTCGTACTGCGGCAACCGATCGACCGAACCACTCGAAATCTTTAGCCTTGAACCTCCCTCGGCATCCCAGGCCCCGTGATCCGAAGCGTCGCGTCCGCCCGGGCCGCCAGCCGGAGGCGGCTGTCCCGGGCAGCTACTCGCCGCGGCCCAGCTCCTCGGCGCGCTGGCTGGCGGCCTGGACCGCGGCCGAGATGGCTTCGGCGAAGCCCCCGTCGCTCAGGCGGGCCAGGCCAGACACGGTGGTTCCCCCCGGCGAGCTGACCTGACGGCGCAGTTCGGACGGCGTCTTGTCGCTCTCCAGGGCCAGCTTGGCGGCGCCGTAGACCGTCTGGAGGGTGAGTTGCTCGGCCGCCTCCCGGGGCAGCCCGGCCGACTCGCCGGCGTCCATCAGCGCCTCCAGAAACGCAAAGACGTAGGCCGGCCCGCTTCCCGACAGGCCCGTGACGGCGTCCAGCAGATGCTCGCGCGGGGCCTGCCAGGTGATTCCGACGCAGTCGAACAGGGCTCGGATGACCTCCAGGTCCGCTTCGCTCACCGCCGAATTACCGAAGATGCCGGTCGCTCCGCTGCCAATCAGGGCGGGTGTGTTCGGCATGGCGCGAACGATGCGGGCCTCGTGCGTCAACCCCGCCTCCAAGGCTGCGAGGCTGACACCGGCGGCGATCGAGACCCAGAGCGGCTGTGCGCGTTCGGCCGCGGAGCCGGTCAGCGAATCGAGCAGCGTCAAGATCACGGCCGGCTTTACCGCCAGGATGACCACGTCACTGCGTTTCACCGCCTCGTCATTGTCGTCGCCGGCCTCGATTCCGAGCGCGGCGCTCAGATGCTTGCGCCGCACGGGGTCGGGGTCGGTGGCGTAGAGCTGGCCCGGCTTCAGGCCCGAGGCCAGCAGGCCAGCGAGCAGGGCCTCGGCCATGGCGCCGCCGCCGATACAGGCGATGCGTGCTTTCTCGAGGACCATTGCGTCGTTCTCCCCTGTCTGTTCTGGAGCGACGAGCTTAGTCGCGCGTCCCGAAGATCGCCGTTCCCACCCGCACGATCGTGGCGCCCTCCTCGATCGCGACCTCGTAGTCGGCCGACATGCCCATCGAGAGATGGACCAGCGCGGAGCCGCCGGGTGCGTCGCGCAGCTTGTCCCGAAGCGCGCGCAGTCGTGCAAAGGCGGGTCGAGTCTGCAGGGGATCTTGCGCGGCGGCAGGGATCGTCATCAGGCCCACGACCTGCAGGTGGGGCCAGTGGGTGGACGCGGCCAGCAGGTTCTCCAGCCCTTCGGGGTCGGCGCCGCCTTTCTGCGCCTCGCGACTGAGGTTGGCCTGGAGGAGAACCTGGAGAGGGTTTCCGGTCGCGAGGGCGTGGCGCTCGAGCGCCCGGCCCAGGCTGACGCGATCGAGGCTCTCCACCCACTGGAAGTGGGGGGCCACGAGCTTGACCTTGTTGGTCTGGAGCTGTCCGATGAAATGCCACTTCAAGGAAATGGATGAAGAACCATCCAGCAGGTCTTCAACCTTCGAAAGCTTCTCGGCCGCCTCCTGGGCGTAGTTCTCGCCGAAGTGGTCGAGGCCCGCGCGGGCCGCCTCGGCCACGAGCTCGGCCGGCTGGCGCTTGGACACGCCGACCAGGGTGACGTCGTCGGGCGGCCGACCCGATCGCCGGGCGGCGGCCGCGATCCGGTCTCGCACCGCCGCCAGTCGCTCCCGGATGGGCGCTTCCGCGCTCACGTCTCGATCCCGGCCTGGCACAGCAGCGCCAGCGTCTCGTCCAGAGGCAGTCCGATGACGTTGCTCTCGCTGCCCTCGACCCGCTGGATGAAGTGGCGTCCCTCGCCCTGCAACGCGTAGGCTCCGGCCTTGTCGAGCGGTTCTCCGCCGGCGACGTAGGCCTCGATCTCTTCCCGCGAGGCCAAACGCATGGTGACGCGGCTCGCCACCTCGGCACTGCGCGTCTCGAGTGTTCGGGTGTCCGTGAGGACTACGGCCGTGATGACGGAGTGGCTGCGACCCACCAGCCGAGACAGCAGCTCGACGGCGTGCTGCGGATCGTCGGGCTTGCCCAGGACGTCCTCCTCGAGCACGACGATCGTATCGGCTCCCAGCACCCAGCGGTTCGGTTCCGGCCCGGTCTGGCGGGCCACATGGAGGGCCTTCTCACGGGCCAGCCGACCGGCGAATGCCCCGGGCGCCTCGCCGGGGTCGCGCTCTTCGGGAATCTCCGCGGGCCGGACCTCGAAGCGCACGCCGATCCGGCGGAGCAGTTCACGGCGGCGAGGCGAGGCACTGGCCAGGATCAAGGGCCACGCTGCGGTGCGGTCGGGCTTCGTCATGCACAGGCGGTACCTGAACCCGCCGGGCAGCGTCAACCTCGGCGAATCCGGCACTAGTCGTCGCTGCGGACGCGCCTGCGAGA
>SMWR01000166.1 GCA_004356735.1 Deltaproteobacteria bacterium
GATGGTGCGGCGAAGAGGATTCGAACCTCCACGGGGTTGCCCCCGCCAGCCCCTCAAGCTGGTGCGTCTACCAATTCCGCCACCGCCGCACGGAAAGGCCCGCGGAGAATACCGCAGGCGCCGAGCCCCACAATCGGGCATCGGCCGACGCTTGGGCATCGGCCGATGTTACGGCGTCGGATTCTCCGCCGTCGGATCCGACAGGGCGGGGAGTCCGGTTGCCGAGGTGCCAGCGGCCGGAGCTTCGGTCAGGGGCTCTTCCAGCAGCGGTGGCACGGTCTCGATCTCTTCGAAGAGGGGCTGCTCGAGCGCGGGCTCCTCGATCGAATCCGGATCGTCGAAGAGGCGGTCCGTCGCCGCGGTCGTCCCCAGGTAGGAGAGCGCCAGGCTGGTGCTCATGAAGATTACGGCCGACGCCGTCGTGAGCTTGGTCAGGAAGTTTCCTGCGCCGCGGCTGCCGAAGACGGTGGAGCTGGCGCCGCCGCCGAACACGGCGCCGATCTCGGCGCCCTTGCCGCGCTGGAGCAGGACCACGGCGATCAGGAAGAACGACACGATGACGTGGAGCACGATCAGAAAGGTGTTCATGGGTTCCCCCTCAAGTCTTCTCGAAGCGCACGATGCGGCTGAAGGCCTCCGGATCGAGGCTCGCGCCGCCGACCAGGGCGCCGTCGATGTCCGGCTGGGTCATCAACTCGTCCACGTTCTCTGGCTTCACCGATCCACCATACTGAATCCGGATGCGATCCCCCGCCTCGCCAAATTTTACTCGAAGTTGCTCCCGGATGTGTCGGTGGACTTCCTGGGCGATCTCGGGCGTCGCTGTCTCGCCGGTTCCGATCGCCCAGACGGGCTCGTAGGCGATCACGATGTCGTCGGCCTGGGAGGCTTCGACGGTCGCCAGGCTGTCGCTGAGCTGCCCGCTCACCACGTCCAGGGCGTCACCCCGCTTGCGTTGTTCCAAGCTCTCGCCGACGCACACGATCGGTCGGATCCCGTGGGCCAGCAGCGCGGCCGCCTTGCGGGCGACCCGTTCGTCGTTCTCCCCGTACAAGGCGCGGCGCTCGCTGTGGCCGACCAGGGTGTAGCGGCAGCCCAGATCGACCAGCATGCCCGGGGCGATCTCACCGGTGAAGGCACCCCTTTCTTCGGCGTTCACGTTCTGGGCGGCCAGGGCGACATGGCTGCCGTCGAGCTTGTGGCCCAGGCGATCGAGGGCCGTGAAGGGCGGGGCGATCACGATGTCGACGCGGTCTAGACCCGCGACGAGCGGAAGGAACTTGTCGGCGAAGGCTTCGGCTTCGCCCGCCGTCTTCTGCATCTTCCAGTTGGCGGCGAAAATCGGTTTGCGCATCTACCTCTCCAGCGCGGCGACGCCCGGCAGCGCGAGTCCCTGGACGAACTCCAGCGACGCGCCGCCGCCCGTCGACAGATGGGTGATCCGGTCGCTGAACCCGAGTTGCTGGATGGCGGCGAGCGAATCGCCGCCACCGACGACCGTCGTGGCGTCGCTGCTCGCCACGGCTTCGGCCACGCGGGCGGTGCCGGCGGCGAAGTCCTGGATCTCGAACACGCCCATCGGGCCATTCCAGAAGATCGTACGGGCCTTGGCCGCTTCCTCGGCATAGCGACGCGCGGTCTCCGGCCCGATGTCGACGCCGATCCAGCCGTCGGGAATCGTTTCGACCACCCGGGTGGAAGCGCCGGCCTCCAGGGACTTCGCCACCAGGTGATCCGTCGGGATCAAGAGGCGCCGTCCGGCCGCGCGAACTGCCTCGACGACACAGTTGGCGTCTTCCAGCATGTCTTGCTCGACTCTTGAAGCGCCGGTGGGCTTTCCCGCGGCGGCGATGAACGTGTAGGCCATGGCGCCGCCGATGGCGAGCACGTCGGCGTGGGGGGCCAGGGCCTCCATCACCGCCAGCTTGCTCGAGACCTTTGCGCCTCCGAGCAGGACGAGCAGGGGGCGCTCGGGATCCCGTACCACGCGCAGGTGCTCGAGCTCCGAGCGCAGCAGGTCACCGGCGACGGCCCGATCCACCAGGGATGCGATGCCGGTCGTCGACGCATGGGCGCGGTGTGCGGTTCCGAAGGCGTCGTTCACATAGAGGTCGGCCAAGGCGGCGAGGTCGGCGGCGAAGCCCGTCTCGTTCTTCTCCTCCCCGGCGTGGAAGCGGACGTTCTCGAGCAGCAGGATCTGTCCGTCGCCCAACTCTGCCACCGCGGCCGCTGCCTTCTCGCCGATGCATTCCTCGCAGAAGGAAACGCCCCGGCCGATCCGCTCCGCCAGCCGCGGTGCCACGCGGCGCAGCGTCAGCTCGGGCTTGCGCTGTCCCTTGGGTCGACCCAGATGCGACGTCACGATCACGCGGGCGCCGGCGTCGGCCAATCGGCGCAGAGTCGGCACCGATGCACGCACCCGCGAGTCGTCGCGGATCGTCCCGTTCGACAAGGGCACGTTCAGGTCGGCGCGCACCAGCACGCGCTGGCCTCGTACCCCGTCGGCCAGGAGTCCGTCGAGATCCGGGACCGCCATCCGGACTAGCCGCCGATCTTGAGTGCCAGGTCCACCACGCGGTTCGAGTAACCCCACTCGTTGTCGTACCAGGCCAGGATCTTGACGAAGTCGCCATCCATCACCTTGGTGCTGGCCACATCGAGTATCGACGAGTGCGGGTTGCCCAGGAAGTCGATGGAGACGAGCGGCTCGTCGCAGTACTGGAGGATGCCCTTGAGCGGTCCATCGGCCGCCGTCTTCATGGCTGCATTGATCTCCTCGGCCGTCGTCTTCTTCTTGAGCTTGATCGAGAGGTCGACCACCGAGACGTCCGCGGTCGGAACCCGCATCGCGTAGCCATCGAGCTTGCCCTTGAGGTCGGGCATCACGAGTCCGATGGCGCGAGCGGCACCAGTGCTGGTCGGGATCATGGACATGGCTGCGGCACGCGCACGACGCAGGTCCGAGTGGGGGAGGTCGAGGAGGCACTGGTCATTCGTGTACGCGTGGATCGTCGTCATCCAGCCCCTCTCGATGCCCCAGTTGTCGTGCAGGACCTTGGCGGGCGGGCCCAGGCAATTGGTGGTGCAGGAGGCGTTCGAGATGATCTTGTGCTGATCGGGATCGTACTGATCGTCGTTCACGCCGAGCACGATCGTGATGTCGGGGTCCTCGGCCGGCGCGCTGATGATCACGCGCCGGGCGCCGGCTTCCAGGTGCTTGCTGGCACCCTTGCGGTCGACAAAGATGCCGGTCGACTCGATCACGATCTCGGCGCCGAGCTCTTTCCAGGGAAGCTTCGCGGGGTCGCGCTCGGCCGTCACCGGGATCTTCTTGCCGTTGACGGCGATGCCGTCGTCCGTGGCCTCCACCTCACCCGGGAACCTGCCGTGAATGGAGTCCCACTTCAGAAGATGGGCCAGGGTCTTGGCGTCGGTCAGATCGTTGATGCCGACGATCTCGAGGTCCTTGTCCTGGGCCGCCCGAAAGGCGAGGCGGCCGATGCGGCCGAAGCCATTGATTCCCACCGAAGTGGTCATTTCCGTTTCTCCTTCGCGAGCTTGAAGGCGAGCAGGGTACCCGTCGACGGGATGCGACGCCATCCGGAGCCGGATCCCGAACGACACCGGCAACCAGCCGCCCAAGACCGGGTGCCGCTACTCTAGGTTGCAGTTCGCCGCTTCGGCGAACTGCGAGCCGCCCGCCCGCGGGCGGCCGCGGCCAGGGGGGGACGGGTGAGGATCGGGGTCAGTCTGCTGCTGGTCGTGGCGTTGGTCGTCGCCGCCGTGCTGGCATTCGTGGCCGGGCGCGAGCACGTCGTGACCCGGGCAGCGCATCCCCAAGTGGACGGTCGCCTCACCCTGGCGGGCCTCGAAGGGCCCGTGGACGTCTTGCGCGACGAACGCGGGATTCCCCATGTGGTGGCGGAGCACGAAACCGATGCCTGGGCTGCGCTGGGATTCGTCCACGCCCAGGATCGACTGGCCCAGATGCTGTGGCTGGTGCGCCTGGCCCGGGGTCGGACCGCCGAGATCCTGGGTCCCGAAGGGCTTCCCGCGGACCGCGAGGCGCGCACGCTCGACATCGGGGGCCGCGCCGACGCCGAATGGGACCAGCTGGATCAACCCACCCGGCGAGTCCTGGAAGCCTATTCACTCGGCATCAACGCCCGGATCGCACGAGTTCGGGAGGGTCTGGTGGGTGTGCCCCGTGTCATGCGTGCACTCGATCTGCCACTCGAAGACTGGCAGCCGGCGGATTCGCTGGCTGTCCTCAAATTCTGTGACTGGGCCCTGACCAACTCGATCCAGGCGAGTCTGGTTCTCGACGATCTGCTGGGCGAGATCGGTGGCGTGGCCGCTCGGCCGTTCTTTCCCATGGTGGATCAGTCCTGGACGCCGGGTCCGGCGCGTCTTCCGCTCAGCGCCGCTCGGGACCCCATCCCGCCGGCTCTGGGGGCGCTCCGGCTGGCGTCGGGCTTCATCGGGAGCTCGGTCGGAAGCAGCGCCTGGGTGATTGGAGGTGCACACACCCGCAACGGCCGGCCGCTGCTCGTCGCGGATTCGCACCTGCCACCGAAGGCCCCGGCGTGGCTCTACCAGGCCCAGCTGCGCGGCGGGGAGCTGGACGTGGCCGGCGTCACCGTGCCCGGAATTCCGGGATTCTGGACGGGACACAACCGCCGCGTCGCCTGGGCTTCGACCCACGCACGGGCCGTCGTCACCGATCTCTTTGTCGAGACGCTGCACGACAGTGGCGAGGATCGCTACCACGACGGCCGCGGCTGGCGCTCGCTTCAGATCCGAGAAGAGCGGATCGTCGTGCGGGGTGGCAACGACGAGTTGTTGAAGGTGCGATCGACCCATCACGGGCCGCTCTGGAACGATCTGCTGGACCGGCCCCGTGACCCGCTCTCGGTGGCCTGGGTCGGTTCGATGGGTCGGGGTGCCGAGACCCTGCGCGCACTGCATCGCATGGCGCATGCGGATTCAGCCGACGAGTTGATTTCCGCACTGTCGAGACTGACCAGTCCCGCAGTGGCCGTCGTGTATGCGGACGTCGAGGGCGCGGCCGGGATGCAAGTCGCCGGATGGATTCCGAAGCGGACCCTGGTCACCGATCTCGTTCCCGTGCCGGGGCGCGCTCGTTGGTACGACTGGGACGGTCGGATTCCCTTCGAGTCCCTGCCCCGCGACCGACTCGAAGCGGGGCGTGGCTGGAGCATCGCCGCCGACAATCCTCTGGGCGATCCGGACGACGGCAGGGTCGAATGGTTGTGGCGCAGTGGCGTCCAGGCCGGGCAGATCGATCGCGGCATTCGGGCGGCAGTTTCCGAGGGGAAGCTCGACCTGCTTGCTGCCCTGAAGCTTCAGGTCGACCAGACCGAGCCCCGGGCCAGGAGCCTTCTGGCGGCAGCGTTGTCGCTCGTCGAGGAAGAGAAGCTGGGAAGTGAGGGGCGTGAAGTGCTCAAGCTGCTGCGAGGTTGGGACGGGCGCACCGTCTCGAGCAGTACGGGCGCGGCCGTCTACCATATCTTTCACGTTCAGCTGCTGCGTTCCCTGTTCGAGCCCTATCTGGGGACGGACCTGCTGACCCGCTACGTGACTCTGCCCCAGGTGGATCCCGGGCGACTGGTGGAAGCCATCGTCCATCATGCTGTGCTCAGCGACGAGTTGGGCGAGGGCTCAGAACGCCAACGGGTAGCCAAGGCCGTTCGCGACGCGCTACGAGATGCCTGGTTTCAGCTCTCCTATAGACTCGGTGCCAGCCGCAGCAAATGGCGCTGGGGTCGACTGCACCCGTTGACCTTCGAGCCGTTCGTACCGGCTGCTGCGGGCGCGGGGATTCCGACCTTTGAAATGGGTGGAAGCGGCAGCACCGTCAACACCGCCGACTTTTCGCCGCTCGGTCCCTTTGACGTGCGGGTCGCCTCGCTCTTCCGGTTTGCGGTCGATCTGGCCCAGCTCGATCGTTCGCTCACTGTGTTGGCGCCGGGTCAGAGCGAGCATCCGGGCCACCCCTACTATGACGACGGACTTCAGCGCTGGCGGGAAGGACGGTCCGCCGCGCTGACGTCGAGCGTTGTGTTCGTGGAGGAGGCTGCGCTGGCGCGTCTGCGCCTGGAGCCAGCGATGTGAGTCGCATGATCCTGTTCGCCACGGTTCCGTGCTTCTACGCGACCGTAGAAGCCTCGCAGCGCCCGGATCTGCGCGGGCGACCGATCATCGTCGGGGGGGATCCGCGAAAGCGGGGTCTGGTTCAGTCGGCGTCCCGGAAGGCGCTCGACGCCGGGGTCGAGCTCGACATGCCCATGCTCGAGGCGCTCCGGGTCTGTCCGAAGGCCCGGGCGCTGCGGACCGACATGCCGCTCTATCGCGAACTGTCGCGGCGCCTCTTTACCTGCTTGCGTCGCGGCAGCGGACGCCTCGAAAGCTTCGGTCTGGGAGCCGCATGGTTCGACGTCACGGATGCTTCCGAGGCACCCGAGGCGTTCGCCGAGGCGTTGCGCCAGCGGGTGCGCGAGGAGTTGGGTCTGCCGCTCACGACCGGGATCGCGGCGAGTAAATTCGTGGCGCGTCTGGCGGCGGAGGAGGCCGACGCCTCGGGGTGCCGCAGGATTCCGGAGGGTGGAGAGGCGGCATTCCTACAGCCGCTGCCGGTCACACGGCTCGAGGGCGTCGGTCGCAAGACCGCCGCGGCCCTGGCCGAGTTCGGCGCCCAGACCATCGGCGACGTGGTCGGGCTCGGGCGAGCGCGGCTCGAGCAGGCGTTTGGCAGCCACGGGCTGCGCATCCATTCTCTGGCCTGCGCCCAGGACGCGGCGCCGGTTCGCGGGTCACGCTACCCCCAGAGCCTCAGCCGGGAGGTCACCCTCCGGGGAGAGCGGGGGGACCGCGCCGTTCTCGAGGAGCAGCTTCAGGAGCTCGCTCGCAATCTGGCCGACGAGCTCGAGCGCCAGGGCCTGTCGGCGGGCCGGGTCGCCCTCAAGATCCGCTACCTCGACCAGGGGATCCACTCCCGGAGCCGGGCCCTCGGAGGGAGCGTGGCCACGACGAGCCAGATCCACGAGCACGCGCTGGCCCTGTTGGAGAAGACCCAGGCGGGTTCCCGTCCGGTGCGGGGTTTGGGCCTTCAGCTGAGCCGTCTGGCACCCGCTGCGGAAGCCGACCGGCAACTCGATCTCTTTTCTCCTCGCCACTGACGACTTTTTTCGGTCTGTCCTCAAGCCTTGACGCTTGTCGGCCGAAATGTCGGGGAAACCGCTCGCAATGAGGGTAGGGCCGGTCCATGGAGTCGAACAAGGAGTCGGATCGCCGGAAGTACAGCCGGATCGCCACGGATCAGGTGATCTCCTTCGCCCCCGTCGAAACGCGCGATCTGCTGGCCGTGAGTCGCGACCTGTCCGTGGGCGGCATTCGTTTCGAGGCGGTGGGCTGCGAAATCAACTTCGGCGACGTCCTCCGGGTCACCTTCAACGTGGGGGACCACACGATCGTGGCGGTGGGCAAGGTCGTCTGGGCCACCGAGATGGATCCCATTACGACCGAAGTCGGCATCGAGTTCATCGAGATCGACCCGGCGATGCTGCGCCTGCTCGAAGAAGCCGCGGGCAACCCTCCGTCGATCTAGCCGCCTGACCCGTCCCACACGGCGTTGCTTGACACCCGTCGACGGGGATGTCAGCTTCGGCGGCCCATGGCGGACTTCCATCAGAGCGGGGTGATTACCACCCTTCACCGACTCGGCAACAACGGGGTGGAACGCCTTGAATCCGAGCTGCTCCGCTACAGCCGCGAGCGTCCGGTGGCCCTGGTGCTGCCGTGCCTGATGTCGGAGCTGCGGGGTGACGGGCTCAAGGGCATCGTCGATGTGCTGCGCAGCGTTCACTACCTGCGGCAGATCGTCGTCAGCCTCTCCGGGACCGACGACCGCTCCGAGTACGAGGAGATGCGCCGCTTCTGGGAGGGTGTGACGACGCTCGACGGGGCCCCGCCAGTCCTGCTCTGGAACAGCGGTCCCCGGGTCCAGGCCCTGTATCAGCGGCTTCGCGACGAGGGCCTCGACCCCGGTCAAAGCGGCAAGGGCCGCAGCACCTGGCTCGCCTACGGCTATGTGCTGGCAACCAATGTGTCGCGCGTCATCGCCGTCCACGACTGCGACATCCGGGACTACCACCGCGAGATGCTGGCCCGGCTGTGCTACCCGACCGCGAATCCCAACCTGCACTACGAGTTCGCCAAAGGCTACTACGCGCGCGTGACCGATCGGCTCTATGGCCGCGTGACTCGACTGTTCGTGACGCCCCTCTTGCGGGCGATGAAGTCGGTGATCGGTTCGGTGCCGCTCCTCGACTTCCTCGACTCGTTTCGTTATCCGCTGGCCGGCGAGTGCTCGATGACCACGGACCAGGCGCGCATGAACCGGATCCCGGCCGATTGGGGCCTCGAGGTCGGGATGCTCGCCGAGGTCTTCCGGAACTGTTCGCTCAAGCGGATCTGTCAGGTCGAGCTTTCCGATAACTACGACCACAAGCACCAGGACTTGTCCGACGCGGATGCGAGCCGCGGACTGCACCGGATGGTGGTCGACATCGCGTCGTCATTGATCCGGAACCTGGCCAGCTATGGCGTCGAATTCGACGCCGGCTTCCTCAACACCCTGACGGCCGCCTACGTCCGAACGGCACAGGACGCCATCGCGTCCTACAACGACGACGCGCTTCTCAACGGTCTTCAATTCGATCGCCACGAGGAAGAGGTCGCCGTCGAAACCTTCACCCGCGCCCTGCGCGCCGCCGGTCTGGGTTTCGTGCGCGATCCCCTGGGCGTGCCCCAGATCCCCAACTGGAATCGCGTCACGTCGGCGCTTCCGGAGTTCCTGGATGAGCTTCGCGAGTCGGTCGAGACGGATGCCAGCGCCTCCCTCTAGCTCCGGGTTGAATCGGGGGGGGCGTGTCGTGCGCCGAAGGAGCGATAGGGTCCGCTGATGGGTTGGCGCATTCCCATGGTCGATCTCGAGTCCGAGTACGCCGACGTGGGCGATGCCTTGGAGGAGTCGGTCCTTCGGGTGCTGCGGTCCCACCGATTCGTGCTGGGTCCCGAGTGCGAGGCCCTGGAGCGTGAGCTCGCGGACCGGGTCGGGGCCGGCTTCGCCGTGACCGTGGCGTCGGGCAGCGACGCGTTGACCTTGTCGCTCCAGGCCCTGGGGATCGGTGTTGGACACGAGGTCGTGATACCGGCCTTCAGCCACTTCGCGACGGCGGAGGCGGTGATCCGGACCGGCGCGCGCCCCGTCTTTGCCGACATCGAGCCGGACAGCTTCAACCTGGATCCGGTCACCCTGTCCGGGGTGCTCACGGATCGAACCCGGGCCGTGATGCCCGTGCACTTGTTCGGACGCTGCGCGGACATGCTGGCGATTCGAGCCGTCGTGAGCGAGCGCAAGCTGCCGATCGTCGAGGACGCCGCACAGGCCATTGGCGCGGCCCGTGACGGACGGGCCGCCGGTGCCTGGGGGGAGGCGGGATGCTTCAGCTTCTACCCCTCGAAGAATCTCGGTGCGGCGGGCGATGGCGGCTGCATCACCACCTCCGATCCGGCGCTGGCCGAGCGCCTGCGCCTGCTGCGTTCCCATGGAACCACCCGTGATGGCAGCCATGTCCTGCTGGGAACCACGTCGCGTCTGGATGCGATCCAGGCCGCCCTACTCCGGTCGAAGCTGCCGTATCTCAAGGGCTGGACCGAGGCTCGCGTTCGCAACGCGCGGGTCTATGCCGAAGAGCTGGCCGACTGTCCCGGAGTGGAGGTTCCGCAGTCGCCACAGGGAGAAACCGTCGCCTGGAACCAGTTCACCCTGCGTTGCAGACAGCCGACCCCGATTCGCGCGGCCCTGGAAGAGGCTGGCATCGAATCACGCCACTACTACCCACGCCCTGTCTGCTGTGAGCCCGGCCTGGGCGGGCTCCGCCGGGACGCCGCCGACTTTCCGAATGCGGCTCGAGCCTGTGCAGAAGCCGTGTCGATTCCGGTGCGCGGCAGCTGCTCGGTCGAGACGATCCGCGAGATCGCCGGCGTCGTCCGCCGGGCTGCGTCCGCCCGCTCACGGGGCTAGCGGGGCGGTTCGAGCGCGATTTCGAGCGCGTCCTGGATCGTTTCGACCAGGCGGATGTCGAGCTTTTCCAGCACCTCGTCCGGAATCTCGACCAGATCCTTCTCGTTGCGTCGGGGCATCACCACGGTCTGCACCCCCGCGCGCGCCGCCGCCAGCAGCTTGGCTTTGATTCCGCCGACCGGCAGGATTCGGCCGCGCAAGGAGATCTCTCCCGTCATCGCCACCGTGCCCTTGGCGCGCCGCTCCGACAGTGCCGAGACGAGGGCGGTCGCGAGTGTGATGCCAGCAGAAGGGCCATCCTTGGGGACGGCGCCGGCCGGCACGTGGAGATGGATCTCGGCGTTCTCGAGCGCAGGACCGAACAGGCCCAGCTCGCTGGCATTGGCGCGAACCCAGGACAGGGCGGCCTCGGCCGACTCCCGCATGACATCTCCGAGCTGACCCGTGAGCCGCAGGCGGATTCCCTCGCCACCGGGCAGCACACTGGCTTCGACGAAGAGGATGTCGCCACCATGATTGGTATGGGCGAGTCCTACCACGACACCCGGCTGGACGGTGCGCTCGGTGGTCTCGGGAAGGTGCGGGGGCGCACCCAGGGCCTCGGCGACGAAGTCGGCGTCGACCACGAGGGTCGTGTCCGGGCCACCGGCCGCGACCTTGCTGGCACACTTTCGCAGCAGGGTTGCAATCTGTCTGTCCAGGTTCCGAACGCCGGCTTCGCGCGTGTATTCCTGGAGCACGCGATCGATGGCGTCGTCCGTCACCTGGATGCGCTCGGCATTCAGGCCGTGGTTCTCCATCTGTTTGGGAACCAGGTGTTGGCGGGCGATCACCATCTTGTCGTTCTCGGTGTATCCGGGTAGCTCGATCACCTCCATGCGATCGAGCAGCGCCGGCGGAATCGTGGTCAGCGTGTTGGCTGTCGCGATGAACAGGACATGGCTCAGGTCGAACGGAACCTCGATGTAGTGATCGCTGAACGAGTGGTTCTGTTCGGGGTCCAGCACCTCCAGCAGAGCGGAAGAAGGGTCCCCCCGGAAGTCTGCACCGATCTTGTCGATTTCGTCGAGCAGGAAGACCGCGTTGCGGGAGCCGGCGCGGCGCAGGCTCTGGAGGATGCGTCCGGGCATGGCGCCCACATAGGTGCGCCGGTGGCCGCGCACCTCGGCTTCGTCGCGCACCCCGCCCAGGGACGCGCGCGCGAACTTCCGACCCATTGCGCGAGCGATGGAGCGCCCCAGCGAAGTCTTGCCGACACCCGGCGGTCCCACGAAGCAGATGATGGGACTCTTGGCTTCGGGCGCGAGCTTGCGAACCGCCAGGAACTCGAGGATCCGGTCCTTGACCTTCTCCAGGTCATGGTGGTCCGCATCGAGGACTTGCTTGGCCTGGTGCAAGTCGAGCTTGTCCTCCGTTTCGATCGACCACGGCAGGTCCGCCATCCATTCGATGTAGGTTCGGATCAGGTGCCGGTCGGGCGCGTGCTGGGGCAGGGCGGACAGCCGCGCAAGCTCGCGTTCCGCCTGGGTCAGCGCCTCCTCCGGCAGGCCTGCCGCCTCGATGCGCTCGCGAAGCTCTTCGACCTCCCGGATGCCGGTGTCTTCGCCCAGGTCGGCTTCGATGTCGCGCATCTGGCGCCGCAGCAGGCGCCGCCGGCGCTCCGGATCCATCACCTCGCTATCCGCGTCCTTGCTGAGGGCGCGCTGCGTCTCGGCGATCGTCACCTCCCGCTCCAGGTGGCGCGCGATGCGCTCCAGCCGCTCAGCGGGATCCGTGGATTCCAGCAGTGCGATCTTCTCTTCGGGCGGAAGGGGAAGCGTCGAACCGACCACGTCCGCCATCAGCCCCGCGCTCGGGATGCCGGATACGAAGGTCTTCCACTCGTCCGGATAGTCGTCGTGGAGATCGATCACCCGGTGGGCCAGGCCGGTGACCCGGCGCCAGAGCGCTTCCAGTTCCGGCGCATCCTGTTCCCGGTCGGATTGGGGTTGCAGCCGCATCCGGAGTGCACCGCTCTCCGAATCTTCGACCTGTTTCTCGAGGAGCGTGCGGATCATGCCGACCACGATCGCCTGCTTGCCGTCCTGGCGGGCATCGATGATACGCATCACCCGCACGACGCAGGCCATCGGGAAGAGGTCGTCGAGGGTCGGGTCCTCGGTCGTGGGGTCGCGTTGGGTGGCGACGATCAAGTACCCGCCCTGACCGGCGATCTCCAGGGCGGCCAAGGACCGGGGTCGTCCAATGGCCAGCGGAACGGTCACCCCCGGGAAGACCACGACGTCACGAACCGGCAAGACCGGCAGGATGCCGGGGACTTCGACCTGTTCCTGATTGAGTTTGATCAGGGTGGAGGGGAATTCGCTGCCGTCTTCGTCGCTCACGCCGAGATACTCCTTTCCCGCGCCTCCGGGCGACCCGGGATGCCGGGAAAGCTAAGCCCGGTGCCCGGCGGGTCAAGCCGCCCGCGCGAGTCTTCTCGATTGACGATTCGCCACCCCCCTCGTAGTCTCCGCCAGTCTTCCCCGAGCCCGGGTGGCGGAATTGGTAGACGCGCCAGGTTCAGGACCTGGTGTTCGCAAGGACGTGCTGGTTCGACTCCAGTCCCGGGCACCAGTGTCGAGTTCGTTGTCCACGGGCGGCGCCTATACTCCGGTCCAGGGATGGGGGAGCCTCAAGCATCCGCTCGGAAATTTGGGCTGATCGACGTCGTCACGGTGGCCTTCCTGGTGCTCCAGATCGGGATGACGCTGCCGTACTACCTCGGGTGGCGGGGGGAGGACGAGCGCTTCAGCTGGCGCATGTTCTCGTCCGTCTACGCCCGTGACTGTCGCGTCGTGACCGTCGAGCAGCGTGCTGGCAAGCGGCAGCGGGTCGATCTCGAGTCCGAGCTGCCGTCGGCCTGGGGGGATGCGCTGGAGTTCGCGCGGCCGGCAGTGATCGAAGCCTTGCTCCGTTGGCGCTGCCGCCAGGGGGATGCGGACGAGGTCCACTACGTCCGCTTCTGCAAGGAGGCAGACGGTACGATCGTCGCCCCGATTCGGTCCGTGATCGATTGCGGCAATGCCGAGATCCGTGTGGACGGAGTGTTGCCGTGAGTGCATGGCATCGATACTTCGATGCGGATGTGCCGGTTGCGCGATTGCGGCTGTTTTCGACCGTTTTCCTGTTGCTGCTGGCCTTCGATGCCTGCTTCGTCATGTCCTGGCGTGGCTTCGCGTATGGCGAGGCCGGCTTCAACGTTGCCCACTTCGCCTGGCTGGACGCGATCCAGCCGCTGCCGTCCTCCGCTTCGTACATCGGCCTGCTGCTGCTGGCGGGCATCGTGGCCGTCGTGATGGCGCTGGCCGGCGTCAGCCGATGGAGAGCGATCACGTTGTGCGGCCTGTTCAGCTACGGCTGGATGCAGAGTCAGCTCGACACCTACCAGCACCACTATTTCATCTCGCTGATCCTTTTCTGCCTGATCTTCTTTCCCAAGGTCGATCGCACCGTGCCTGCATCGCGCCGCGTCGCGGGCCGCGGGTACGCCCTGCTGGGCACGACCGTGGCCGTGCTCTATTTCTTCACGGCCATCGCCAAGATGGACGCCGTCTGGCTTCGCGGCGATACGATGAGACGGATCGATCGTGTCCACGGCAACCTGGCTCCTCTCGAGGAATTCTTCGCAGGCCTCGGCGTCGGTCCCGACGCCTTCTGGTCGGTCTTGGCGACCCAGGTGATTCCGCTCGAGCTCTTCATGTCCGGCGCCTACCTGTTCGCGGTGGCGACTCGAGGACACAGCGATTCGCGGACGCGCAACCTCTGCTGGCTCGCTTTGGTGGCGGCCGTGGGGCTGCACGGTGGGATCGAATTCTTTGGGCTCAAGATCGGCATGTTCAGCTACTACATGCTGTTGCTCGCCTTCGTGTTCTTCCTGCCCACCCGCGTGGTGGTGGCTGTGGCCGGCGCCGTACGCTGGCCCGTGGATGCCCTGCTGGCCGCCGTCGGATCCTTCGTGTCCGGGCGGGCCGGAATCCTCGGTCTCTCCGGCGTCGCCGCCGTCCTGCTGCTCGGGGTAGGCCTCGCGGCAGACCTGCCGGGGAGTTTCGGCGCGTGCGGGCTCGCCGCCGCCGGGGTCGTGGTGGCGGGTGGGCTCGCGGCCGGTCGCAACAGGGGTTCGAAGCCGAGCGATCCGATCTTCGCCGCCGGTGTTGCCGCTGTGCTGTTGCTGTGGGGCCTGTCCCTGAGCCATGTGCGGTTCGAGTTCTACGGATATCGCGGTACCTGGCTGACCCGCAGTGGCGACGTGGCTGGGGGGCTTGCGGCGTTCGAGAAGGCCCGGCGCTATGCGCCGCCCGACGTTTTGCTGAACGAACAGCTTCAGCCGGTGCGCGATCTGCCGCGGAAGGACGTCGCGCCGCCGCAGAAGAGCTCAGAGCGCCTCCAGCAGACGCCCTAGGTCGCTCGAGTCGTTGTAGAAGTGGGGGGAAGCGCGCACTCGTCCTCTGCGAGCGACGACGAAGACTCCGGCGGCCCGCAGGCGTGCCACGGTCCGGTCCGGTGCTTCGTTCGGGAGATTGAAGGCAACGATTCCGGAGGCTTCACCGGGTCCTCGGGGACTCTCGATCCGGGCGCCGCGCTCGACCAGGCCATCGACCA
>SMWR01000167.1 GCA_004356735.1 Deltaproteobacteria bacterium
CTCGTCGTTCGTCGGTCTCGATGGAGTGCGGCAGCCTCGGAGGATCTCAACGATCCCCCGTCTGCATCTTGCCCTTTCCGCCAAAGCGCTGGCCGCCTTCGTTGCGGTGCATCCCCCCGCCTCCCGCGCTGCCATGCTTCGGGCTCGGCCCGTCGAAAACCTCGATATCGCCGATCTCGAGCAACTTTTTCACGGGCGCGTGCTCCAGGGCATCGTCGCGAATTTTCGCCTCTTGGGTGATGCCGAGAAACAGCGCCTTGCCGCCCGGCAGGGGGATTCGGAGCGGCTTTCGCGTTTTGTTGATGACGGTCTTCATGCTGCCTGTGCGATCCAGTGGATGTGGCGCGTGCTGCGGCTCCGCGGGCCTTACCCTCGACGCGCGCCTCGACGCAAGTGCTTGTGACGGAGAATAGCGCAAGGACGTTCCTTTCTAAGCCAAGCGCTCGCTGTCTTGAACCGATCGCTGCTACCGGCGGATCGGTCGCTTCTGTGGCTGGCCGGGCGTGCAGATGCCTCCCCTCGGCTCGTCAACCAGATCCTGGGCAGTGTTGCTGCTGGAGCCGGGGACCGGCGGCAGCCGCAGCAGGCCAAGGCCAGCTTGGGTGCACCGCGGTCCGTTGGACTGCGAGCTGCCGCAGTCGCCGAGCTGCGATTGAGGGCGCATCGCGCCGAGCGCACCCGGCCGGTGTAGAATCCAGCATCCGCGCTCGACCGAGGAGGATGCCATGGCCCGCTCCGACGCCATCGATCTCGACAGACTCATCGAGCTGGACAAGGCGCACCTCATCCATCCAGTCAGCGAGTTTCGGAAGCACGAGGTGAAGGGGCCGCGCATCGTCGTGGGCGGGCAGGGGATCGAGCTCGAGCTTGCCGATGGCCGCCGCGTGATCGATGGCTTGTCCGGTCTGTTCAACATCAACGTCGGCCACGGTCGCAGCGAGATTGCCGACGCCGTGGCCGAGCAGATGCGGAAGGTCGCCTACTACCCGTCCTTCTGGGACTTTTCGACGGAGAGCGCCATTCGCCTGGCGGAGCGCGTCGTCGGGCTGCTGCCTGCGGATCGTGAGCTCTCGCATCTGTTGTTCACGACCGGCGGGTCCGATGCGAACGAAGCCGCGTTCCGCGTGGCGCGCATGGTCCAGGCGCTGAGGGGACGGCCCGAGCGCACGAAGATCCTCTCGCGGCGCCACGCGTTTCACGGCATCACCCGGGCTGCCGGCTCGGCGACACGGCTGCCCGCATACCACGCTCTGACCTCTCTCGACCCCGCACACATCGAGACGGCCGCGCCCTACTGCTTCCGCTGCGACTTCGACAAGAGCTTTCCCAGCTGCGGACTCGCGTGTGCGGAGGATGTCGCGGAGATCATCGTCCGCGAGGGACCGGAGACGGTCGCGGCGCTGATCGTCGAGCCGGTGATGGGCACCGGTGGCATCATCGTTCCGCCCGAAGGCTATTTCGACAGGCTCCAGGAGATCTGCCGCGAGTACGACGTCCTGCTGATCCTCGATGAAGTGATCACCGGCTTCGGTCGCACTGGCCGCTGGTTCGGGATGGAACACTGGGACGTCCGGCCTGACATCGTGAGCTTTGCAAAGGGAATCACGAGCGGGTATCTCCCGCTCGGCGGAATCGCGCTGACGGAGGATGTGTATGCGACGATCCGCGACGACAGTCCGCGCGGCCTGCCGTTCATGTTCGGTTTCACGTACAGCAACCATCCCGCTTCGTGTGCGGCCGCGATGGCGAATCTGGACATCATCGAGCGCGAAGGGCTCGTCGACAACGCGCGCACCACGGGCAACTACCTGCGGGAGCGGCTCGCGAAGGGTCTGGCGTCGCATCCCGTCGTCGCAGAGGTACGGGGCATCGGGATGCTGGTTGCGATCGAGTGCACGCAGCCCGGGACGAAGCAGCCCGTCGGAGGCAAGCCGTCCTCCTACCCGGCGAAGATCGCTCGGCACTGCTTCGACAACGGTCTGATCGCGCGGGCGCTCTGGGAGTGCGTTGCGCTCGCCCCGCCGCTCTGCACGACGCTTGAAGAAGCCGACCGGATTGCGGACTGCGTGATCGCCGCCTTCGCGGAGGTCGGCTCCGGGGCCACCCAATCGTCGTGACGCCGGCTCGCGCGAAAGCGGGCGCGAGCCGGTCCAGGGAGGGGCGAGGGAATATTTCAAGAATTGCGATATCTGTCCGAATAGTGTAATAACGGGGACTGACACCATGCCCCGCTCGCCGTACCAACTGCCCGACTTCCGCGTTTCCGCCAAGAGCGTCGCGATCGACCTGCTGTCGACGATGCCGCCCCGATATCCGGTCGCCGTCGGAGCCCTGGTCCGGGCAGCGGCCGCTCTCGGAATCGGTGAGAACAGCCTGCGCGTCGCGCTCGCGAGGCTGCGCGCCCGGGGGCTGGTGGAGTCCGACCAGCGTGGGCTCTACCGGCTCAGCACCGCCGCCGAGCCGGTCAACCGCGAGGTCCGATCCTGGCGCTCGATCGAGCCAAGCGTCGGCGCATGGGACGGCTCCTGGGTCGCTGTGGAGACCAGTGGCCTGCCCCGCGGCGACCGAAAGGGTTCGCGCAAGCGCGCGCGGGCCCTGCAGTTGCTGGGCTTCGAGTCCCTGAGCGCGGCGCTCCGGGTTCGGCCCGACAACCTCGTGGGCGGCGTCCCCGCGGTCCGCCAGCGTCTTGCGGCGCTGGGCTACACGCCTGCCCCCATCGTCTTCAAGCTGTCAGCCCTTGACCCCGATACCGATGCGCGCGCGCGTTCGCTGTGGGATGTGTCGGCCCTCGAGGCGGGCCATGCGGCACTCCAGGCACGGCTGGCGGCGAGCGCTGAGCGACTCTCCTCGCTGCCGACGGAGGAGGCCATGGCCGAGTCGTTTCGGCTGGGGGGTGAAGCCGTGCGCCGAATCGTCCTCGACCCGCTGCTTCCCGCGCCGATCGTCGACACCGACGCCCGGCGTGCGCTGGTCGACGAGATGCGGCGCTACGACCGCCTCGGGCGCCGCTGCTGGAAGGCCTGGGCGGGGGAGTCGGTCGAGCTCGAAAGAAGTCCTTCAAACGTCGGCGGACTCGCTGCGGCATCCGGTCCAGCCTGACGGGTCGACGAATCGACGAGTCGACGAGTCAACGGATTGAACCATCGGACCCGAGAGGCCGACAGGGGAAACGAGGAGAACGAGATGAAGACCATGGACGTCGCGACTCGAGAAGAGATCGCTCTCTTCACCGAGCGGAGCAACTGGAAGGCGATCGGCTACGTCGCTTTCAACTGGGCGTGCGTCGCAGCGATCTTCTGCGGCGTCGCCATCTGGACCCACCCGCTCACGATTCTCGCCGCAATCGCCCTGCTGGGCGGGCGTCAGCTCGGGTTCGCCGCCCTGATGCACGACTGCGGACACCGGGCGCTGTTTGCGAACGACCGGGCCAACGACGTCATCGGCCAGTGGCTGTGCGCCTACCTCATCCTCTCCGATCTGCCCCGCTATGCCTCCGGCCATCTGAAGCACCACGCCTTCGCCGGCACCCGCAATGACCCCGACCTGCCGAACTACCAGGCCTATCCGATCACGAAGCAGAGCTTTCGCCGCAAGATCATCCGCGATCTGACGGGGCAGACCGGCTGGAAGGTCCTGCGTGCCACCTGGCAACGGGGACGGGCCGACCTGAAGCAGGCGCCCTGGAACGGCAATGCCCTGCTCGGTCACGTCATCATGAATGCTGCCCTGTTCGCCGTGCTCTTCGCGTTTGGCGAGGGCCTCCTGTATCTGATGTGGCCTGTCGCGTTTCTGACCACCTACATGCTGATCGCCCGACTGCGGCAGGTGGCCGAGCACGGTGCGGTCCCCGACCGCTACGACCTCGACCCCCGGAAGAACACGCGCACGACACTCGTTCGCTGGTGGGAACAGCCCTTCGTCGCACCGTTCCACCTCAACTACCACCTCGAGCACCACATCCAGGCGAACGTTCCCTGCTACAATCTCCCCGCATTCCACCGCTTCCTCGAGTCCAAGGGTGTCTTCGAACAGACGGAGTTCCCGACTGGCTACCGGGAACTCTTCGCGACGACGGTCCCCGCCTAGCGGTCCTGCCACGAGTCGCCGGACTCTCGCCGCCCCGCGGTCCCAGGGTGCTTGCCTTCTCCGAGGCTCATTCGGCTAGCGGAGCGCCAAGCCCTTCAGACCGCCCTCGGCACGCCACTCCTCCAGGATCTTGAAGAACTGCACCGATCCGCCCCCGTAGAAACCGTTCTGGCGGCTTCGCTCGCCGAGCTTGCCCTCGTTGTTGTAGTAGCCGGGCGTGCAGTCCGCGAAGAAACTCTCTCCGAGTCGCGCGAGCTTGATGACGGTGTCGACCCACTCCTGCTCGGCCTCTTCCGTGACCTCGATCGTCTTGATCTCATGGTCGAGGGCGTGCTTGATGATGTAGGAGAGATGCTGGCTCTGCTCGTTCAGCAGGTGTGGGAAGTTCGCGGTGAAGCCGGCCTGCGCGTTGGACATGATGAAGCAATTCGGGAAGCCGCGGCTGTGCATTCCGTGCAGGGTGCGGATGCCATCGGCCCACTTCTCGGTCAGGCTGATGCCGCTCCGCCCGATCAGCCGGCAGCCGGCACGGCGCGCGTAGTCCGTCCCGACCTCGAAGCCGGTCGCGAAGATCAGGCAATCCAGCTCGTACTCCTGGCCATCGACCACGACGCCTTTCTCCGTGATCCGTTCGACGCCGCGCCCGTAGCTGTTCACCAGGCTGACGTTGGGCCGATTGAACGTCTGGAGATAGTCGTCGTGGAAGCATGGACGCTTGCAGAACTGGCGGTAGTAGGGTTTGAGGGCTTCCGCGGCGTCGGGATCCTCCACGATGGAGGCCACCCGGGCCCGGATCTCCTCCATCTTCTCGAAGTCCGCCATCTCCATGCTGCGTGCCAGCCCTTCCGGCGACAGGTCCTTGTTTTCGTCCGACTGCACCATGACCAGCAGCTTGCGAATGATGTCGGTCCAGCCGTCATTGACGAGGTCCACTTCCTGGAAGCCGCCTGAAACGAGGATGTTGAAGTTGTCCATCCGCTGCTGATGCCAGCCGGGCTCGAGGGTGTTTGCCCACTCCGGATCGGTGGGGCGATTGTTTCGGACATCGATCGAGGACGGGGTTCGCTGGAAGACGTAGAGATGTTCGGCCGTCTGTCCGACGTGGGGAACGCACTGCACGGCCGTCGCACCGGTGCCGATGATCCCGACGCGCTTGCCTCGAAGTTTCGTCAGATTGCCTTCCGTATCTCCGCCGGTGTACGCGTAGTCCCAGCGGCTGGTGTGAAAGGTGTGGCCCTTGAAGCGGTCGACTCCCGGGATTCCAGGGAGCTTGGGTCGGTTGAGGGGGCCGTTCGCCATGCACACGAAGCGAGCCTTGATCGCGTCTCCCCGGTTCGTCGAGACGATCCAGCGGGCGCTGTCTTCGTCCCATCGCATCTCGGTGACTTCCGTCTGGAAGCAGGCGTTGCGGTAGAGGTCGTACTTCTCGCCGATCGCGCGGCTGTGGGCCAGGATTTCGGGCGCTCGCGTGTACTTCTCCTTGGGTACGAATTCGAGCTCTTCGAGTAGCGGCAGGTAGACGTAGGCTTCGATGTCGCACTGCGCTCCCGGGTAGCGGTTCCAATACCAGGTGCCGCCGAAGTCGCCGCCCTTCTCGATCACGCGGATGTCCTCGACCCCGGCCTCGCGCAGGCGCGCCCCGGCCAGCAATCCCCCGAAGCCTCCTCCGATGACGACCACGTCGACCTGATCCGTCAGCGGGTCTCGCGTGAAGCCGGGATCGACGTACGGATCGTCGAGGTAGTGGGCGAACTCGCCTTTGACCTCGACGTACTGTTCGTTTCCGTCTTGACGAATCCGCTTTTCCCGCTCCTCGCGGTACTTCTTTCGCAGTGCGTCAGGGTCGAAGCCGGGGCCCTCCGGTGCCCGTGTCGTCTCGATCGAATCAGAATGGCTCGTCATGGTTCTCCGTCTCGGGTGGCGAAGCGGTGGCGGGTCGGCGTCGCTCCGCTGCGACGCGGGGCACTTGAGGGCACGGGGCGGGCGTCCTCTGCTGCGAAGTCTTCTGCGATATCGGCGAGTGACGTCCTCGGGGGTCGATGCCGCTCGGTGCCTGGCGATTCCACGCGCGCTCAGGGGAGCCGTGGCGGATTCCCGGCCATGGATGAGGCTACCGGACCTCGGAGAATATTGGGTAGTCTTCTCACCCACTGCGTCGGATAATGACCCGCCAGACCCGGTGATTGACGGCCTGGAGAGAAC
>SMWR01000168.1 GCA_004356735.1 Deltaproteobacteria bacterium
GGCGTTCCCGCGCCCGACCCCTCCCTGGTCACGGCCGCCGCCTGGGCCGACGCTGCGGGCCAGGTGCGTCTCGAGTTCCGGGATGGAGACGGAAACCTGCGGCGCCGGGCTGTCTTCGATGCAGAGGGCCGCTTGGTACGACTCGAGGTGTTCGAGATCGGAGGCCAGCGACGCTGGCAGGCGACCTTCGACGACTACAAGCCGGTGGACGGGACGCCTTTCGCCCACAGGGTGGTCCTCGACGTCAACGCGGGCGGAACCCATGCCGAGCTGGAGCTGCACGATGTCGAGCTGAATCCGCCGCTCCAACCCGATATCTTCCGTCTGCGTGCGCCGGCCGTGTCCGGCTCCGTGCCAGGGGAGGGAGGATGAGGATTCGCCGGGTGCGCCTGGCCTGGGTCGCCTGGATCGCCAGCTCCGCGCTGCTCCTCAGCTGTTCGAACAATCCCTATCCCGGCGCCGACGATACCGTGAAGGTCCGCTATGGCGCGCTCCCCAGTGCGCCCAAGACCCTCGACCCGGCCGTCACCTACAGCTCGCTCGAGCACAAGATCACGGCCAATGTCTACGAGACCCTGCTCGAATATCACTATCTCAAGAGGCCCTACACCCTCATGCCGGGGCTGGCCCAGGCGGTCCCCGAGGCTCGTCCTCTCGGCGATGGCCGGGTTGCGTACCGCTTCGACGTTCGACCGGGAATGCTCTTCCAGGATGATCCGTGCTTCGAACTCGGGGAAGTGGGTCGCAGGACCCGGGAAATCCTGGCGTCCGACTTCGCGTTCCAGTTGATGCGGATCGGTGACCCCGAGATCCCCAGCCAGGTCGTCCAGACCTTCAGCAAGCTCGATGGCTTTTCGCAATTCCGGGAACGGTTGAAGCAGCTTCGGGAGTCCGAGGAAGGCTTCGCGGAGCTACGCATCGACCTGCAATACCGACGCGCCGGGCCGATCGAGGGAATTCGCGTCGACGGGGACACGGGCCTCGAGTTGGTGCTGAGCGAGGTCTACCCCCAGCTCCTCTACTGGTTCGCCATGCCCTTCACGGCGCCCGTTCCCTGGGAGGCCGTCGTCTATTACGACGGCAAGGAAGGGCGCGACTTCTTTCGGGATCATCCGGTGAGCTCCGGTCCCTTCAAGATCGCCGAGTACGATCGCTTCTTCCGGATCGTCATGGTGCGCAACGAGAACTGGTATGGCGTGCGCCACCCGGAGTGGAAGGCACCGGGCACGGTCTATCCCTCGTCTGGCGAGCCCGGGGACGCGGCGGCGGGACTGCTCGACCCGGACTATGTCGGGCGCTCGCTGCCCTTGCTCGATCGGATCGAATACCGGATCGAGAAGGAGAGCATTCCCTACTTCAACAAGTTCTTGCAGGGCTATTACGATGCCGCTGGGATCATCCGGGAGAGCTTCGACAAGGTGGTCCAGCAAGGCCGCCTGTCCTCCGAGATGAAGGCGCGCGGGATGCGCCTCGAGAAGTCGGTGGACCCCGCCATCAGCTACCTGGGCTTCAACATGAACGATGCTGTGGTGGGGACGCCGGGCGGCGACAAGGCGCGCAAGCTGCGGCAGGCCATGAGCCTGGCCGTCGATGCCGAAGAATACAAGCGCATCTTCATCAACGGCCGTGGCATTCTGGCCCAGACGCCAATTCCGCCCGGACTCTTTGGCTACGACCCCGACTATCGCAACCCGTACCGGACCCCCGATCTCGATGCCGCCCGGAAGCTGCTCGAAGAGGCGGGCTACACAGGTGGTATCGACCCGGAAACCGGTGAGCCGCTCCACTTGACCTTCGACATCGGCGATGCGAGCACCCGGACCCGCGTCACCTACGGTTTCTTCATCGATGCCTGGGCCGAGCTCGGGCTCGACGTCGAGCTGGCGGCCACCAACTACAACCAGTTCCGCGAGAAGGTGAAGAAGGGCTCCTACCAGATTTTTACCTGGGGCTGGATCGCCGACTACCCGGACCCCGAGAACTTCCTGTTCCTGCTCTGGGGTCCCATGGCCCAAGCCACGAGTCTGGGGCCCAACACCGCCAACTTCGATCACCCTCGCTTCAACGAGCTCTTCCTGGAGATGAAGGACCGGCCCAACGATGTCCGACGCATCGCCCTGATTCGCGAAATGCGCGAGATCCTGGAGCGGGAGAGACCCTGGATCGAGCTGCTCCACAGCGAGAGCTACGCTCTCTATCACGGCTGGCTGAAGAACCTGAAGCCGGCGGGCCTGAGTCTTCCCCAGGCGAAGTACATGGACATCGACGCCGGGCTTCGGGCGGCGCAGCGTGTCGAGTGGAACGACCCGATCGTATGGCCGGCCTGGGCGGTCACGGGCATCGGCATCGCCATCGTGATTCCGGGCATCCTGACTTTCTTGCGGGAGCGACAGTAGATGCTGGCGTACGTGATCCGGAGAATGGCCTATGGGTTCGTGACCGTCCTCGGCGTGTTGGCGCTGCTCTTCTTTCTCTTCTTCCTGTACGCCACACCCGACGAGATGGCACGCCGCTCGTTGGGCGAGAAGGCGCCGCCGCAGGCCATCCACGATTGGGTCGTGAAGCACGGCTACGACAAGCCGGCTTGGAGCTGGAGCGATCCCAAAGAGTCTCAGCTCTACAACCACTACCACAGCATGCTGACCTTCAATTTCGGAACCAGTGACGCCGACGACTCGTTGATCGCTCCACAGATCCGTAAGCGCATGATTCCCAGCCTGGTGCTGACGCTGCCGCTCTTTTTCACGGGCATCACGCTCGGGATCGTGTTCGCACTCTTTGTCGCCTACTTCCGCGACACCTACATCGACCGCATGGGGGTGGTGATCGCGGTGCTCGCCATGAGCGTGTCTGTGCTGCTCTACATCATCGGCGGCCAGTATCTGATCGGAAAGCTGTTGCGCTGGTTTCCGATCTCGGGGTTCGATCCCGACCCCGCCCTGATCGCGCGCTTCATGGCGCTTCCCTGGGCGATTGGGCTGCTGAGTGGTCTGGGAGAGAGCGTCCGGTTCTATCGCACGGTGTTCATCGAGGAAACGAGCCGCGACTACGTGCGAACCGCGCGGGCCAAGGGTTGTGGTGACGGTCGCGTAATGGGTGCGCACGTGCTGCGCAACGCGATGATCCCGATTCTCACACGTGTGGTGGTGAGCATTCCGTTCCTCTTCATGGGATCGCTGCTGCTCGAATCGTTCTTCGGGATCCCGGGTCTGGGCTCGATGATGGTCGACGCCATCCAGGGAAACGACTTCTCGACCCTGCGCGTGATGGTGTTCATCAGCTCGCTGCTCTTCATCGGAGGCCAGATCGCGACCGACATCAGCTACACGCTCGCCGATCCGCGGGTGAGGCTCGACTGAGATGGACGCCCACCACTGGCAGAACCTGGTCGTGGCCGTGCTCGTTTCGGGTGCTGTAGTTGCGTGGCTTCGAGCGCGTCGCAGCGACCTGTGGCGTGATGCGGGTCGACAGGTGGTGAAGCGGCGGCCGCTCGCCTGTAGCGTCGTCGCGTTCTATTCGGTGCTCGCATTGGCAGACGCCGTCTCGTGGAAATCCGATGATCCGGATTGCGCGGGACTCTCTCAGCACAAGCCGCGCTCGGTGATCGATCGTGCCTTTCGTTGTGATTTCCAGGAGCGCAGCTACTCGGCCCCGCTGGCCGATCGGGAGTTCTACGGCGGCAACGAATTGACGTTTCCGGGCCTGCACCCGATGGGCACCGACATCCGGGGGCGCGACGTGTTGCACCTTGCGCTGAAGGGCGCCCGGATTGCGCTGCTGATCGGAGGCTTCACCAGCCTGATCGTGATTCCGCTGGCGCTCTTCTTCGGGATTT
The DNA here is from genome assembly GCA_004356735.1 of Deltaproteobacteria bacterium. Lineage (GTDB taxonomy): Bacteria > Myxococcota_A > UBA9160 > UBA9160 > SMWR01 > SMWR01. Next base: position 3,836 of record SMWR01000168.1, read on the forward strand.
CGGCCGGCTACTTCGGTGGACGCGTCGACGACGCGGTCTTTTTCGTGATCTCGGTTCTCTCGTCGATTCCGGGCCTGTTGCTGCTGATCGCGCTCATCATGGTGCTGGGCCATGGCGCATTACAGGTCTGCATCGCCATGGGCATCACCAGCTGGGTCGGCTTCTCCCGCGTCGTGCGCGGCGAGACATTCAAGCTTCGCGAGCTCGAATACGTCCAGGCCGCCCGTGCGCTGGGGGTCTCGGAGTTCAAGATCATCTGGCGCCACATCGTGCCGAATCTGATGCACCTGGTGGTCATCACGTTCGTCTTGCTGTTCTCGGGCCTGGTCCTGTCCGAGGCGATCCTGGCGTGGCTCGGAATCGGCATTGATGGTTCCTGGGGGCAGATGATCGACATGGCGCGGGATGAGCTGTCCCGTGACCCGATCATCTGGTGGAACCTGGCGGCGGCATCGATCGCGTTGTTCGGGCTGATCCTGGCCGTGAACTTCGTGGGCGACGCAGTGCGCGACGTTCTCGACCCGAAGACGCTGCGGGAGGACGCGTGAGCGAGCCGGTCCTGTCCGTCCGCAATCTGGAGACCTCGTTTCCCATCGACGGGCAGCGGGTTCCCGTGGTCGACGGCGTGAGCCTCGAGGTGGCACCCGGAGAGGTGTTGGCGCTCGTCGGCGAATCGGGCTGCGGAAAGTCGGTGACGGCGTTCTCGATCATGCGATTGATTCCGCGACCCGGTCACATCGACTCGGGCCAGATCATCCTGTGCGGTCGCGATCTGCTCGAGCTGTCGGTGACCGAGATGCGTCGGGTTCGGGGCGGCGAGGTCGCCATGATCTTCCAGGAGCCGATGACGAGCCTCAACCCCGTTCAGAAGGTCGGGCGCCAGGTCGTCGAGGCGATTCGGCTGCACGAATCGATCAGTGCGGCTGCGGCGCGTGAGCGCACGGTTTCGCTCTTCGAACGGGTACAAATCCCGGACGCGGCAGCCCGCTTCAACGCCTATCCCCATGAGCTCTCGGGCGGTCTCAAGCAGCGCGTAATGATCGCCATGGCCCTGGCCCTGCGTCCCAAGCTCCTGATCGCCGACGAGCCTACGACCGCGCTCGATGTCACGATCCAGGCCCAGATCCTGATGCTCATGCGCGAGCTCCAGAGCGAGCTCGACACCGGCATCTTGCTCATCACCCACGACCTGGGCGTGGTGAACGAGCTGGCCGACCGGATCGCCGTGATGTACGCCGGCCGCATCGTCGAAGCGGGAACCCGTATCGACATCTTGGCGAACGCCCGTCATCCGTACACCCAGGGTCTGCTTCGTTCGGTTCCGTCGCTCGGCCGACGCGGAGAGCGACTCGATGAGATCGCGGGCGTGGTTCCCCAGCCGCGCGACTGGCCGGCCGGTTGCCGCTTCTCGACACGCTGCACGAAAGTGTTGGACCTTTGCCGCAGAGAGGTGCCGGGGGATACGACGCTCTCGCCCAGCCACACGACCCGCTGCCATGTGGTCGCCGAGGAGGTGTCGTGAGCCGTCCCTTGGTGAGACTCGAGGGGCTGACCACCTGGTTCCCGATCAAGCGGGGACTCTTTCAGAGGACGACCGGCTGGGTGCGTGCCGTGGACGGGATCGATCTCACGATTCCCGTGGGCCAGACCGTGGCCCTGGTCGGTGAGTCGGGCTGCGGCAAGTCGACGGTGGCGCTCTCGATGTTGCGGTTGGTGGAGCCGCGCTCGGGTGCCATGTACTACGATGGTGTCGACCTCTTCTCGCTCTCCCGGGATCGACTCCATGCTTATCGGCAGGAGATCCAGATCATTTTCCAGGATCCCATGGGCTCTCTCGATCCCCGCATGCGCATCCGCGATGTGATCGCCGAGGGCATGGAGGCGTTCGGCATCGGTGAGAACGACGCCGAACGCACTGAGCGGGTGGCCGCGATCCTGCGCCGCGTCCAACTCGATCCCGACCAGATGAATCGCTACCCGCACGAGTTTTCGGGCGGCCAACGCCAGCGCATCTGCATTGCCCGAGCGCTGGCCGTCGAACCGAAGCTCGTGATCTGCGACGAGGCGACCTCGGCTCTCGACGTCTCGATCCAGGCCCAGATCCTGAACCTCTTGCGGGACCTCCAGGACGATCTGGGACTCGCCTATCTCTTCATCACCCACGACCTCGGTGTGGTGCGCTACCTGGCCGACCGGGTGGCCGTGATGTACCTGGGACAGATCGTCGAAGAAGGCGAGACCGAACGGATCTTCGATGCGCCGAACCATCCGTACACCCGTGGGCTTCTCGCGGCCGTGCCGTCGGTCGATCCCGCGCGCCGAGGGGTGACGGCCAGCGTCATGGGCGACGTGCCTTCTCCGGCGAATCCGCCGCCGGGCTGCCGCTTCCACACGCGCTGTCCAGAGGTGTTTGAGCGCTGCTCCCGCGAGGCGCCCGAACTCTACGCCGTGGGCGACGGGCGAAGCCGCTGCTTCCTGAACGAGTCGTCCTCGAGGAGCTGAGGGCGGCTCATGCAACGGGCGTTGCAGCAGTTGGCGTCGTTGGACTTCCGGTGACGCTGTTGCTGGTTGCAGTCGAGGTCGCGGTACGGATCAAGGGAGCCGA
>SMWR01000169.1 GCA_004356735.1 Deltaproteobacteria bacterium
CAACGCGCTGATGTCGCGCACCGTCCTGGTCGTGGTCTTTGCCACGATCCTGATCGACTTCATCGGGTTTACGGTGTTGATCCCAGTGCTGCCCCTCTACGCCGAGAAGCTCGGCGCCTCGGACCTGGAAGTCGCCGCCATCCTCACGGTCTATGCCCTGGCCCAACTGCTGTTCCTACCGGTCTGGGGCTGGGTCTCGGACCGGATCGGACGCCGGCCGGTCATCCTCTTTTCCCTGTTCGGAACCGTCTTCTCATTCATCGTACTCGCCTTCGCCGACTCGATCGAAATGATCTATTTCGCCCGGATATTGGCGGGCTTCTTCGCAGCCAGCATTGGAACCGCCCAAGCCATCGTGACCGACGTGACCTCGCATGCTGAGCGGACCCGCGGCATGGGCATCATCGGCGCGGCCTTCGGCGCCGGCATGGTGCTGGGCCCCATGATCGGAGGCCTGACGTTTCAGATCGATCCAAAGGCCCCGTTCTACACGGTTGCAGCGCTGGCAGCCCTCAACTTCGTCGTCGCGTGGTGGCACCTCCCGGAATCGCGCGCGCCCCGGAAGCAGGACGCCAACTGGGCCGATCTGCGTGCATCACTGGTTCCGACGCCGATCCGACTCTTTACGCTCGTGCACGAGAAGCGGATCGGTCTCTACCTCTATCTCTTCTTCCATATCTTCACCGCCTTTGCGGTTCTCGAAGCGTTGATCACGCTCTATGCGGGAAAGCAGTTCGGGAAGGGACCCTTCGAAGTGGGACTTCTTTTCATGTGGATCGGCGCCATCCTCACCCTCACCCAGGGCGGCCTGCTCGGACGCCTGGCCAATCAGATGGGTGAGGAACGATTGGTGGCGATCGGTCTCGTCACCATGGGGCTCGGACTCGGCGCGCTGGCCGTGGTCCCGACCTTCGGTTGGTTCTACCCGGTCGGCGCCGTGATCGCATTCGGCAACGGCATCACCTTCCCTTCGTTTACGAGCCTGTACTCCAAGGCCTGCGAGGCAGAAAATGCCGGAGAGCTGCTGGGACAGAGTCAGGCGATGGGCACGACGGGGCGCATCGTGGGCCCCATGCTGGGTGGCCTGATCATGACCCACTGGTCTCCGGGAGCCCCGTTCATGATCGCGGGCGCCATGATGATCATCGCGTTGTTGATCTTCTGGATGTTCCGCCGCCTGCTGGTCGACAACGAAGATTCCTAGCAGAAGCGGTCCCTTGCGAACCAGCGGCAGCCGGACCCATTCATCCCGGGGGGATCTGAAGGCCAGCCGGTTCCGCTATCCTTCGGCATCCTGGGTACACGCCCATCCGGCCTGCCCCGCTCGGAGAGCGCCTCGTCTCAGGCTTTTCCCCTGCAGACGAGAGGAGACTCCCGAAACATGAACGAAATCGAACGCGAGAGCATGGAAGTCGACGTTCTCTTCGTCGGCGCCGGCCCGGCCAGCCTGGCTTCCGCCATCCACCTGATGAACGAGATCGAGAACCACAACAAGGCGGCCGAAGCGGCGGGGCGCCAGCTCATCGAGCCTCCGACCATCCTGGTGCTCGAGAAGAGCGCAGAGATCGGCGATCACATGCTGTCGGGCGCGTGCATGAACCCGAAGGCCATCTCGGAGCTTGTGCCCGACTTCCAGGAGCAGGGCTTCCCCACCGAGTACATCTGCAACTATGCCGGCTTCTGGATCTTCCATCCCAAGGGAAAGATCAAGCTGCCAGTGCCGCCCAACTTCCGGAAGAAGGGCTACCACGTGGTGTCCCTGAACAAGGTCGCGAAATGGATGGGGGAACGCGCCGAGGCCGCGGGCGTCGAGATCTACCCGGGCTTCGCGGGCGACAAGCTGCTGATCGAAGGCAACCGCGTCGTCGGCGTGCGCATGGGCGACATGGGCGTCGACAAGAACGGCAAGCCGAAGGCGACGTTTCAGCCCGGCATGGACATCTTTGCCAAGGTCACCGTGCTCGGTGAGGGCGTGCGCGGCTCGCTCGCCGAACGGCTGATCGACGACTTCGATCTCCGTGGCCAGAACCCGCCGACCTACGAGACCGGCGTCAAGGAGATCTGGCGCATCGACCCGAAGAAGCACAAGCCGGGTCGCGTGGTCCACGGCATGCAGTTCCCGGAAATCCTGAACGGCTTCCATGGCATGTGGCTCTATGACATGCAGGACAACCTCGTCTCCTACGGCTTCGTCACGCTGCTCGAGAACGAGAATCCAAACTGCGACCCGCACCTGGAGGCCCAGAAATTCAAGACGACGCCGTTCATGCGCGATCTCCTCGACGGGGCCGAGCTCGTGAAGTACGGGGCCAAGTGCATTCCGACCGGCGGCCTCTACTCCCAACCCAAGCTCTACCACGACGGGGTGCTGCTGATCGGCGATGCGGCCAGCATGTGCAACGCCCAGAACCTGTCTGGCATCCACATGGCCATCAAGACGGGCATGCTGGCGGCCGAGACCCTCGTGGACGCACTCGACAAGCAGGATTTCAGTGCCAAGACACTGGGTGGCTACACCGAGCGCTTCCGCAAAAGCTGGGCCTACAACGAGCACTACCAGGCGCGCAACTTCGCCCCATCGGTGCAGAAGGGCATGCTCTTCTTCGGCCTGAACGAACCGGCCCGCATGATCACGGGCGGTCGCGGCATGATGGACAACATGAGCATTGATGCGGGCCACACCCACATGAAGCGGCTCGAAGAGCTGCCGGCCAAGGAGCGCAAGAAGAAAGAGTTCGACTTCGACAACAAGCTCACCTTCAGCAAGGAGCACCTGGTGGGCTTCAGCGGCGCCGCCCACGAAGTCGACCAGCCCTCGCACCTGGTGGTGGCCGATCTGGACCTCTGCAGCACCACCTGCGCTGAGGAGTACGGCAATCCCTGCGAGAGCTTCTGCCCGGCCGCCGTCTACGAAATGGTGGACGACACCGAGAACCCGGGGCGGAAGAAGCTCTTCATCCACCACGAGAATTGTGTCCACTGCAAGACCTGCGACATCGCCGACCCGTACCAGATCATCACGTGGACACCGCCGCAAGGCGGCGAGGGTCCGAACTACGACGGCATGTAGTTCGCCAACGGGATCAGGCCGCCGCAGCGGCTGCTGCGGCGGCTTTTTCCAGCGTGACCAGATCCGCTTCGTCTGCGGCGAGTAGCAGCGCGCGGGCCGGCTCGCGAATGTCGTCGGGAAACGGTTCGCCGTTCTCGCCGCGTACCAGGGCACCCGCCTCGGACGAGATCAACGCGCCGACCCGGCCGCGGATGCTGACCGTACCGCCACCGACCCAGCGCAATCCCGCGCAAACGCCGGGCAGCAGCGGCGCCACCGAGATCGCCCCACCGCAGGCTGGAGCCACCTCGAGGCCCGCATCCCGCAGCACCTTCACGGCGGGCTGCGGCAGGTCGTGTGACACATAGACCCGGCGTCCGTCGGCCGTGGCCTGGACTGGCTCGAAGCGGCCCTGCTCCCAGACCCCCAGCGCGCCCCCAGCGCGAATCGCCTGAAAGAAACATCCCTCCCGAGGCAGCGCCAGCAGAGAGGCCTGGTAGACGTCGTCGGTGGCCAGCCCCAGGATCACGGCGTACGGTCCGCGCCCTTCCAGGTAGAAGCGCAGAGTGCCGTCGATCGGATCAATCACCACCAGGCTGCGGCCTTGCTTTGGGAAGTGCTCGACGCTGGGCGTATCCTCCTCCGCCTCCAGCCGGACCTGGGAGAATTGCTTCCACAGGGGCACGAGCAGGGCCTCCTGGCAGGCCTGATCCGCCAGCGTCAGGGCAGCCTTGACGTCGGTGGCCTCTCCGGCCTTCGGACGATTCGCCACTTTCCCCTCCAACGCGCGAGCGGTCGACGCAGCCTGACGCATCGCGGGTGCAAGGGCTTCGGCAAAGCGCGCGGGATTCGGGGGGGTTTCCATCGACATTGTCTGCATTCGTTTGGATTCAGTTAGTGGGCATCACCGCAGTGAGCCAACCGCGGGCCTTCAGCCGGCATTGGAGAGCACCGAACGGCTAGTCCAGGAGCTGAGTCCCATGGTTCGTTGCATCCCGATGATCGCGCTCGTCACTCTGTTCAGCGCGGCTTCGCCCGCGTTCGCCGACTCGCCGGCCGCCATCGACCCAGGGCGCTCGGGGGCCGAGGCCGCGTTCAAGAAGTTCGCCAAGGATTTCATGGCCAAGCATTACCGCCTGGAAGAGAAGGAACGCATGCAGCCGACCGTCTCGCGTGGGAACAACCAAGTGACCTACCGGGGCTACGACGACAAGTACACGGTCGAACTCCGCCCGACCGGCCATCCCAGTGCACCGTACGTGGGTTTGCTTCGCTACACGGAGCGTATCTACAGCTGCACGGATATGGACGCCAAGAATTGCCGCGTCGCCTCGACCGTACCCGTCACCGAAATCTTCCGTTACCAGAACGGCGGCTGGTCCTACTAGCCCCAAAGGCAAGCGGCCCCCAGGGCGGCGCCAGGCCCGCAGCGGCGCGCTTCGCGCGACGCAAGCTACCCGCGAAGCGGGTAGCCCAGGAGCGCGGAGCGCTCCGGCAACCGCCCAAGGCGTCCTACCGAAACGTCTCCGCGCTCCCCGGCGCTCTCTTACCCCCCAGTCGGAGAGCGCCGTCGGTCCTTGGCCCGGTCTAGCTACAGCCGCTCGTGCTGCCACAGTTGGGGCAGTTGTAGCACGAACCGTTTCGGATCATGATCGATCCACAATCGCTGCAGCTCGGTGCGTCGGCCTGATTCACCATGACGTAGGCCGGTCCAGACAAGCTCTCGCCCGAGCCTCCCGCCACCGCCACCCGCAGCGGGTCCGAAAGCCCGGGTGTCACCGGAGCCGCCAACCCGTAGGCCGCAGCCTCGCCTTCGTCATCCGCCTCGGGCACACTCTTCAGGTAGCGGTTGCCCAGATATCGGAAGACGTAGTCCATCACCGACTTGGCAATGGGGATCTCGGGGTTGTTCGTAAAGCCCGATGGCTCGAAGCGAGTATGGCTGAACTTGTTCACCAGGGCCTCGAGCGGCACACCATACTGGAGCGAGATGGACGTCATGGTCGCGATCGTGTCCATCAGGCCAGAGACCGTGCTGCCTTCCTTCGCCATGCGCAGGAAGATCTCGCCCGGCTGTCCATCTGTGTAGAGTCCCACCGTCAGGTAGCCCTCGTGGCCCGCGATCGAAAACTTGTGGGTCAACGCCGCCCGCTCGTCCTCGAGCTTGCGGCGCACCGGGCGCAGCGCCTCGGCCTGGGGGCCGTCCTTGCCCGCGTTGAGCGGCTGGGTGCGCTTGCTGCCGTCGCGGTAGACGGCCAGCGCCTTGAGGCCCAGGCGCCAGCCTTCGGCGTAGGTCTCTTCGATGTCGGCGCTGGTGGCATCGTGGGGCAGGTTCACCGTCTTGCTGATCGCACCCGAGAGGAAGGGTTGCACGGCGCCCATCATTCGGATGTGACCCATCCAGTGAATGCTCCGCTGGCCGTTGGGCGCACGGAAGGCGCAGTCGAAGATCGGCAGGTGTTCTTCGGCCAGTTCCGGCGCAGCCTCGATCGTCTCCTTCTCGTCGATCCAGGCCTCGATCGACGCGATCGCTGCCTCGTCGTAGCCGAGCCGCTTGAGCGCCACCTTGACCGTCTTGTTCACGATCGTGAATCGACCGCCGCCGACCAACGTCTTGGACTTGACGAGAGCAATGTCGGGCTCGACGCCGGTGGTGTCGCAGTCCATCATGAACGCGATCGTGCCGGTCGGGGCGAGCACGGTGACCTGGGCGTTCTTGTAACCCCACTTGCGGCCGGCCTCTAGCGCCTGGGCCCAGCTATCACGCGCCGCGGCGATCAGGTCCGCCTGAACCCCGTCCGATGCGATCGCTTCGGACGCGGCCTTGTGCATGCCGATCACTTCGATGAACGGCCTGCGATTCATCCGGTAACGTGTGAAGGGCCCCATGGCCTCGGCGATCTCGGCGCTGCTCAAATACGCCTGGCCGCACATCAGCGCGGTGAGCGCCGCC
>SMWR01000170.1 GCA_004356735.1 Deltaproteobacteria bacterium
ACGAGCCAGAACCAGAGCTTCAAGCGCGTCCAGAGATCGAAGGGGGCCGACGCCTCGCCGCTGCGACGGTGCAGGAGATTGTAGAGGCCGTTGCGAGGCAGACTCTGACTGCGGTTGAGTGCGCTCTGGATCCAACCGAACGGATTCTGCCGCAGGGAGAAATGGTGCTCCGACACGATCTCGAAGCCCGTTTCCTGCAGCAGCCGCTTCAATGCCTCGAGCGGAAACTGGTAGAGATGTCGGGGAAGGTCCAGGTGAAACCAGGCGGGACCACTCCAGCGCGCCTGGGCGCTCGAGTAGTTGGGCACGGCCACGATCAACTGGCCGCCCGGGCTCAGGATCCGATGGATCTCCTGGACGACGCCCTTCGGATCTTCGAGATGTTCGAGCACGTGCCAGATCACCACTTCCCCGAAGCAGCCGGATTCGTAACCCGCATCGACGAGGCGCGGCGAGATTCGGATTTCTGCACGCGGGTCGGCACCGCGGGTGGCCTCGACGCTGATCTCCACCCCGTGAACCTCGAAGCCCCGGTCCGCCAAGGCTCTGAGGATCACCCCTCGCCCACAACCGACGTCGAGCACCCGGGCGCCCGGCGAAAGCGAGCGGGACAGAAACGAAATATGACGCTCGCCGACAAAGCGAACCAGGCGCTCGATGAAGGGCTGGAATTTCGTACCGGGCTCGCCGTAGTATTCGTCCGGGTAGAAGCCCCGGACTTCTTCCGGCGTCGGCATGGGATCCAGGCGACCCACGCCGCAGTCGGTGCAATCGATCAGCTTGGGGACGAGACCGACCACCTCGAAGCGCGGCCTTGCCTCCCGGGCACCACAGATTGGACAGGGAGAAGCATTCTGCGCGGCAAGCGTGTCCCCATCGCCCGAACGACCGGAGCCGATCGCACGCACCGGGTACTCATACGCATCTTGAGTGGACAGAAACGCACCTCGCTGGCGGAATCGCGCGGCGCATCGTGCGCTGCGGGCCTCCAAAGGTCAAGGGCTGCAGGCTGCCGCCCGACGGCGTCCCGGCCCTTCGACCGGGCGGCAGAGGCAGTATGACCCGGGAGAACGCCGCCCTCAGCGGACTGTTCGCCGTCCTCTGCGTGGCCGTGTTTGCGCTGGCTGGCCGACAGCTCGACGCGCCCGGCCTCTACTACGACGAGGTGATCCAGGCAACGCCGGCCTCGGAATTCCTGCGCGAGGGCGGCGAGCCGCTCTCGATCCCGGGGGCGCAAAACACCTGGCTCTTCGGGGGCTGGTTTCCAGTGTTGACCCAGCCCTACATGGGCGCGCTCAAGAGCCAGCTGCTGATTCCCAGCTTCGCCGTCTTCGGAACCAGCCGTGAGACGCTCCGCCTCGTCACTCTGGCCTGGAGCTGCGTCGGACTCGGCCTGCTGGCGCTGTGGACTCGGCGCATGTATGGGCCGGGCGCCGCCGCCCTGGTCGCCGTGCTCGTCGCCCTCGATCCGAGCTTCCTGTTCGTGAGCCGCCACGACTGGGGCTCGGTGTCGCTGGCCATGCTGTGTCGCGGCGGGGGGCTGTTGTGGCTTGCCGCGGGCTGGGAACGCCGCTCGGTCGGACGTCTGGCCGTCGGCGGACTCCTGATGGGGCTGGGTCTCTACAACAAGATCGACTTTGTCGGCTTCCTGGCCGGCGCCGGGATCGCACTCGTGCTGACCGTGCCGCGCGTCTTCTGGGGCGAATTACGCGGACGCACCGCGTCGCTGGGCGCCGTCACGACGGGCTTCGCGATCGGCGCGGCTCCGATGTTGATCGCCGTCACCGGGATCCTGTCCGCCACCCAGGCCATGCTGCGAAGCCAGCAGACTCGTAGCGATGCCATCAGCGAGAAGATCGCCACCTGGACCCACATGCTCGACGGGTCCTACTTCCATCGGCTGATGCTCTCGGGCGGAAGATTCGACGGGCTGGCCGACGTTCACGGCGCTGCGTCGGGCCCGTTCCTCTGGCTCTTTGCCGTGAGCGTCGTCGGACTCGGCCTCTGGCTCTGGCGCGATGCACGAGATGGACGACCGTGGCGAGCCCAGGCCTTCGCATGGATTTCGACGCTCGGGATCGCCGCAATCCTGCTGCTGATGCCGCGCGCCGCGCGCATCCATCACACCATGAACGTCTACCCGTTCCCCCATCTCGTAGTCGCGCTGTTTCTCGTCCGGTTGTGGACGGCGCGACCCGGATCCGCATGGATCGGACGCGGACTCGCAACGGCGGCTACGGCCGCCATCGTGCTCGGAAACGTGTGGATCGACACGCGTATCCTGGAGACACTGGCCGAGAGCGGCGGGCGCGGCCGTTGGTCGGGCGCCCTCGAGGAATGGGTCCAGACCGTTCCGAACGATGCGACGGTCGTGAGTCTCGACTGGGGCTTTCACGCACCTCTGCTCTTCCTGCGTCCCGACCTGTCACTCGAAGAGCCCGTCTGGAAGATTCATGCCAATCGGGGCCGCCCCTTCACGATTGAGGGTACGCCCGATCACGTCTACCTGATCCAGGAGCGGGGTTACGAAGTGTTTCCGATCGGGTCTGCCCTGCTCGACGCGGTGACGCATCTTCCGATGGGAGACGTTCGGATCATGAAGCACGTGGACCGAAAGGGGGGTCCGGCGTTCATTTCCATTCAGTTCGCACGCCCCCATCAGCTCGTCTACCGTGGAAGCTTCGAGGTGCGCTTGAAGTGACTGGCGCATGAAGTGAGGCGGGTATGAGTGCGATCACAATCGAAGGACTCGATCACATCGTCTTGCGCGTGGCCGACCTGGAACTTGCGCTTCGGTTCTATCGCGATGCGCTGGGCTGCGCGGAAGAGCGGCGAATCGACGAGATCGGCCTGATCCAGCTGCGCGCCGGAGCCCAGCTGATCGATCTCGTCCCTGTCGACTCGCCGCTGGGCCGCGCCGGAGGGGCGGGCCCCGGCGCGGAAGCCCGCAACGTAGACCACTTCGCGCTGCGCCTTGCCTCGTTCGATGCCGATGCGATCCGCACCCATCTCGAGCGACACGGCATCGAACCCGGCGACGTGTCCGAGCGTTACGGCGCCGGCGGCATGGGTCCGTCCATGTACATCCGGGACCCGGACGGAAACGTCGTGGAACTGAAGGGCTGATGGCCCGACGCGGGCTTGGGGGAGTCGCTGCGCTGCTGCTCCTGGCCTGCGGGGGGAAAGACGAGCCCGTGGGCGTGATCGAGGGCAGCGCTCGCCCAGTGGTCGAGGATCCGGCAAGCGTCTATTCAGTGGATTCGGAAGGTGAGCGCAGAATCCTCTTCGGCGACCTCCACGTCCACACGACCTACTCGATCGACGCCTTCATCTTTTCTCTCCCGATCTTCGGGGGCGAGGGTGCGCACCCGCCGGCCGACGCCTGCGACTACGCGCGCCACTGCTCGCAGCTCGACTTCTTCTCGATCACCGACCATGCGGAAGGGATCACGCCCGACCGTTGGGAACGCCTCAAGCAGAGTACGCGCGAGTGCAACGAACGGGCTGGCGACAGCGCAAATCCCGACGTGGTGTCCTATATCGGCTGGGAGTGGACCCAGGCCGGCTTCACGCCCGAAGACCACTTCGGCCACAAGAACGTGATCTTTCCGGACCTGGCCGACGACCGGGTACCGGCCCGGCCGATCAACTCCCTGCCCTATGGCACACTGGACCGTTCACCGCCGCGGCTGCTGCTGCGCGGCGCCCAGGCGTTGCTGGCCCCGATCGCGGGCGGCGCCTACGCGGACTTCCTCTGGTTGCTCCAACACTTGGCGGAGACGCCGGAGTGCGAGACCGGAACCGACGTGCGCGAGCTCCCCACTGAATGCATGGAGAACGCGCCGCGCCCGTCTGTCCTCTTTGACAAGCTTCGACAGTGGGGGTTCGAAACGCTGGTCATCCCCCATGGACTGGCCTGGGGCCTCCACGCGCCGCCGGGCTCCAACCTGGACGTCCAACTCAATCCGGAAGACCACGACCCGCAGGTCCAGAAGCTGCTCGAGATCTACTCGGGCCACGGCAACAGCGAGGAGTTCCGCTCGTGGGCTGAGGCGTGGCCGAACGCGTCACTCGGAGCGCGCGTCTGTCCGGAGCCCAGCGGCGATCGACTGGCGTGCTGCTGGCGCGCGGGCGAGATCATGCGCGAGCGCTGCGGTGACCTGTCCGAGGCCGAGTGCGAGCAGCGCGTCAGCGCGGCGCGCTCCCTGGCCCTGGCCGCCGGTCCCCGGGCGGCCCGGGTCTTTCCCGACACGCAGCCCGAGGATTGGCTCGACTGTGACCAGTGCCGGGACTGCTTCAAGCCGGTCTTCAGCCCGCGGCCGGGCCAGAGCGCCCAATACAGTCTCGCCATCGCCGACTTCGACGGCGCAGGCGACAAGCGGCTGCGCTTCCGCTTTGGCTTCATCGGCTCGAGCGACGACCACAAGGCGCAGCCAGGCACCGGCTACAAACAGATCCTGCGTCGCCGCAACACCGACGGGCACGGCATCGCTTCCGAGCGCATCGACTCCTGGCTGCGGCCAGCGCTGCTCGGAAGCGCCGACGATCCGACGGTTCCACAGCCCGTCCCGGTCCGGACCGAGCGCGGCTTCAAGGATCTGATGGACGTGGAGCGCGTGGCGAGCTTCCTGTATCCGGGCGGCCTCGTCGCCGTGCATGCGACCGGTCGCGACCGGCGCTCGATCTGGGAGAGTCTTTCGCGGCGAGAGGTCTACGGCACCAGCGGCCCCCGGATCCTGTTGTGGTTCAACCTGCTGAACGGCCCCGACGGCAGCCTCCCGATGGGGAGTGAAGTCGAGCTCTCCGAGGCGCCCCGCTTCGAGGTCCGCGCCGTGGGCTCCTGGGTCCAGAAGCCGGGTTGCCCGCAGACGAGCCTCGTCGGTCTCTCCGCCGAACGCCTTGCGCAGTTGTGCGCGGGCGAGTGCTACCACCCTGGCGACGCGCGGGTTCCGATCGGCGCCATCGAAGTCGTTCGGATCTTCGTCCAGCAACGCGAGGGCGAGCCCGTGGCCCCGCTCATTGAAGACCCGTGGCGTCGCTTCGAATGCGCGCCCGACCCGAACGGCTGTCGAGTGACTTTCGAGGACCCGGAATTCATGACGGCGGATCGCGACACGGTCTACTACGTCCGCGCGCTCCAGCAGGAAACGCCGGCGATCAATGGAGCCAACTTGCGCACCGTGTTCGACGACGCCGGACGTCCAGTCGAGAGCGCGCCCTGCTTCGCCAACCACCGCTCGGATGACAGCGACGACTGCCTGGCTCCGGTGCAGGA
>SMWR01000171.1 GCA_004356735.1 Deltaproteobacteria bacterium
AGCTGATCAGCATCTACGAGAACAGCTCGGGACGGGACCAGGACTCCATGGCGACCATGATGCTCTATCTCCGCGTCCAGGACTTCCAGTTGAAGGCCGGAGTGCTCGCACCCATGGCGCAGGCGGCCTTCCACTGAGCGAACCGCGCCGAGCGGAACGCAGCGCGGGGAGCCCGCGTGGCGCTCCCCATGCGGCGACTCGAGCCGGACGCGGTGCAGCGGTTCGGCGGAAGGCTGGCCGTGATCACCGGCGACGCGACCGCAACGGGACGAGACGCGGGTGCGGTTCGTCTGCTAAGCCGGCCAACAACAACGTCGCGAGCAAATTGCCCGTGATGCTGTGACAGTAGAAATAGACCCGGCGCCATCAAGAGATCGTCATCGTAGTGCTGCTTTTGCAGCTGGACGATCGGCGAAAGTCGATCAACGCTGTATTGGAAGCCCACCGTTGGGCTGCCCTCCGACAGCGAGACTGAAGGACACCTTCCGGTCTTTCTCGACACTCGACGGCACACGAATACCGAGGCCGGGGATCTTCGTGTCCCCCAAAGAATAGGTGGCCCCACAAAACCGCGTAGCGACACGTGGTGACGCGCAACAGTTGGTAGACAGTAGTTTTTGATATACCGTCAGATTCCCCTTGTAGGCGTGTCCTGCGCAGTTCGCCGCTACGGCGAACCCCAAGCCGCCCGAAGGGCACCCATAGTTCTGGACAGTTCGTCGCTTCGGCGAACTGCAAGGCGCCCGAAGGGCGCCCGAGGCCCGTCTTGGAGTTCGGCTGGACCGACGAAGATCTCGCCTTCCGGCGTGAGTTGAAGGAGTTCCTCGAGCAGACTCTTCCCGACAATTGGGAGGAGATGTCGAAGGACGGTCCCGGCAGTGATGTCCAGGTCGAGTACTCGAAGGAGTTCTGTCCGAAGCTCGCCGAGCGTGGTTGGCTGACCCAGAACTGGCCGACCGAGTACGGCGGGCGCGACGCCAGCGCTTGGCGACACATCATCCTGGGAGAGGAGATGTGGCGCATCGGCGATCCGCGCAGCTCCCAGTACATGAACGTGAACTGGGTCGGGCCGACGATCATGAAGTTCGGCACCGATGAGCAGAAGAACCAGCACCTGCCGCCGATCTCGCGAGGCGAAGCGTTCTGGTGTCAGGGCTTCTCGGAGCCCGAGGCGGGGTCGGACCTCGTGTCGCTCCGCACCCTGGCGATCCGAGACGGAGGCGACTACGTGGTGAACGGGTCCAAGATCTGGACTTCCTACGTCAACCACGCCCAGTATTGCTTCCTGCTGGTCCGCACCGATCCTGAGAGCAAGCGCCACAAGGGCATTTCCGTGTTGCTCACGCCCATGAATCTGCCGGGTATCGAGGTGCGCGAGATCCCGTCCATCGTGGGCGAGCGCTACTTCTTCGAAGTCTTCTTCAGCGACGTTCGGGTTCCAACGAGCTGTCGACTGGGGCCCGAGAATGAGGGCTGGAACGTCGTGACGTATTCGCTGGCGTTCGAGCGGGTCGGTGCACCGCGCTATGCGCGTGCGGCCCTGGTGCTCGACGAGCTGGCCGATCTCGCGCGCGAGCGAGGCATGCTCGAAGATTCGCGCCTGCTCGGGAAGCTGGGTGAGGCGCGCTCACTCTGCGAGGCGTCACGCCTCTTGACCTATCGGGTGATCGACCTGCGCGAAAAGGGCCAGCCGCCGTCGGCAGACACGAACCTGGCGCGCGTTGCCGGTACCATGGCCGAGCGCGCGGTCTCCGAGCTCGCCTTCGAGATCTTTGGACCCGAAGCGCTCGAGTACGGTCACTCCGCCGAAGCGCACTATCGGCTGGCCATGACCGCGGGCGTCGCCGTTGGCACCACCGAAGTGAACCTCAACCTGATTGCCAACCGCTTTCTCGGACTCCCCAAGGAGTAGGTGCGTCGTGGATTTCGACCTCAACGAAGAGCAACAGGCGGTGCTGGCCGCGGTGGGTCAGCTGTTGGCCCAGCGCGCCGGAGCCGGGCGCGCCATCGAGCTCGCCAAGAAGTCCGAGTACGACGGCGAGTTGGAGGCGGCCCTGTCGCAATCGGGCTTTCTGGATGTGGCACTCGACGAGGAGATGGGATTTCTCGAAGCGGTGCTGGTGACCGAAGCGGTTTCGGCCGCAGCCGGTGTCGTTTCGATCGGTGCTCAGGTGCTGGTGGCACCCGGTCTGCTGCGCCGCAACCTGCCCGGACCCGTGGCCGTCACGACGCTGGGTCATCGGGGCCCCGTGCGGTTCGGTGCCCACGCGCGGACGCTGCTGCTCGACGCCGGCGACGAAGCCCGCTGGATCGAGCTGGATCCGACGAAAACCGAGCCCGTGCGCTCGAACTTCGGCTACCCGATGGGCCGCATCGAGATCGATCCGATCGCGGGAGAGAGTCTGGGACCCGGAAGCGGCGCCACGCTGCGGAACTGGTGGCGTCTTGCGATCGCGGCGGAGGCTGTGGGCAGCATGGGATCGGCGCTCGACGTGACCGTCGCGTACGTGAAGCAGCGTCACCAGTTCGGACGCGCCATCGGTTCTTTCCAGGCGATCCAGCATCGCCTGGCCCAGTGCGCCGTATTGCGCGAAGCCACTCGTTGGATGGTCTACGAAGCGGCCTACAAAGGGGCGCCGGCCGATGCGACCGCGACCGTGGCCGCCTATGCGACAAAGGCGGCCGACCAGATCTTTGCCGAAACCCACCAGCTCACGGGAGCCATGGGATTCACCCGCGAACACGACCTCCACGTCTGGAGCATGCGACTCCAGGCGCTCCGGCTCGAGGCGGGTGGGATCTACGGCCACCAACGCGCAGCGGCGCAAGCGCGTTGGCTGGGCCGCTGAGGGCTTTCGATGTCCGATGGTCTCGATCTCGCATTCGATGACGGACAGCAGGCGGTGGCCGACGCCATCGGCCAGTTCTGTGCAGACCGATGCGACGAGGAGACGGTCAGGTCGCTCGAAAACCGGTTCCCGACCGAGCTCTGGGGCGAGCTGGCCGAGCTTGGCGTACTGGCGCTGCTGACGCCCGAAGGCGATGGAGGAGCCGTCGAGCTGGTGGCGGCCTGTGAAGCGCTCGGAGGCTCCGTCTTTCCCGGTCCGCTTCCGGCTACCTTCTTCGCGACCCAGCTTCTCTCGGAAGCCGAGCGACAGAAGGTCGCATCGGGTGCCGCGGTGGTTTCCTTGGGAACCGGATCCCTGATGCCGTGGGCGCCCCACGCCGACATCTTCATCGTGATCGACGGGGATCGCGCGCACCGGGCGAGGCCGGCCGGGCCGGTCGAAGCGGTCGAGACCCTGGGGGGTGAGCCGTGGGGTCGCGTGGCGCTCGAACGCATCGAAGATCTGGGTCCGGTGGGGGCTGCGCGCTGCGTCCACGATCTTTCGCTCGCCGCCTACATTGCCGCGGCGGCGCGTCGGCTGCTGGAGAACACCGCCGAGCATGCGCGTGCCCGAAAACAGTTCGGGCGGGCGATCGGCGAGTTCCAGGCGGTGGCCCATCCGCTGGCGGACTGTGTGATCGCCCTCGACTCGGCCGCGACCCTGGCCCGTGGAGCCGCCTGGAAGCTCGATGCGGAAGATTTCGCCGGCGCGCGCCGCAGCGCGGCCGCGGCCCGGCTCGCGGCCTGTCGCGCCGGCGTGGAGACCGCCCACACCTGCCACCAGCTCTTCGGCGCCGTTGGCATTACGCTCGAAGGCCCCGTTTTTCACGTCACCCGCCGCATCCGACAGCTGGCATCCCAGCCTCCTGGAGAAGCCGGCGCCTGTGAGACACTGCTCGAGGAACTCGACCTTTGATCTCGAGAAGAGCGAGCGCTGATCTCGGGAAGCTCGAGCGCTGAGAGGATCGCCATGACCCGCAAGCCCATCGACTTGACCCAGCCCCTGAACGGTGTCGGTTATCAACGCCGGGACGACGGAATCGCGATCATCACCCTCGATCGCCCGGACCGCGGCAACGCCCTGGCGCCCCACATGCAGCCGATCGTGCGCGCCATCTGGGACGAGGTGCGCGACGACGACACGATTCGTGTCGCCATCATCACGGCGGCCGGCGAGCGTCACTTCTGTACCGGCTTCGACGTTGCTGAAGCAGACAGTGAGGAGGCGGATACGGTCTTCAACAACCGACCGCTGGCCGAGTCCGTACATTGGTCGCCGCACCAGAATCGGGTGTGGAAGCCGGTGATCTGCGCCGTCCAGGGCTTGTGCGTCGGGGGCGGCCTCCACTTCGTGGTCGATTCCGACGTGGTGGTGGCCAGCCAGAACGTGAAGTTCATGGACACCCACGTGAACGTCGGCATGGTCGGTGCGCTCGAGAACATCGGGCTCGCCAAGCGCCTGCCGCTGGGAACGGCCCTGCGCATGACGCTGCAGGGGCGCGACTTCCGGCTTCCGGCGGAGCGCGCCTATCAACTCGGTCTGGTGGACGAGCTGGTCGAAACTCCGGCGGAAGTGCTTCCGGCCGCGATCGCCATCGCCCAGTCGATGCTCAAGAACTCGCCCCAGGCCATGGCCCTCTCCAAGCAGGCGGTCTGGGGCAGCCTCGAGCGCGGCTACAGCGACGCGTTGGAGGCGGCCTGGGGATTGTTGCGCCTGCACTGGAGCCACCCGGACTTTCTGGAAGGACCGCGAGCCTTCGAGGAGAAGCGCGACCCGAACTGGAATTCGGACCCGAACGCCCGGGGCGAGGACGAAGAGTGAAGTTCTCGTTCTCCCGGGAAGAAGAGGCGTTCCGGGCCGAGGTGATCGAATTTCTTGCGGACTATCGCGACCTGGACGCGTTCTTCTTGCAGGGCCACAAGTGGGATCGGGTGCACGGGCTCTTCCGCGCCATGGGAGCCAAGGGCTGGCTCTCGCTCGCTTGGCCCAAGGAAGCCGGCGGCACCGGTGCACCGCTGTCCTACGAGTACATCCTATGGGACGAGGTTGCCTACGCGCGCGCCGCCCGCAATCCGCTGGCGTCCGGCATCGTCGCCAAGACGATCGCACGCTACGGGACCGGGGAACAGCAGAAGCAGTGGCTGCCCCCGATTCGCAGCGGCGATCTCCACTTCTCGCTCGGCTACTCGGAGCCGGAAGCGGGTTCGGACCTGGCGAGCGTTCGCTGTCGCGCCGAACGAAGCGGCGACCGCTACGTGATCCATGGGCAGAAGTGCTGGCAGTCCTACGCCCAGGACATGGACTAC
>SMWR01000023.1 GCA_004356735.1 Deltaproteobacteria bacterium
CAATATCCATGCCGCCCGGGAAGGGCCCTGCCGGCATTGCGGGCGGGCCCGGCGGCCAAACACGGGCCGCCAGTCGCCCATCTGCGCGTGACCGCAACAGGGCTTGCGGCTGCCGCTGCAGATTACGATGCCGCCTGACCCTCACATTCAAGTTGTGTCGCCGAGCTGCGAGGTACACACTTTGGCGTTACAACTCGGCCGCCGCTCAAGCGGACGGTGGAGCATCCAGAAACCATCAAATCTCGATCGATGACGCGAGCGACACGCCCGCTGAGGACGGTGAACCGCGAAACGGTTCCCCGGTCGGTCGAGCCAGGGCCCGAGTCGGGCTCAGTCCGAGTCGAGCTCCACCTGGCGGAGCTTGACGCCCGCCTCTTCCAGCAGGTTGAGCGAGATGCGGGCCATCGGGTAGGCGGTGTTGTAGGCGACTTCTTCGATGCCGGCGTTGATGATCATCTTGGTGCACATGAGGCACGGCGAGAAGGTGGTGTAGAGGGTGGCGCCACGGACGGAGACGCCGTGGTAGCTGGCCTGGGTGATGGCGTTCTCTTCACCGTGGGAGCAGAGGCATTCGTCGAGGCGGGTGCCGCCTTCGGCGAAGCTGTTGCAGCGGGGGCAGCCGCCTTCGTTGCAGTTGCGGACGCCGCGCGGCGTGCCGTTGTAGCCGGTGGAGATGATCCTGCGATCGACGGCGATGATCGAGCCCACCCGGCGTTTGACGCAGTTGCTGCGGCTGGCGACCACCCGGGCTATGGACATGAAATATTCGTCCCAGCTCGGTCGTTCAAAAAAAAGGTTGTCCGCCAGGATCTCGTGGACGGAGCGTTGAAGCTGTTCGAGGCTGCCGGCGTTCGAAATGGTGAAGTCGGCCAGCTCGCGGACGGCCAGCAGCTGCTGGGCGGCCGGATCGTCGCTGCCGAGCTCGCGGCCTTCCAGGCTCTCGAGCTGCTCGGCTGTCTCGGGATCACCACCGCGCCCGCGCGACTTCATGCGATCGATCCGCGTTCCCACCGGCGCCTCGACCCAGAGCAGCTTGAAGCGCGACGTGTGCTGGCGGAGCACCTCGACCTCGGCCGGGTGGCGCACGGAGTCGATCACGTGATTGCGGTCCAGGGCGAGACCGTCCACCAGCCGTTGAGCCAGGGCGCCCGGGCCCTCGGCGCTGCGCACGGCGTTGCCGGCCTCGATCATGCGCTCACGGGTCTCTTCCACTCCCTGGCGCTTGAGCTCTTCGCGGATCACGTCCGAAAGCGAGAGCGGGTAGAAGCTGCGCGCCTCGAGAAAGCGGACGACTTCGCCCTTGCCGGCGCCGTTCAGACCTGAGACTCCGAGGATCATCGCGCCCCGCCCCCCGCATCCCCCGAAACGCTGCCGGGGTCTTCGGGTCAGGTAGCACACGGCCCCGAGGTCTGGCAGCCTGCGGTGCGTGCGCGTGTTCGTGACGGGGTCTGGGGGATTCGTCGGGTGCCACCTGGTGGCACGCCTCCAAGCCATCGGGCACCAGGTCACGGCGACCGACCGCGAAGTCGATGTGTCGGACGCGTCGGCGCTCGAGCCCGCAGTGCGCCGCGCCGCGCCCGCGCTGATCGTCCACCTGGCCGCCATCAGCTCGGTCCCCGAGTCTCGGAACGAGCCCGACCTGACCTATCGCGTGAACTTCCTGGGTACGCGCTGTCTGCTGGAGACAGCCCAGCGCGAAGCCCCAGACGCGCGCATCCTGCTGATCGGAAGCGCTGATACCTACGGCTCGTCCGAGCCCGGCGCCAAAGCCTTTGCGGAGGACGCCCCACTGCGACCGGGGTCTCCCTACGCGCGCACCAAGGCGGCCGCGGACCTGCTCGGCGCCGAGTACGCGGCCAAAGGTCTCGACGTCGTGCGCGCCCGCCCGTTCAACCACGCCGGCCCGGGCCAGAGCGACGCCTTCGTGCTCTCGAGCTTCGCCCGTCAGGCCGCCCTGATCGCGCTCTCCCAGATCCAACCGCAGCTGCGCGTTGGAAACCTCGACTCCGTGCGGGATTTTCTCGATGTCGACGACGTGATCGACGCCTACCTCGCCCTTTCCGACCCAAAGGTTCCTAGCGACGTCTACAACGTGGCCAGTGGGCGCGGCGTCCGCATCGGAGACGCCCTCGATGAGATCCTGGCGATCGCCGGGGTCAAGCCCGAGATCGAAATCGACCCCGAGCGCTTCCGACCCACCGACCACGCCGTGGGCAACGCGGATCGGCTGCGAAGCGCCACCGGCTGGAAGCCTCGTACGCCCCTGTCGCGGACCCTCGAGCGACTCGTCCAGGACTGGCGCGAACGCCTCAGCGCGACATGAGGAGCGACACCCAGACATCGCCCCCGTCGTGGTGCGAGCGCAGGCCGCGTCGAACGAAACCGGCCGCTTCCAGCTTCTGGACGACGCTGTCGCAGTCCTCCAACAGAAGCCCCGAGAAGACCGCGAGCCCGCCCTTCCGCGTACACCGGGCGATCTCGTCGACAAGCGACAGAAGCTCGCGCTTCAGGAGGTTCGCGACGACCAGCTCGAAGGGATTGCCGCGTACGGCGTCGATTCCTCCGGTGAAGACCTCGATGCGATCGGCCAAGCCGTTGCGCGCCGCGTTGTCGAGGGCTGCCATCGCGGCCAACGGGTCGAGGTCGAAGGCCACCGCGGTGGCATCACTCAGTCGCAGGGCCGCCAGCGCCAGCACCCCGGTTCCGCAGCCGACGTCCAGGATGCGCGTCTCCGGCCCGAGCGTTGCCGCCACGCTGTCGATCCACTCGAGTGCCAGCCGGGTCGATGCATGGCCGCCGGTGCCGAAGGCCTGGCCGGGGTCGATCTCGAGTTCTTGCCGGCTGGGATCGACGCCGGCGGGTGCGAACGAGGGGCGGATTCGCAGGCGTCGCCCGATGTTGATGGGTTCGAGCCCCCGCTTCCAGCTCTCGGACCAGTCTTCCTGGACGACGGGATTCGCGCCGCGGAGCTCGATGCCGTCCACCCCGAGCTTCTGGAGCACCTCACCGACCTGGGCCGCGCGCTCGGTGCGTACATAGAGGAGCAGCGTCGTGCCGTCCGGGTCTTCGCGTTCCTCGAGCCCTTCAGCACCGGCCTCGAAGGCCTCGGCCGCCGCCAGCTCGGCCAGCGTGGCATCCCGCGCGCGGATCTCGAGACACATGAAATCGCTGTGGCACCTGTCGCTGCTGCTGCTGCTGCTGCTCACCCCGGGTTGCTACCTCAGCCACATCGCTGCCGGCCAATTTCATCTGCTCCGGGCCCGCCAGCCGATCAGAGCCGTGCTCGAGGACGAGACGACTGCGGCCGACGTGCGTGAATCCCTGTCTCACGTCCAGGATGCACGACACTACGCCCGTTCGCTCGGTCTCACGATCGACGGTCAGTACACGACCTACGTTGCGTGGCCTGGGGACCGGATCATCACCACTGTCGTAGCCACGCGTCCCGGCGAAGTCGAGCCGGCCGGCTTCTGGTTTCCGATCCTGGGGACCCTGCCGTACAAGGGTTTCTTCGATCCGGAGCGCGCCGGACGCGAAGCCGAGCGTCTCCGCCGGCAAGGACTCGACGTCTGCATCGTGCCCGTACGCGCGTACTCGACCCTGGGCTGGTTCGACGATCCGGTCACGGAACCCATGTTGCGCGGAGGCACCGGGGCGCTGGTCGAAACGATCCTCCACGAGCTCGTGCACGCGACCGTCTACGTACGCGAGCAGATCGACTTCAACGAGGGCGTCGCATCCTTCATCGGCGAGGAAGCCAGTGTCCGCTTCTACCAGGACCGTGGCGAAGCCGACGCCGCGGCCCAGCGCCGCCAAGAAGTCACCGACGCGCACCGAATCGACGCGGCGATCCTGGACTTCCGGGAACGGGTGATCGAACTCTACGCGGCGGAGCCCGCCGGGCCCGACCGCGACGCCGCCCGGGCGAGCGCCGAGCAGGAGACCCGGGCTGCCATCGCGGCGACCGTCTTCGAGACCCGGGACGCGAACCAGCTCTCTCAGGGGCTGCGCCTGAACGACGCTTGCCTGGCCCTGGCGGCCACGTACACGGCCGATCTCGATCGATACGCCCGCCGGCTCCAGCAACTGGACGGAGACCTGTCTGCCTTCGTCGCCCGCCTGATCGAGGTCGCCCAGGACCCCGAGCCTCGCGACGCCCTGCTCGAGAGCCAGTGACTCCGGCCCGGCTGGGCTTCGCGGCGCAGTTGCACATCCGTTGCCACCCGCCGTGGGCAGGCACCTTCCCCGCTCAGGACCGCGGCGAAACGGGCCGAAGAATCCTCGGTGCAGCAAAGACATTCCGGGAAGATGGATGGGGCTTCCGACGGCGGGGTTCGCCTGACGGCGACCCAGGCGGCCCGCCACGCGGGCCTGCTCTGCGCCAATGTGGAGCGCGCACTGCTTGGCAAGCCCGAGGTCGTGAGGCGCGCCGTGGAGACGCTGATCGCCGGCGGGCACCTGCTGCTCGAGGACGTTCCCGGGGTGGGCAAGACGACGCTGGCCCACGCACTCGCCCGCTCGATCGACGCCAGCTTCCGGCGCATCCAGTTCACGAGCGATCTGCTCCCCAGCGATCTGTTGGGCGGCTCGATCCCCGACAACCGCAGCGGCACGCTCGGAGCCTTCGTGTTCCAGCCAGGCCCCATCTTCGCGAACGTGGTCCTCGCGGACGAGATCAACCGCGCCAGCCCCAAGGTCCAGTCGGCCCTGCTCGAGGCGATGGGCGAAGGTGCGGCCACAATCGAAGGCGTGACGCACGTGCTGCCGCGACCCTTCTTCGTGATCGCCACCCAGAATCCGCTCGAGCACCACGGCACCCATCCGTTGCCGGAATCCCAGCTCGATCGCTTCCTGATGCGATGCTCGATCGGCTATCCGGACGCCGCCGACGAAGCCGCCCTGCTTCGCGAGGATCCGGCGGCCACGGCACTGCCCACTCTCGAACCCGTTGTCGACATCGACACCGTGCTGGCCATGCAAGCCGTCGCCAACGCGGTGAAGTTTGGCGAAACCCTGGCCGACTACCTGCTCCGGATCGTCCATGGGACCCGCGAACACGACGCCCTCGAGTACGGCGTCTCGCCCCGGGGTGCCATCGCGTTGCGCCGTGCGGCCCAGGCCCGAGCCTTGGTCGACGGCCGCGACTACTGCATTCCCGAGGACGTCCGGGAGCTGGCGGTCGACGTTCTCGCCCATCGTGTTCTGCTCGACCCGCGCACCGGTCACGCGCGCGGCGGAGAAGAGACGGCGTGGATCGTCCGCGAAGTGCTCGAGCAGGTGCCGGTCCCGCTGTGACGCCCGAGCCGAGTCGGCTCGCTCGCGCCCTCGCCAGCGCCCGCCGCTGGCTGCGGCCGCCGCGCGTCCTGCGCCCGACCCGGGCCGGATGGATGTTCTTCCTGATCACGTTCGGCGTGGGTTTCGCCGCGCTCAACACGGGCAACAACCTGCTCTACCTGGTGCTGTCGCTGATGCTCGCCTTCCTGGTGCTGTCGGGTGTGTTGTCCGAGTCGACCTTGCGCGGCATCCGAGTCCGGCGCCGCCTGCCCCGCGAGCTGTTCGCGGGCGCAGCCGCCACGGTCGGACTGGAGATCACCAATGAACAGGCGCGGGTGGCTTCGTTCGCCATCCTGATCGAAGACAGGGTGCTCGAAGACGGCGACGAGAAGCGCGAAGCGGGTCGGTGCTTCGCACTTCGGATCGGACCCGGTGAAACCATTCTGCGCTTCTATTCGTTCACAGCGAAGCATCGAGGCCCGATCCGCTTCGTCGAGTTCAAGGTCTTCACTCGCTTCCCGTTCGGGCTGTTCTCGAAGTCGCTCAGCTTGGAATCCGAGGACTCCGCGCTGGTCTATCCGGGCATCGAACCGTTGTCGGTGCCGCCCGACTTCGGCGGCGCCCGCGATCTCGGCGACGGCATCTGCAGCGCCGTGGGTGCGGGGGCAGCCGTTTCGGGTCTGCGCGAGTACGCCAACGGGGACCCGCTGCGCCGCATCCACTGGCGCAGCTCGTTGCGACGCGGAACGCTATTCGTGCGCCAGGTCGAGAGCGAGCAGCAGCGCGAGATCGAAGTCCGCCTGCGGACCGCGGGACAGCGACCCGGCGAGGCCTTCGAGCGTGCCGTTCGTTGGACCGCTTCCGAGGTCATCGCCCTGCTCGAGACCGGTTCCCGCGTCTCGCTTCGAACCGACGAAGCCCTGATCCCGGCCGACCACGGCGCCTTCCAACGAGGCCGTCTGCTGGGCTTTCTCGCCGAGGTCACAGCCGGTGCCCGGGTGAGCGAAGCGTCATGAGCCGACGAAGCTTCCGCGCCGAAGTCGAAGTGCCGCGTCCGGCCGCAGCCTGGATGCTGGTGATGGTCGCGAGCGCGTGCTTGTGGATCACCCAGCAGCTCGACGTCTGGGTAATTGGAGTCCAGACAACGGCCATCCTCTTCTCGCTCTGGCGCAGGGAGACACCGTTCCGCTGGCAGAAGAGCCCGATCATGCTGAACCTCGGAATGATCGGCATCGTCGCCGTCACCATCGAGGTGGCCTTGCGCAACGTCCCCTCGACCATCTCGCTGGCCCACTTCGCGGCACTCACCCAGGGTCTCCAGCTTCTCGATTCCCGACCGCGAAAGACCGAGTTCCTGCTGGTCACGATGGCGCTCTTTCAAGTCGTGCTGGCTGCGAACCTGACCGACAGCATCTTCTTCCCGCCGCTGCTGATCGCCTTCGTGGTGTCGACGACTTGGACCCTGCTGGTCCACACACTCCGAACCGAAGCCATCGAAGCCGGCGATCCCCGTGGCGTGAATCGAGCCGTTACACCCGGTCTGCTGCGCATGGCCCTCTTCGGATCGACACTCTCGATCGCGCTGGCCCTGCTGATCTTCATGCTCCTGCCTCGGATGCGTTCGAGCGTCCTGACGGCGTCGAGCCTGCGGCCCACCGTGGCGACCTCCGGCTTCTCCAACCGGGTTTCGCTCGGCGACATCGGCAGGATCCGCTCCGACCCGACCATCGTGATGCGCGTCGAAACCCTCAAAGGCCACGCGCCGGACCCGAGACACAGCTACTGGCGCGGGCTGGCATTCGACCGCTTCGATGGGGCTTCCTGGTGGATCACGCCCTCCAGCCACATTCGGGTGCCGGGCAGCGCCGAAAGCGGCATCCATCTCGGACGCCGCGACGAACCGGTGGACCTCGTGCAGCGCATCGTGCGCGAGCCGGTCGAAGCTGGCGTGTTGTTCGCCATGGGGCGACCTCGACACTTCCAGGGGACCGTCCGCGTCCTCGAGCGCGACTCGAGCGGCGGTTTCTACGCCGCCGGCCAGCGGGACGAGCGCATCCGATACATCGTCGGCAGCCAGCGTCCGAACCCCAGTGAAGAGTCCCTGCGCGAGGATTCTACGGTTCCCGAGCCTCGAAAACACGGCCGGAACCTGCAGCTTCCCCCCTTCAGCATGGACGTCGCCGGCTTGGCCGAGTTGATCGTGTCGCAGCAGACGCGCGACGCCGATCGGGTCCGGGCCATCGAACGCTACCTGATCGTCAACGGCCGTTACACGGACACGCCCCCGGAAGCGGATCCCAACGGAGCCTTCACGGCCATCGAGATCTTCCTCCAAGGCGGAATGGCCGGCCACTGCGAGTACTTCGCATCTTCCATGATCGTACTCGCGCGCTCGATCGGCATTCCGGCCCGGCTCGTCAACGGTTTCGCGGGAGGGCACGCCAACCGCTTCGGCGATTTCATCGAAGTCGCCCGGGCCGACGCCCACAGCTGGGTCGAGATCCACTACGAGAAGGCCGGCTGGGTGCGCTACGACCCGACGCCCCCGGATCTGCGCGCGCGTCCCGAAGTGTTGCTCTCGTTCTCGGAGCAGATGAAGGACTTCGCCAGCGCCGTCGAACTCTACTGGTACCAGCATGTAGTCGGATTCGATCGCTCGGACCAGATGCACGCCGTGAAGCGCGCCTGGCTCGCCTGGCGCGGAGCCCGGAATCCGCAGAGCATTCCCCAGCTGCCGAAGAAATCCACGGGATGGACCGGCATCGACTATCGCAAGATCCGCGACTGGCTCGCGCCCGCTGCGGCCCTCGTCGCATTGTCGGTTCTGTCGATCGGGTTGCGATACCGCCGGAGCCAGCGAACCGACGTGCCCTGGGTCTATCGCGAAGCCCTGCGCCTGCTCGCCAAGCGCGGGATCGAGCGAGAGCCCCCGATGACGGCCCGGGCCTTCGCAGGCAGCGTCCGGCGCAAGACCAGCGCCACGGTCGCTCGAGCGTTCGACGCGCTCACCGAATCCTATCTCTCCGAGCGCTTCGGGGGACGCACCTCACCCACCTTTGCCGAGCAGCTCAACGCCCTGCGCAACGCCTTGCGCGCGGGCTAGAGCCCGACCGGATCCCAGCCGCGTTCGCGGCCGTCGACACACCTGCCCGCACCCGGCAATGACTCTGGGCGATTGCTGCGTCGCTGCGCGTGCCTTAGTTGGGAAAAGACTCAGCGAATCGCGAGCAGGGGATGTGTCTGCGGAATGAGTCGTAGATTGCCCAGCGACTTCGACAACCGCTCCATCCATCCCAGCAAGACATCGGAAGATGGACGTGCCGTCACACTCCCCATCGGCGTCACCGGTTGGAGGACGACGGGAAGCATGGGATCGACGGCGCAGATTCGTTGCGCCATCTCGTCCAGCTCGGAATCGCGTGTATTCGGGGTCACCACAACCTTGATGACGACTTCCGGGGCGCGTCGAGCGACATCCAGAAAGTGGGCATGTTCGTCGTGGAACGACTCCTCCGCATCACGGGTCGACCGTCCAGCGCGCCTCACGTCGCTCGACAGCTTCCAATCCATGGACACCACGTCCACGACGTCGACCACTCGCGCCAGCGCCTCGTGGGCGAGTCCATGGGTCTCCAAATGGATCAACGGTCCGCGCGACCGCAGGCCTTCACCGAGGGCGCGCACCGCATCGGGCTGAAGCAGCGGTTCGCCCCCTGTGAGGCTGGCATAGCGGTGGGCCGAAGGGTCGAGTGCCGCGGCGGCCTCGAGGGCCTCTGCGATCTCGATCGGGTTGGGTCGCGTCCGGAAGCGTCCGGTGCCTCGGGCTTCTTCGAAGCGGCAATCGCGGGCGGGCTTCCACGTGTGCGGCGAATCGCACCAGGAGCAACGCAGATCGCATTCCCCAAAACGCACGAAGAGTGTCGGCACACCCACCTGGAACCCCTCCCCCTGAACGGAGGAGAAGATCTCGACCAGGTTCACCTGGGGCACGAGCGGTCAGCCCTCGAGAATCGAGCGACCCATGCCAATGTCCGCAAGCACCTCTTCCAGCCGCTCGGGTCGGGAGGGCAAGTCGTGGACACGTATCCGGGCCACGCGGTCTTCATTCCGCAGAGCATCCACCCATTCGTGCTTCGATGCCAGGTGCCCCACCATCGAACCCAGATCGAACAGCCGCTTGCCACGGGTCTCATCGCCGCCCAATACGACCAGCTCTTCGCCTTCGTGGAAGGCCAGGGACATCCGAATCCCGAAGCGCTCACGCGCCACGCGGGCTGACAGGTGAAGGTCGAGATCGTCGGGCACGGGCACGACCACCAAGCTGTTGCCTCCGAAATGTACGACCCGGAAGTCCCGACCGGCCACGTAAGCGACCTCGGGCGGGGGAGGCGGCAGCTCGGCGTTCATCGCCTCCTTGGCCAGATCGCTGGGACGACCCGAAAGCAGGGGCGCAATGTCGGACTTCCGATCGCCGGGCCGGCTCGCGATCTCTCCCAAGCGCTGCCACCAGACGCGACCCCATCGTTCGTAGTCGTGCTGGCTGAAGCCTCCCGTGATCAGCTCGACCAGCTTGTCCGAGAAGCGGCTGCGGCGCGCGCGGTCTGCGAGCACCGCGGGCACCGAGCTTCCAGTGCCGACCTCGACGGTCAGGTTCTCGGCACCGATCGCGTTGCGCATCGCCTCGAGATCTTCCGGCGGCCAATCGTGATGATCGAACCAACCCAGTCGACCGGCGTAGAGCGAGGCGGCCGGGACCGTGTCGATCGCCGGGCGCCCCGTGAAGCCCACCAAGTAGATTGGAGTCTCCTGCCGCAGATCGGTGGCGATGCTGCGGAAGAAGGTCATCAGCTCTTCTTGGGGATAGACCCAGAAGCCCTCGATCTGCCGGATGTCGCGGGCCAGGAGAATTGCGGCCGTTACGGAATCACGATCGGCGTGGGCGACGATGGCCGCGCGGCGCCGTGGCGCCTTGCTCGGCTCGTCGGATTCGGGCTCGGGCTCGGGCTCGGGCTCCAAGTTGGCCAGGCGCGCCTGCTTGCGGGCTTCCCGCTCGGCGATCCAATCGTCCTCCTCGGCCTCACCGTCAGCGTAGACGGCAGACTCATCGGTCTCCGCCGAAGCGTCATCGCCCATGGGATCGAGCGTCGCCGCGGGATCCAACGCGTCACCGGATCCCAGCAAAGCGTCGACTTCATCCTCATCGGCGGCGACGTCAGCCGCTGGCACATCCCGCTCTTCGGAAGTCGGTTCGGCCGAAGCTCCGCCGCCGTTGCCCCGACGCCCGCGTCGACGACGCGGTCGTCGGCCTCGTGACCGTCCTCCGTCAGCGTTCTCCTCGCCTTCAGGACGAACGTCATCCTCGAGTTCGAAGAGCGAGATCTCTTCGAACTGGGGGGCCTCTTCCCGCTCGGCTCTGGACGCCACGGCGTCGCCATCATCCCCTTCACGCCCTTCCACTCGGCTGGCGTCTTCGCCAGCGCCCGAGCTGCCGCGACCGCGTCGTTTCGGACGCCGTCGCCGACTGCGTCCGCCATCGGAGGCGCGAGCCGGGCGCGCGCCCTGCCCCTCTTCCCGCAGCGACACGCCGGCACCGTCCCCGCGCTGGGGCTCGAGATTGTAGACCGCGTGGTCGAACACCAGGGCTCCGAGCACGCGCATCACGGCATCCTCGACCTCGGCCGTCGCCAGCAGCAGACGGGGCGCATCCAATCGGATCGGAGCCGGGGTGTCGGTGAACAGCAGCGAGAGGCCAGGGCGCAGCCGGAGGATCGCATCCAGGATCTCGCCCAAGCCGGCCAGATCCAGCCGGGATCGCACGGCGACCAGCACTGGACGCCCTTCCGCGTCGATGCCGACCATGTCAATGACTTCCGAATCGGATCCACCCAGCGGCCAGGTCACGACCGCCCGAAGTCCGACCGTCTGCGCCAGCCCGGGCAGCGCTGCGGTCCGGTGTCCTTCTTCCCCGGCGATGATCCGTCGATCATTCAAGCGCTTGCGCAGCTGACCCTCGAGACGGTCCATGGCGGCGGCAAGGCCTTTGGAATCCAAGCTTGTCGTGGATCGTTCCGGCAGCAGGGTTTCCAATACGACGCCGTCGTCGCCGGCCCGAAGCTGTGCCACCCGGCGCGCCAGCAGCACCAGCTCGGCACACTCGCCTGCGCCACGTACGGCACCGCCGTGCTTCGCTGCCAGACCTTCGAGCGCGCTCAGCGCGCGCAGAAACAGCTCGCGGTCTGCGGGGCGTGCCAGCCGATTGGCGACCCGATGGGCCGGCAGAGCAACCACGGGCTCGGGCGGCTCGGCCTCCACCGCAACTCCCTTCTCGGCCAGGGACGACGCCGCTACGGCACGAAACGGAAAGGGCGTCTCACCCAGCAGCGGCAGCCAACGGCGCGCCGCAATCGACCATTGGGGCGCGATCGCCAACACCGCTCCCTCGAAGCCCTCGTCGGCGTGCAGTCGCCGGGCATGGGCGAGCACGGCCAGGGCTGCGTGGCCACCATGATCGGGAGAGAACCCGACCAACACCCGCTTTCCGTCTTCGGTCTCGCCGCTTCCGAGAATCGCAAAGGTCTTGGGAATGTCGGGCAGGTCCAGGGGCACGAGAGTGCTCGCCCCGGAAATTCCGTCCGCCACGATTTTCTCCAGCCAAGGCCCCGCGTCAATGGCGGTCTTGGCGCCGTCAGTTTTCCGGCCTCTGCGTCCACGCCCAAAGTGGCGTCTCATCCTTTGTCCTCCGTGCTCTCGCTCAGCGACAGCACCAGCAACCCCTCTTCCACCAGCGCCGCTGTCGCGTCCAATGCGATGCGGCGCAGCTCGCTGAGCAGTCGGTCGTTGCCAATCACGACGCTCACGAGTTCTGCCTTACTGGCGAAATTGAGCAGCAAGCCGCCCAGCAGCTTGCGATCGGAGTTCAGGTTCTTGATCAATCGGTTCCACCGAATCAGTGGAACCTCGATACGAAAATCGCGCAGCTCCAACAGGTCCTCGGGTAGAGAAGCCTTCTGGATCACCAGCGTAACGGATTCCTTGGCGCTGCTCACCCGCCAGAATCGACCTTGGGCAAGAATGTTCACGACCGCCGGATCCCCATGCCTATTGCCTGCCTTCCGTGCGGGTCACGCCTTCGGTCCTGACGCTTCGGCATCGTCGTCCGGCACCTCTTCTGAAACCTTTTCGAGCACGGGGGCCACCACGACGTCGAGCATGGCGCGGGCAACAGGGTTCTCCTCCACCCCACCGGCCCGAAAAGCACCGGCAGCAGCAAGACAGATTCGAGCGTCCGCTTCGCGATCGTTCTTCCATAAGACGTAGGCCATCTCTTCGAAGCGCGCCGCCGTCCGTTCGCAAAACACGTCGTCGAAGACGTCGGCAATCGACTCCCCGACGATCTCTTCGGCCTGGGCGCGGCGCTGGTCCGCGCTCAGGACGATCGTGCCTTCCTTCAGCGCGGAGAGCTTCTCCGCCAGGTCGGCCAATACCGCCGGATCCGGGGGCCAGGGGCCCACCGCACCCTTGCGAACCAGATCGGCCGCCTGTCGAATCTTGACCGGGTCGGTTGCTTCGCCGAGCGCTTCGCGCGCCAGACCGCCCGGGGTCACTGCGCCCTCGGGTGCGGCGGATACATGAGACTTCCATTCCGAGAAGCCGCGCGGCGGCGGGCGCTCCGGCGGATGGGTCGCGGCCACCCGGGCGACCAACGCACGCACGGCCTCCGAAGGCGCCTCCACCGCCGAGAAGCGGTCCCGCTTGGTGAAGTCGCGCATGAAGCGTCGCACCTTGCTGCGGCCCGTGTTGTACACCCGACACTCGAGGATGCCGCGATCCTCGTCCAACAGAAGCTCGAACATCCGCGCACCGCCGGAGGGATGCGACTCCACCAGATAGGCCGCGCGGGCGCCACGCGGGTCGAGCGGAGAGACCAGGGCCAGATCCAGGTCTTCTTCCAGGTTGGGCAGGGTCGCGATCACGGGCCTGGCGCTCTTGGGTGCCTGGACCTCGATGCCGCGGGACCGCAGCCGATGACGTGTCCTGCGCAGCGCCTTGCGGCCCGCCTTGGCGCGTTCAGACTCATCGACCTGGAGAACCGCCTGGATTCCGGGCTCACCGGCCTCGGACCATGCATCGGCGAGTTCGCCGCCATCGGCCGGCTCGTTGTCCAGCAGCCAGGTCAGCACCCGGATCGCCGCCTGGGCGTCCAGGACTTCTAACAGCCGCATCGGGTCCCCGTTGGCGGGTCGAATCACATCGGCATCTCCCGCGAGCGCGGAGGCGGCGCGTTCGAGGGCTTCCGGCAGCCCCACACCTGCGTGCGGATTCATGACGACGACTCCGTTCGAATCCAGTCGAGATAGGCCTGGCTGCCACCGATGATCGGCAGCCCCAGGATTTCTGGGAGTTCATAAGGATGGAGCTCCTGCACCCAGGACGCTAGTGCCTCCAGGCGATCGGCGCGGGTCTTCACCACCAGCAAGACCTCGACATCGTCCTGCACGGCACCCTTCCAGCGGTAGAAAGAGCGGATTCCGGGAATCAGGTTGACACAGGCCGCCAGGCGCTCCTCCACCAGGCCGCGGGCCAGCCGCTCGGCGACCTCGACGTCCGGAGCGGTCACGAGCACCACGCGAAGATCGTCCCCCCCCGTTTCAGTGCTCATGGCGTGCCTCCGCAGAGGCGTTCATGCTCGTCGATGGCGAACCGGTCCGTCATGCCAGCCACGTAGTCGCAGACGGCCCGGGCCTCGCCATCCTGTTCGAACCGCCCGCTCACGTGCTCGGGCAGCAGACCCGGATCCGCGCGGAAGCTGCGGAAGAGATCGCCCACGATCCGGGTCGCGCGCTCGTTCATGGCCAGCACCCGCGGATGCTGGTAGAGCTCGCGATTCAAGAACTCCTTCAACTCGCGCTGGGCCTTCTGGATCGCCACAGGAAATCTCACCAGCTCCTCCCGGTGGTTCCGTACGGCATCGACCGAAGCGACGCCACTCTGCTCGAGGTGCGCCGCGGTTTCCTCCACCAGCGCCGTCACCAACCGGTTGAGCAGCCCGATGATCATCTGCGCCCGGTGGACGCGGGGCAGAAGCTCTCCCATTTCCTCCCGGAGTTGGTCGCGCATCTCGTGCCAGAAAGGCACGCTGTCGAGCTGCTCCCAGGTAATCAGGTTCGAGCGCAGGCCGTCGTCGAGGTCGTGGTTCGCGTAGGCGATCTCGTCGGCGTGATCGGCCACCTGGGCCTCGAGACTCGGCTGCGCCAGCAGGTCCGGCAGCGGAGTTGGGTGCTCCCAATTCGCGCCGTGCTTCAGGATGCCTTCGCGGGTCTCGTACGACAGGTTGAGACCCCGGAAGCCCGGGTAGCGATCTTCGAGCAGGTCGACGATTCGCAGGCTTTGGCGGTTGTGGTCGAAGCCGCCTTCGTCGCGCATCAGGTCGGCCAGCACGCGCTCTCCCGCGTGACCGAAGGGCGTGTGTCCCAAGTCGTGGGCCAGCACGATGGCCTCGGCCAGATCTTCGTTCAGGCGCAGGGCGCGCGCGATCGTACGCGAGACCTGGCTGCCTTCGAGCGTGTGGGTCAGCCGATTCCGATAGTGGTCGCCCTCGTGATAGACGAACACCTGGGTCTTGTATTCCAGACGTCGGAACGCCCGCGAGTGGACGATGCGGTCGCGATCGCGCTGGAACGCGGTGCGGTACGGGTGCTCGTCTTCCGCGGTGACGCGGCCCTGACTCTCGGCGCTCTTCGAGGCGAAGTTCGCCAGACGCTCGCGCTCCTCCTGCTCGAAGGCCTCGCGATGGCGCACCAAACTCACCGGGTCGGCGACTCCGACGACTCGAGGACGCGCTCGAGGCGTTCCCGGGAGGCGTCGTCGATCTCGCCCATGGGCTGCCCGGCTCCACCGATCAGCAGGAACCACACGGCCAGCGCGGCGACGCCCAGCCCCCCGATCAATGCGATCCAGCGCTGCACCCGCCCCGGTCTCCTCTTGGCTTGTTCGCGCTCTTTCGGAACCGGTCCCTTGTCGGCGACTTCGACCTTTTCGGCGACTTCGACCCGGTCGGCAGGCGCAAACTCCGGGAGATCGCCCGTCGATCGCGGAAGAGGGGATGAACGGAGCTTAGAATGCCCCCCGCGGGTGTCAATCCATCCACGGGCAGCTTTCCCGCGAGAATCCGCAGGCTTCCGCGTACAATCACACCATGGCGCGCCCGCCGACCGAAGCTCCCGCCTTGCCCCGGCGCCTGCTGCTGGGACCGGGCCCGTCGAACGTCCATCCCCGGGTGCTCGCGGCGCTGGCCCAGCCGATGATCGGTCATCTCGATCCGGTCTTCCTGGACATCCTCGACGAGGTCCAGGAACGCCTGCGGCGCCTGTTCGGCACCCGGAACCCCCTGACGCTCCCCCTCTCGGCCACGGGCAGTGCCGGCATGGAGGCGTGTCTGGTGAACCTGCTCGAGCCGGGCGACGCGATCGTGGTCGGGGTCAATGGCGTCTTCGGACAGCGGATGTGCGACGTGGCCGGACGCGCCGGCGCCCGGGTCATCGCGGTGGAGGCCGAACCGGGATCCCCCCTGGATGAAGACCAGATGGCCGAGGCCATCGCCCGCGCGCAGCCGAAGCTGGTGGCCTTCGTCCACGCCGAGACTTCGACCGGCGTCTGCCAGCCGGTCGAGAACATTGCGGCAGCGGCGCGGCGCGCCGGGGCCCTGACGGTGCTCGACTGCGTGACTTCGCTTGCCGGAATCCCCGTCTGCCTCGACGCCTGGGGGATCGACGCAGCCTACAGCGCCACCCAGAAGTGCCTGTCGTGCCCGCCCGGACTGTCGCCGGTCAGCTTCTCGGAGCGTGCGGTCAAACTCATCCGCACACGCTCCGTTCCGGTCCAGAGCTGGTACCTCGATCTCAACCTGCTGGCCGACTACCTGGGCGAGGAGCGTGTGTACCACCACACGGCACCGATCTCGGCGATCCTCGGCCTGGCCGAAGGTCTGCGCCGGGTCGAGGCCGAAGGAATGGACGCACGCACCGAGCGCCACCGGCAGGCGGCGACCGCGCTGATCGAGGGCATGGCCGAGCTGGGCTTCGAGCCGTTGGTGAGCGAGCCGTTCCGGCTTCCCATGCTGACGACGCTGCGCCTGCCCGAGTGGGTCCAACAGAGCGGCGAGGCCGAGCTTCGCCGCCGGCTTCTCTCGATCTACGGCATCGAGGTCGGCGGTGGGCTCGGCAAGCTCGCCGGGCAGATCTGGCGAGTCGGCCTGATGGGCGAGAACGCCCGCCTGACCAACATCGAGTGCCTGCTCAACGCACTGCGGCGCGAGCTTTCCTAGCTCGCGCGCTTTCCTAACCCGCCAGTTCCTCCTTGAAGAGCGTCATCACGCGTTCCCACGCATTCTCCGCCGCTTTCTTCTGATACGCCGGGCGCTGGTCACAGTGGAAGCCGTGGTCGGCGCCTTCGTAGACGACGACCTCGTAGCGCCGGTCGCATTCGCCCAGCTTCGTCTTGATCGCTTCGACCTGGTCCGGGGGAATGGCAGCATCCTTCTCGCCGAACAGGCAGAGGATCCGGGCATTCATCTTCTCGGTTCGACCGATCGTAGACGCCTTGCCTCCCATTCCCTTGGCTGCCGCGATGCCGCCTCCGTAGAAGCTCGCTGCCGCCTGAATGTCGGTCTCACAGGCGGCGAGATAAGCCATGTGACCGCCGATGCAGAAACCCATGCAGCCGATCCGATCGCCCCGCACGTCGTCGCGACTTCGGAGCCACGCCACGGTATCGCGCGCGTCCGAGATCATCTCGTCCGCATCGAGCTGGCCCAGCAGGATCATTCCCGCCGCCATGCCGTCGTCGTCGTAGTTTTGCTCGGCGCCGGGATCCGTGCGATGAAAATAATCAGGCGCGATTGCCACGTAGCCTTCGCGGGCCACGCGTTCTACGACGTCGCGGATGTGACCGTTGATGCCAAAGATCTCCATGAAGACGATGACGGCGGGGCGCACTGCGTCATCGGCCGGCCGTGCCAGATAGCCGCCGATGGTTCCGCCGCCATTGGCGGGAATCTCGACGCGTTCGGTGGTGATGTCCATTGAACTCTCCTCGATGTGGCGCGGCGCGGCCGCCGCTTCAGCTGTGCATGCGCGGCTCGTCTGCCGGCTGCTTCAGGATTTCCGCTTCGATGCCCGCCAGTTCGGCGAGCCGATCTCGAAGCTCGGACTCGGATGCGAGCTGCCGGGCCAGCTCGATGAACATCCCGTGATGGCGCGACTCGGCGGCCAGCAAGCCCCGATACAGCGACGCCAGCTCCGCATCGTTCACGGCGCCGGCCAGCAGCTGGAAGCGTTCGCAGCTTCGAGCTTCGATCAGCGCACTGCAGAGCAAGGTGTCCAGCAGCTGCTGGGGTTCACCGCCCCGGATGGCCCGGTGCAGCCGGCCGGCATAGCGGCTTGGCCGTTGCCTCTCAAAGGCGATGCCCCGCGTCTCCATCAACCGCAACACCTCTTCGAAGTGGGCCAGCTCCTCCCGGGCCATCCGCGAGAGCGGCTCCATCAGAAAACGGTGCTGGGGATACCGGAAGAGCAGCTGAACGGCTGAGCCGGCGGCCTTCTTCTCGCAGTGGGCGTGGTCGAGAATCACTTCCTCGAGGGCTCCGAGGGCGCTCTCGAGCCAGGCGGGGCCGGTATCGGTGGCGAGGTTCAGCATGACGCCGGAAATTAGGACGCACGCAGGCCCGGGGCCAGCCACCCCTCAATTGGCACAGCGCCAATGATAGAATGTCGGGCCATGGAATACCGAAAACTCGGCCACAGCGGCCTGCGGGTGAGCGAAGTCTCGCTGGGCTCGTGGCTCACGCTGGGCTCCCGGATCGACCGCGAGGGGACGAGAGAGATCGTTCAGCGGGCCTTCGACCTGGGAATCAACTTCTACGACACGGCCGACGTCTACGCCAACGGCGAGGCCGAGACAGCGTTGGGCCAGGCGCTTCATGGGATCCCGCGCCCCAACGTGGTGATTGCGACCAAGTGCTTCTTCCCCATGTCCGAGCGGCCCAACGATCGGGGCCTGTCGCGCAAACACATCTTCGAGAGCGTGGACGCGTCGCTGCGTCGCCTCGACACCGACTACATCGACCTGCATCAATGCCACCGTCCCGACCCGGACACCCCGATCGCGGAGACCGTCCAGGCCTACGAGGACCTGATCCGGCAGGGCAAGCTGCTCTACTGGGGCGTCTCGGAATGGCGCGCCTCGCAGATCGTCGACGCCTGCCGCCAGGCCGACCAGCGCAACGCCGTGCGTCCGATCTCGAACCAGCCACAGTATTCGATGCTGCGGCGGGGCATCGAGAAGGAAGTCCTCCCCGTGTGTGAGCGCGAAGGGCTGGGGCAGGTCGTCTTCAGTCCTCTCGCCCAGGGCGTCCTGTCGGGCAAATATTCGGGCGGCGCCAAGCCCAGCGGCTCCCGGGCAGCCGACGCGCTTCGCAACCAGTTCATGGGCGACTTCCTGCGGCCCGAAGTCGTGGCCCGGGTGGACGATCTGAAGCCGGTCGCCAGCGACCTGGGCATCAGTCTTCCGCAACTGGCCCTGGCCTGGTGTCTGCGCCAGTCGGCGGTGAGCTCGGTCATCGTGGGCGCGACCCGCGTGGCCCAGCTCGAGGACAACGCCAAGGCTTCGGGCCTGCGGCTCACGCACGAGACGCTGGCCCGGATCGACGAGATCCTGGCGCCCAACCCCCGCTAGAACCCTCCTTCCAACGTTTCGACCCGTTTCTCGAGGAGCCTATCTATGTACCCGGGAGAGATCGCGAAAACTGCCCCCGATCGAATCGCCTACGTGATGGCCGGCAGCGGCCACAGCGTCAGCTACGGCCAGCTCGACCAGCGTTCGAACCAGGGCGCCCACTTGATGCGTTCGCTGGGTCTCGGGCCCGGCGGCGCCATCGCGATCTGCCTGGAGAACCACCCGCGCTTCTTCGAGATCGTCTGGGCGGCCCAGCGCTCCGGTCTCCAGTACACCACCGTCAGCTCGAGGCTCACGGCGCCCGAGGTCGAGTACATCGTCAAGGACTGCGGCGCCCAGGTCTTCATCACCTCCAAGGCCAAGGCGGAACTGGCCACTGAGCTCAGCGACAGTCTCGGTCAGCTCACGGCTCGCTACATGCTGGACGGCACGATCCCCGGCTACCGGGCCTTTGAAGCGGAGAACGACGCGCAGCCCACGACGCCCGTCGCCGACGAGATGGAAGGCGTCGACATGCTCTACTCCTCCGGCACGACGGGTCGGCCCAAGGGAGTCAAGGTCAAGGGCGCAGGTCAACCGATCGGAACCCCATCGCCGCTGCTGCTGCTCATGAAGGGGCTCTACGGTGCGGACGAGAACAGCGTGTATCTCTCACCCGCCCCGCTCTACCACGCGGCTCCGCTGCGCTTCAACCTGGCGATGCAGCGCATCGGCAGCACCTGCGTGGTGATGGAAGACTTCGACGCACGCTGGGCCCTGGAGCTGATCGAAAAGCATCGCGTCACCCACAGCCAGTGGGTTCCGACGATGTTCATACGCATGCTCAAGCTCCCCGAGGACGAGCAGACCCGCTATGACGTCTCGAGCTTGAAGGTCGCGATCCACGCCGCCGCGCCCTGCCCGATTCCTGTCAAGGAGAAGATGATCGAATGGTGGGGGCCCGTGCTCTACGAGTACTACGCGGGAACCGAGGCCAACGGCTTCACCGCGATCAACTCGGAAGAATGGTTGGAACATCGCGGCTCGGTGGGCCGGGCGCTCACGGCCGAAATCCACATCCTCGATGACGAGGGCAAAGAGCTTCCCACGGGTGAAACCGGCAGCATCTACTTCAGCGGCGGCGGCGAGTTCGAGTATCACAACGCTCCCGAGAAGACGGCCCAATGCCGTACCGAGCAGGGCTGGACCACGCTGGGCGACATCGGCCACCTGGACCAGGACGGATTTCTCTACCTCACCGACCGCAAGGCGAACATGATCATTTCGGGCGGCGTCAACGTCTATCCCCAGGAAGCCGAGAACGCGCTCGTCACCCATCCGAAGGTGACGGACGTGGCGGTTTTCGGAATTCCCAACGAGGACTTCGGCGAAGAGGTGAAGGCCGTGGTGCAGCCGGCCCGCATGGCCGACGCCGGCCCCGAGCTCGAGCAGGAGCTGATCGCCTATTGCCAGCAGCAACTCTCGAAGATCAAGTGCCCGCGCTCGATCGACTTCACGGCCGAGCTGCCACGGCATCCGACCGGCAAGCTCTACAAGCGCTTGCTGCGGGATCCGTACTGGGAAAATCGAGAGTCCCGCATCGTCTGACCTCCAGATCGCCGGCCAATCGAGCGTGGGTGCGGAGCGGTTAGCGCTCGCCCCGATCCACCGCGCGATGGAACCTGCTGATCGGGGGGTTCTTGGGCTCGGGGTGGTCGGCATCGAAGAGTTCGAGAGCCTCTTTCGCGTCGCTCTCATCGAACTCTCGGGTGGTGGTGCAGAATTCGACGAGGATGCCGTTGGGGTCGTCGGTGTAGACGGAGCTGCACCAGCCGTGGTCGATCTCCATCACGTCGTGGCCCTGTTCGAGCCAGCGGTTCTTGATCTCCTCGAGAGCTTCGAGGCTGTCGGCGTCGAAGGCAATGTGGTTGCTCCAGTGCGGCAGGCCCAAACCGTCGGCGATGGCGGGCGACCAGTCTTCGGGAAGCGTGGCGCCGTGGAGGTCCCAGAAGGCGATCATGCCGTCGCCGCCGGTGTCGTAGAAGAAGTGCTTCATCCAGCCCCCGGGCACGCCGGGCAGCTCTCCGACTTCCACCTTGACCAGCTTGAAGCCCATCGCCTGGGTGTAGAAGGCGTGGGTGGCCTTGGCGTCCTTGACCGCTATGGCGACGTGATGGAATCCCATGGGCTGCGCTCCTGATCCGACCGTTTTGCTAGTTTTATCATCGGGAGCGCGCCCTGCCAACCGCATCCAACAAGCCGGAATCCAGCATCGGATGCCAGGCTGGCTACCTTCCTTCTCTCGTGGCAAAACGTGTCGTTCTGCTCCTGCTGCTCATCGGAATCGGTGTCGGCATCTACGCCAGCGGGCTACACGAGCAGATCACGGTCGAGGCGGTCCGCGAGCGCGTGGCCCGTGCCGGCGTCCTGGGCCCCGTGCTGTTCGTCCTGCTCTTCTCGCTGGAAGGCGTGGGCGTACCGGGCTTGATCTTCATGCTCACGGCCATTGTCGTCTGGCCGCCCGGATTCGCGTTTCTCA
This sequence comes from Deltaproteobacteria bacterium, assembly GCA_004356735.1. Taxonomy (GTDB): domain Bacteria; phylum Myxococcota_A; class UBA9160; order UBA9160; family SMWR01; genus SMWR01. The sequence goes on from SMWR01000023.1 coordinate 21,524, forward strand.
TGAACTGGCTCGGTGCACTCGCGGCCAGCATCGTCGGCTTCGGCTATGCGCGCTACGTGGGCCGCGATTGGGTCGCCGCGCACCTGCCGGACAAGATCCGGCGCTTCGAGGCGGCCGTCATGCAGCGCAGCATTCGCACGGTGATCGTGATCCGGCTGCTCTTCTTCCTGGCGCCGCCCGCCCACTGGGCGCTGGGGCTCTCCCCGGTCTCGTTCCGCGATTTCATGATCGGCTCGGCCGTCGGCTTCGTCCCGGCCATGCTGCTCTTCAGCCTGGTCGGAGCCCCCGTCTTCGAATGGGTGCGACAGGATTCGGACGCGATCTGGGTGGTCGGCAGCGTCGCCATCCTGCTGGGTGCGCTGGGCCTGTGGGCGGCCAGTCGCTACATCGCCCAGCATGGGACCGCCCCGGAACCACCGTCGGATTGAGCTGGCCGGATCCATCCGGCGGCGTTTCCCCGGGTCTACGGTCGACTCGAAGTTCCCGTCCGCTTTGCACTCGTGGAGCGCAGGTAGATCACCAGCTGCTGATCGGGGTCGTCGGTCGTCGCCGTCTCGAAGCGGTGCGGATCGGGGATGAATCGCGATCGACTGAGAGCCGGGATGGTGTTGTGGTGCAGGTCGCGCACCGGCAGCCGCACTGCCTCGAAGTCCCCGTCGCGCAGGAAGGAGCCGAGCTCTCGCAGGCTGTGGGGCCAACCCCGGCGCGGCACGACCACGTCGGGCTCGAGTGCGAGGTCCGCGATCAGATTGTTGAGCGAGAGCCCGATGATGGTGTGGCTGCCGAGGTAGTACATGAAGGCGTACTCTTCGTAGTTGGTGGCGATCACCAGCTTTTCCGTGTCCGCGTAGCTGTCCTGCAGAACCGAAATCACGTGGTCGAGGGGTCCGTGTACGGGGGTCACGATTTCCTGTACCCGCCCACGCACAGCCGCCAGACCCGGGACGCGCAGCAGCAGCGTCAGCAGCACCAGCGCCACGATGGCGAGCGTCCGGCGCTTGCTGACGACGCGCTCGGCATCGACAGACTGGACCAGCGCGAACGCACAGAGCAGGAAGAGGCCGGTTACGGCCGGGCTCAACAAGACGAAATAGCGCTCCAGGGCGAGCGGATTCAGGCAGCCCACGAGCACGAAGCCCAGCACGAAGCCCGCCAGCCGGAACACGACGGCGCGCAGGCGTGGGTCCCCCACCCGAAGCCATGCCAGCCCGCCGAGGCACAAGAGTGCGGGCGCCAGGAACTCGTGGCGGAGAAAGTGCAGGCCGATCGTTCCCAGGTTGGCTGCGTAGTCCGACAGCCCGAACGAAAAGCCTGCCGCGAAGGACCGGACCGCCGTAAACGTCTCGAACCAGACGAGGAGCGGCGCCACGAGCAGCGCCGCCGCGACCAACGGAAGCAGATCCTTGGCCGTGGCGCGGCCGCGGCGCTGCGCAACCAGCCAGTCGAGCCCGAGCAGCGCAGCGACAGCAAAGAACGCCTGGAAGAAGGTGTTGAAGAGCAGGAACAGCAGCAGGCCCACGCCCACGGCGTAGCGACGAAACGAGGTGGTCTGATACACCCGGTAGCCGAGCTGGAGACGCGCAATCGCTCCCGTAATCAGGACGACCAGCGCGTAGTAGCGGACCTCGCGCAGGTGCAGCAACAGCGAGATGGACACGGCGCTCGAGAGCAGGAAGGCGGCCGCGAAACAGCGCCGCTGCGCCTCAGCCACGGCGGGCAACAGCGCCCACAGCCACAGCCCCAGACCTGCGGCACCGGCCAGTGCAAACGGCAGCCGCAAGCGCCAGGTCTTCGCGTAGAAATCGTCGGTTCCGTCGGCCCAGACCAGACCCGGAATCGCGAAATAGAAATGCCCCCAGGTCGTGCCGATGTAGGCGTCGGGGCCTTCCTTCACGCCCAGCGCAATGTTGGATCCGAACTGGTACACCACGTTGCGATCGCCGTGGACCTTGGGATAGCCATGGATCCGCGTGTGCTCGGCGAACATGGCCGTTTCCGCCTCGTCGGCCCAGAGCAGGGGCGTGGACAGCCCCCCGAGGAGCATC
>SMWR01000024.1 GCA_004356735.1 Deltaproteobacteria bacterium
CCGGCCTCCTCGCCGCCGGCAACCTCGAGCAGCTGCTTCCGAATCCGTTCGATGAGCCCAGCGTCCTTGAGCTTCTTGCCTTCCGCATCCTTCAGATAAAAAGTGTCGGCCACCTGGTCGAGGATGAGTGCGGCCTTCGAGATGTAGATTTCACAGCCGTTGTCGGCGATCACCCGGGTCAGGTCGTGGAGCAGACCGAGTCGATCATTCGCTGACACATCGACGATGGTGTAGAAGTCGGATTCATCGTTGGAAATCGAAACGATCGCTGGGCCCGGGCTCGGCGGCGCGGTGGTACCGATGGAACGCCCGCGTCGGCTCATCAATTCCTTCACATCGACCTCACCCTTCAGGACCTTCTCCAGCTCGCTCTCCAGCTGTTCCCAGGCGAGCCGTCGCTCCTCCTCTCCGCCCTTGGGCGTCGAGACCCGATAGACCTCGAGCGCCAGACCGGTGCGGGTCGAGTAGATGTGGGCTCCGAGAATGTCGATGCCATTGGCCGTCAGCACACCGGCCACGTTGGCGTAGAGCCCGTGAACGTCCCGTGTGCAGAGAATGAACTCGGTGAAGTCGCCCCGGAACTCGCGCGTCGCTGTCGCCAACAGCTTCTCGTCCCCCAGCCCCAGCACCACTCGCGCGTGGCGGGCGATCTGGCGGGGAGAGTGAGCGGCAAAATAGCGGCGCGGCATGCTCTCGAAGTAGGCGTCGATGTGGCTGCGAGCGACTCCCAGAGCCTCCAGCTCGGCGGCGGCAGCCTCGAAGCGGGTCGTGATCCGCTTCTCGATCAGTGCGAAGGCCACGTCGGCGCTGGCCTCGCCCGTCTCCAGCAGCTCCGACGTCTTCTCGAACAGCTCCTGGAGCAGACGCCCCTTCCAGGACGTCCAGGCCTTGCTCGACGACGCCCGCATGTCGGCGAAGGTCAGCAGGTAGAGGTTGCGGAGATTGATCCGATCCCCGCAGACCTCGGCGAACTCGAGGATGAGCCTGGGATCCGACAGATCTCGACGCTGGGCGAGATGAGACATCAGCAGATGGTGCTGAACCAGGAACAGGATGCGTTCCTGCTTGTCCTCACTGAGTTGAAGGCGTGCAAGACAAGGGCGTGCGCGAGCGACTCCACGACCTGAATGATCGAGGTCACCAAACCCCTTGCCGATGTCGTGGAGCAGGCTTCCCAGATAGAGCACGGAGACGTCATCGGCCGAGTTCATCAGCTCGGTGAGTTCCGGGAAGGCCCGCTCGTACTTCCCAAGCCAAAGCCGCCGCAGCTCCTCGACCAGGAAGATCGAATGAACGTCCACCGTATACGTGTGGTACATGACGTGTTGCCATCGGCACACGACGTGTTCCCACTCCGGCAGAAACCGTCCCAGCAAGCCGATCTCGTTCATCACCATCAGCGAGCGCATCACACGGTTTTTGGCATTCAGGATCTGGAGAAAGACCTCCCGGGCGGCGTCGCTGGTGCGATAGTCTTCGTCGATCAGGTACAGGTGCTCACGGATCAGTCGGCGCGCCTTCCGGGTCAGCCAGACCTCGTGCTCCTGGGCAACGGAGAATGCCGTCAGCAGCAGCAGCGGATTCTCTCGCAGCAGGCGCGCATGGGGTATCTCGAGGCGACCACCAGCGATGCGCAGCCCGTGGGCCACTTGCTTGACGTTGCGCTGCTTGGGCCGGCTGACCCGTTGGGTCGACTGCTCCACGATCAGCGACGAGTAGTTCTGGATGGCTCGTGCGTGCCGGTAGTAGGCCGACATGAAACGCTCGACCGGAAGCTCCTTGCCCTCATCCTCGGCGAAGCCAAACGCCAACGCCACTTTCTCCTGCAGTTCGAAATCCAACTGGTCGTGCTTGCGCCCGACGATCAGGTGCAGCTCGTTGCGAACGCGCCAGAAAAAGTCGAGGGCTGCATCGAGTTCGCGCATTTCATCTTCCGTCAGAAGACCGAGATGCAGAAAATCTTCGCGCCCCCGGGCGCGCGGCTGGGTCACCTGCATCACCCAACAGGCCAGGTGATAATCGCGAAGCGCGCCCGCACCCTCCTTCAGGTTCGGTTGCAACAGATACAGGGAATCACCATAACGGACGTGGCGTTCTTCCTGAGCGGTTACCTGTTCCTCGATAAACTTGAGTGGATCGGAAATGAGTTCCTCGCGAAGCGCATCCTGGAACTCGTGAAACAAGACTCCGCTTCCCGCCAGGAAGCGCGGTGCCAGAACGGCCGTACCGACGGTCATGTCGCTGCGCGCCAGATCAATGGTTTCACGAATCGTGCGGGTGGCGGCACCGACTGCCAGGGAAGCGTCCCACAGCCAGTACTGGACGCGCTCGGCGACGGTGGAAACGTGGGGCGAAATCTTCTCCCGATACAGGAACAGCAGGTCGACATCGGAGCAGATATTCATCTCGCGACGTGCATAGCCACCGGTCGCCACCACGCAGAGCCCGGCAATGTCTTCCTCGCCAGCAGCGAAATAGATCTCTTCCGCGAGCTCGAACAGTCGTCGCACCAATCGGTCCATCAGATCCGAGTGGGCCTCGTTCACCTCAGCACCGGGGGCCCCACCTCGATGCAACTGGTCGAGATGAGTCCGGGCCACTGCCAGGTAGTTCCTCACATCACCGGGAATCGCGGTGGCGTCGGGCGTGACACCGGGTGTGTGGGCGAAGTGGTCGTTGATCCTCGGGGCGGTCATTGCGGCGGCTTCGAGCGCGCGAGTCGGGTTGCGCGTTCACCCCGATAGTGGGCCACGCCCGCCGCGATCTGCTTGGCCATGGCCGTCAGATAGCCGTTGTCCTGCAGCCACTTGGCTTCGCTCCGATTCGTGATGAACCCCACCTCCACCAGCACGGCCGGCATGTTCGACAAGAAGAGCACATAGAAGGGCCCCTTCTTGACCCCCAGGTTCGCGGGACGTTTCTTGCCCTTCAACCCCTTGACCATCTGGTTCTGGACCGCTTCGGCCAGCAGGCGCGAGTGAGGCGACACCTCCTCCATGTGCAGGTGCGCCAGCGTCTTCTGCAGGACGTTGACCTCGTTACGCGGAATCCCGTTCTCGCGCGCAGCGAGGTTCAGGCTGTGGCGCTCGTAGTTTTCATCGAGGTAGAAGGTCTCGATGCCGTGGACCGAGCGTCGTCTCGAAGCGTTGGCGTGCACCGAAATGAAGAGGTCTCCACCGGCGGATTCGGCCAGGACGGTGCGCTCCTCGAGGGAGAGCGCCCGGTCATCGCGACGTGTATAGACCACGCGAAACCCCTGCTGCTCGAGCGCCCGTCCCAGCGCCTTCGCCAGCCGCAGGGTCACATCCTTTTCGCGCAGCCCGCCAACTCCAATGGCGCCCGGGTCGCGCCCGCCATGCCCCGCGTCTACGACGACCGTGCGCACCGGTCGGAATTCCGGTGCCAGCATGTCCACGAGCGGCTGGCCCGTTCGCCTGTCCGTCAAACCGTCCCTGCGGCCGAAAACGTCGATGACGATTCGGTGCGGATGCGACAGCTTGAGCAGACGGTGGCGGTCGTAGCGCTCGAGGTCGAGGACGACGCGCGTCTTGCGCAGGGTGTTCTGCCCCAGGCGAATGCCTTGGAGCAATCCGTCGCGGACCGCAATCCCCTCGGCATAGTGACGCCCGACCCAGACGCCGTTCAGGTCGAGGTACAATCGCTCGGGCCGGTCCGCGGCCGAATCCGCCGCCAGACGGATCACCTCGGTCGAGACCGGCCGGTCAAGCTCAACAACGATGCGGGTGTAGTCGGGATAGGACCAGTAGCGCACGTCCAGGATGTCTCCCAAGCCACTCGGCCGATCGACTCCCATCAGCAGCGCACCCATCAGGAGCAGTGCGAGAACCGCCATGCGTTTCATCGCTCGTCTCCCAGCAGCTCGTGCAGGCGCGCCAGCAGCGACAGCGCCTCGATGGGCGTCGTCTTGTGGGGGTCCGTCGCACGCAGCGCGGCGAGAACCCGCGCCTCTTCATTGCTGGGCGAGTCGGAACCCGAGAACAGACCGAGCTGATTCCCGCCGACTCCCGATCTACGGTCTCCGGATTCGCCCGCGTGCTCGGCCAGGCGCGGACGACCCTGGGCATCGAGCTCGCCGCTCTCCAGGTTGTGCAGGATCTCCCGGGCACGGTCGATCACGGGCGTCGGCAGACCGGCCAGCCGCGCCACCTGGATTCCAAAGGACCGGCTGGCTCCGCCATCGACGAGGCGGCGCAGGAAGATGATCTCGTCGCCCCATTCTCTCGCTTCGAAGTGGCCGTTCCCCACGTGGTCCTTGGTGCGCGAAAGGTCCGCCAACTCATGATAGTGGGTGGCGAACAAGGTCCGTGGTCGAAGACCCGGTGCATCGTGCAAGTACTCGGCAACCGCCCAGGCAATCGACAGGCCATCGAAGGTGCTGGTGCCGCGACCGATCTCATCGAGAATCACGAGGCTTCGCCGAGATGCGTGGGCCAGGATGTCTGAGGTCTCCCGCATCTCGACCATGAAGGTCGACTCTCCCCGGGCCAACCGGTCGCTCGCACCCACCCGCGTGAACACGCGGTCGACGACTCCGATGTGAGCGGCTTCCGCCGGCACGTAGCTCCCCATCTGGGCGAGCAGCACGATCAGGGCCGTCTGCCGGAGGTAGGTACTCTTGCCGGACATGTTCGGCCCGGTCAGGATCAGGATCGCCGTCATCGCCGGGTCGAGCTGGGTGTCATTCGGAACGTACTCGCCGGCGCCGCTTTGCAGCAGGATGGGTTCGACCACCGGATGGCGGCCTGCCCGGATTTCGAGCCGCTCTCCGTCGTCGACGACTGGACGCACCCAGCCTTCGCGGCGCCCCACTTCCGCCAGGCAGCTGAGCGCATCGAGCGACGCCACCGCATCGGCGGCGGTGCGAATCGCAGCACTCGATTCAAGGGTGTGACTGCGGATCTGGTCGAAGATTTCGCGTTCGAGAGCCGCCGCACGATCCCGGGCTCCCAGGACCTTCTGCTCGACCGCTCGCAGCTCGGGTGTCGTGAAGCGCTCTGCGTTCGCCAACGTTTGCTTGCGTTCGTAATCTTCGGGCGTGCGATCGAGATTCACCTTCGTGACCTCGATCGAGTAGCCATGGACAGGGTGGAAGCGGATCTTGAGCTTCTGGATTCCGGTGCGTTCCCGTTCCCGCGCTTCGAGGCCCGCGATCCACTCGCGGCCCTTGTGTACCGCCTCACGCAGACCGTCGAGCTCACTGCGATAGCCGTCTCGGATGTAGCCCGTCTCGCCGGCGCCGCGGGAGCCCTTCAGCACCACCGGCGGATCGTCGATCAGCGCGTCGCGCAACGGACCCGCGGCCTCGGGAACGGGCTCGGGAAGCACCAGCAGACCGGGCCGACCCGCAGCTCCCAACAGATCGTCTTCCCCGGCGTCGAGGGCTCCATGAATGCCCGGCAGTGCTTCGAGGCTGTCGCGCAGCGCGGCCAGGTCCCGCGGCGTCGCGCCGGGGCGTGCCGCCTTCGCCAACAGGCGCTCAAGATCGCGCACGGGACGCAGAGCCTCCCGCAGGCTGGCACGGGGACGGTCGCGCTCGGCCAGGTAGGTCACCACCGCCTGGCGCTCGGCGATGGCCGCGACATCGAGCAGCGGATAGGCGAGCCAGCGCGCCAGGCGCCGAGCGCCCAGCGGAGTAGAGGTCTCGTCGAGACGCTCGATGAGCGTTCGTGCCCGGGATCCATCCTCGGAGTTACGAAAGAGCTCCAGGTGACCGCGTGTCGCCTCGTCGAGCACCATCGTGTCCGACAACCGGTAGCTGCGCAGTCGCGAAATCTGGCCCACTGCGAACGGCTGATTCGTCGCGACGTACGAGAGTAGACACGCTGCCGCTCGGGTCGCGGCATCATTGGCGCTGGCATCGAACCCATCTGGATCGCTGTCGCCGGCCTTCGGGTCGAAGCTCTCCAATGCAACCACCGTCCGTGCGGCGCCAGGCAACAGCGCCGAGAGCTGGGTATCGAACGAACCGGACAGACCCGATGCAACCAGCAGTTCCCGCGGTGCGATCCTGCGCAGCTCTTCGGTCAACAGCACCGGAAGCTCTGTATCGTCGGCGCCACGCTCGATCCGCGTTGCTCGGAAGTCACCCGTGGAGGCATCCAACACCGCGAGGCCCAATTCTTCGCCGACGGCAAGCGCCGCCAGGCAGAGTTCCTGAGCTGACTCGATCGCTTCGGGATCCCCCACGAGCCCGGGCGTGATCACCTCGACCACTTCACGCTTGACCAGGCGCTTGCCCGCCGCCGCCTTGGCATCCTCAACCTGTTCACACACCGCGACCCGATGACCGAGCTCTGCGAGGCGCTTGATGTGGGGATCCGCACTGTGGACGGGGATTCCGCACATCGGCACGGCATCGGGCTTTCCCTTGTCTCGCGTCGTGAGAGCAATGTCGAGCAGGGGCGCGGCGATCTCGGCATCCCGAAGGAACATCTCGTAGAAGTCGCCCATCCGATAGAAGACGATGGCATCGGGATGCTGGGCCTTGATCGCCAGGAACTGGCGCATCATCGGCGTCTCCAGGGCGGACTTGCTCACCCGTGGCCCTGCTGCGCCGAGATTGCATCGTGTCGCGACCCCACGTTGGCGCCCTCCGACCGCTCGAGAACGTCGAGCAGCTCCGCGTACTCCTTGAGCGCTGCCCCGTCACCCTGCGCGACCAGCAACAGCCGTCCCAGGGCTGTCCGGGCCGCCAGGTCGTGGGGACGACGCGCCAGGCAGCGACGCAGCTCCGACACGGCTTCGTCGATTTCGCCTCGCGCTTCCAGATGACGCGCGAGCACAATCCGCGCCGCCGCATCATCGGGATGATCCTCCAGAACCTTACGCAGCGCGGACTCGAATCCCCGGGGCTGGTCCACTGCCGCCCACGAAGCCTCGAGCTGCGGATAGATGCTGGCCGCCCGCCCCGGATCGAGGCTGGGAACCTTGGACCACGCCGCCAGAGCGGCCTTGGTCCGACCGCGTTCCGCCTCCAGTCCAGCGAGCACGATCCAAGCCGAGACACACTTCTTGTCGCGACGCAGCGCCTTCTTCACCGCCCGGAATGCGTCGTCGCTGCGCCCCTCGGCCTGCGCCACCTCGGCCATCCGTGCACGAAGCTCGGCCTCGGCGGCGCGGCCCTTGCCGCCTTCCAAGTGGGCGAGTGCTCGCGTGAC
>SMWR01000172.1 GCA_004356735.1 Deltaproteobacteria bacterium
CACGCTTCAGCGACAGGTCCGATGTGCCCAACCCGTCGGAGACGACCGGAGATACCAGATTTTCGGGAAGCTCGCGGAGCGTGATGCGATCACCGTCCGTCAGGATCGCCGCGCGCTCGATCACATTCTCGAGTTCGCGGACGTTGCCCGGCCACGAGTAGGCGACCATGCGCTCGAGAGCCTCGTCCGTCAACCTCTGGATAGACCTGCCGAGTACTCTGCGGAAGTGTGCGATGAAGTGGTCCGCGAGCAGGGGAATGTCATTCGGGCGTTCCCGCAACGGTGGCACCTTCAGCCGGATCACGTTGAGCCGGTAGAAGAGGTCCTCGCGGAAGCGTCCCTGGGCAACTTCTGCCTCCAGGTCACGTGCGGTGGCGGCGATCACGCGTATGTCCACGGCTCGAGGTTTGACCTCGCCCACCGGTTGCACCTCCTCTTCCTGCAGGACCCGGAGGAGCTTTACCTGGAGCAGCTGTGGGAGCTCACCGATTTCGTCCAGGAAGAGGGTGCCGCCGTCGGCCTCGCGGAAGAGTCCGTTGCTGGCCTTGTCGGCGCCGGTAAAGGCCCCCTTGGCGTGGCCGAAGAGTTCGCTCTCCAGCAGGGACTCGGGAATCGCACCGCAGTTGATGGCCACGAAGGATTGGTCCCGTCTCGGCGACTGGGCATGGATCGCCCGGGCCAGCACTTCCTTTCCGGTGCCGGACTCACCCGTGAGGAGAACCGTGGTCTTGTAGGCGGCGGCCCGCTCCATCAGCTCCAGCAGCTGGATCATCGTTTCGGATGTCGCGATGATCGGGGGGTTGCCGACCGCGCGGTCGACTTCCCGCTTCAACAGCGTGTTCGCCTTGCGAAGGCCCTCGCGCTCCTGGGCCTTGCGGAGGGTGAAGAGCGCCTCGCTGGGCTGAAACGGCTTGGCCAGGTAATCGTAGGCCCCCTGATTCATGGCTTCTAACGCCAGCTCGTCCGTCCCATAGGCCGACATCATGATCACCGTCGTTTCTGGATGCCGACGTATCAGCTGCGGGAGCAGCTCCATTCCATCGATGCCGGGCATGCGCAGGTCGCACAGGATCAGCTCGAACGGAGTCTTCTCGGTGATCGCCAGCGCCGTTGTCCCGTCTTCTGCACCGACCACGTCGTAGCCCTCGGCCGAGAGCACCAGTTGGAGGCTCTCCCGCAGGGAGTCGTCGTCATCGATGATAAGAACGCGGTCCGACATGATTTGGTGGGTTCATCGGACGTTCGCAATGGAGGCGTGAGGGCGATTCCAAAGAAGGGTCTTTCCCCGAGAATTCCACGGCCAGCACATCGGAGTTGCCGGCTTGTTGCCGCCCCTCGAACGTGAATCGCCGCAACGAGAAGTCGCTGCACGGGCGCTCAAGTCAACGTAACCACTCGCCGATACTCGCGAAGGTCGTGGCCAATGGTTCCGCTCGGAATCGGGCACGTGTCAGGGGGAGAGAGTGGCGAGCAGCAAACTGCAGCGGTTCCGCGAAACGCTGATGATGAGCAAGGCGGAGCTAGCCCGTAAGTCGGGTCTGTCGACGCTGACCATCGATCGGGTGGAGGCGGGTCGACCGTGCCGCCTCGATACGAAGCGCAAGATCCTGCAAGCCCTCCAGTTGCGAATCTCGGACCACGACCGTGTGTTCGGTCTGCCGGAGCAGATGCTTTCGGAAGACGTACCGAACCAGGCAACCGGCGGACTCTAGGCGCGTCCCCGGCATGCGGAGGCAAAAAAAGCTGTGAAGCTCTCGCTCCCGAATTTCGGATCGAAGTCGATCATTGGATTGGATATCGGCTCGTCCACCATCAAGGCGGTCGAGTTGAATCGAAAGGGAAAGAACAAGGAATTCGAGCTGACCCATCTTGGTATCTCGTCCCTACCCCCGGAAGCGATCGTTCAGGGTGCCTTCCTGAATTCCAGCGCGATCGTCGATTCGATCCGCGAGGCGGTAGAGAAGGCCAAGATCAAGACGAAGCGGGTTGCGGCCGCCGTGAGCGGTCACTCGGTGATCGTCAAGAAGGTCAATCTGCCCAGCATGTCCCAGGATGAGCTCGATGAGCAGATCCGTTGGGAGGCCGAGCAGTACATCCCCTTCGATGTCAACGAAGTCAATCTCGACTTCCAGATCCTGGAGGACGGCGGAAACGAGGGGCAGATGGACGTTCTCCTGGTTGCGGCAAAGAAGGACCTGATCGACGACTACGTACAGGTCATCACCGAAGCGGGTCTGCAGCCGGTCGTGATCGACGTGGCCGCCTTTGCCGTGGAGAACGCCTACGAGTCCAACTACGACACCCGCCCCGACCAGACCGTCGCGCTGGTCAACATCGGAGCCCAGGTCGTGAACATCAACGTCATGCAGGGTGGCACGCCAACGTTTACCCGCGACATCACTACCGCCGGCAATCAGTACACCGAGGAGATCCAGAAGGCGCTCTCGATCAGCTTCGACGAGGCCGAGCGCATCAAGCTGGGCGGGCGCAAGGGTGAAGAAAGCCAGGAAGTGGTTCCCCACGAGGTCGAGGAGGCGATGCAGCAGGTGACGGAGACGGTGATCGGTGAAATCAGCCGCTCCCTCGATTTCTTCGCTGCGACTTCGGCCGACAGTCGGATCGAAAAGGTCTACCTCTCCGGCGGTAGCGCCAGTGTCGCCGGGTTCCTGCCCGCGTTCCGTGAGCGGACCGGGTACGAGGTGGAGATCTTCAATCCTCTGAACCGGATGATTCCCAGCTCCAAGTTCGAGCCTGACTACCTGGATGGAATCGCTCCGTCCCTGGGCGTCGGCGTTGGACTGGCCATGAGACAGGTGGACTAGCTGATGCTCGAAATCAACCTACTTCCGATTCGGGAAGCGCGTCGTGCAGCGGACATTCGCCAGTACGGCACGCATCTGGCCCTGATCATCCTGCTGACGGTAGGAGGAGTCGGACTTTACCACTCGCGCCTGAGCGATCAGATTGAACGGACCGATGCCCGCATCCGGCAGATGCGGAACGACATCGATCAGTTCAAGCCTCAGCTCGACCAGGTTGCCGCATTCAAGCAGCGCAAGAGCGACCTGGAGAAGAAGATCGACGTGATCGACGGGCTCGATCGTGCTCGCAGCGGTCCGGTGCGGATGATGAGTGAGCTCTCGCTGCGAACGCCGGACCGGCTCTGGATCAAGAGCATCGCCACCCGCGAGGGGAAGATCACGTTGCGGGGCGAGAGTCTGGACAACGAGATCGTGGCCAAGTTCCTGAAAAACTTGGGTGACTCTCCGTACTTCGAACAGGTGGATCTGAACGGAACGAAGCTCGGCAAGGGCAAGGCCGGCTTCAAGATCGTCGAATTTTCGATGAAGGCGAAGTTGGTCGATCCAAACGCTCCCGATGAACCGGAAGAGGATGAAGACGACCCGAAGAAGAGCAAGAAGAAGGCCAAGAAGCGCTCCAGGGCCTAGGTCCCGGGGACGAGGAGACGACGACATGGAACTGAATCCGGCCGTCCAGAAGCAGCTCGACCAGATTGCAAAGCTTCCCGCGGCAGCGCGCGCGGGGATCGCGGGTGCGCTCGTGGTGCTGATTGCCGTTGGTTACTACCTGATGATGTGGCAGGGAGCGAATCAGCAGCTCACGCAAATGCGAGCCCAGGAGCTCGAACTCCAGCGGAAGCTGAGCGAAGTGCGGTCGATCGCGGCAAACATCAACGAGTTCGAGGCAGAGATCGACAACCTCGAGCTGAAGCTCCAAAAGGTTGTCCGGCAGCTGCCCAACAAGAAGGAAATCGAGGTCCTGCTGACCGACATCAGCAATGCCGGAAAGATGGCGGGAGTCGAAATCAAGTCGTTCAGCAGACGCGCGGAGATCATCCACGGTTTCTACGCCGAGGTGCCGATCGATCTGACGCTTACGGGCAACTATCACAACATCGCCAGGTTTTTCGATCTTCTCGCCGGGCTTCCCCGAATCGTGAACATGGGTTCAGTGAATGTAACCGTGGCGAAGGACTCGATGGAAGAAACGATTCTGAACGTAAAAGGAACTGCGACGACGTTCCGCTTCGTCGGCGGAGACAAGCGGGCCTAGCGGCTTGAGTCGCTGGGTGCGGGGGGTATGAACGTGCGGATCGGTGCAGTGACAATATTGATCGCTCTTCTGGCGCTGCTTGGCTGTCAGGCAGAGTCGATCACTCAGGCAACAACCGAGGACTTCACCAAGGCGCGCAACGAGCTGGCAGCTCGCAACAAGGCCAACAAGAGGACCGCCGGCCAGCAGAAGGGCCAGAAACGGCCTGCGACGGTTCCCGCCTCGGCGGCTCCGGAGATGAACTTCGCTTCGGTCGAGGCAGGCTTCCGCTACGACATGGATGGCCGAGACCCGTTCCGCTCGTTCGAATGGGAGCAGCTCCAGCTCGATCTCTTGGCGGGAGAAGAGGGCCCGCTCGAGCAGTTCGATGTCGGACAGCTCTCTTTGGTCGGCATCATCTGGGAAGTGGACAACCGGCGCGCGCTGGTCAAGGACCCGTCGGGGATGAGTTACATCGTCGCCGAAGGGATGAAGATCGGGAAGAACAAGGGACTGATTACTCGCATTGAAGACAATCTCATGGTGGTCAAGGAGATCTACACGGACTCCAATCTGAAAGAGACCGTCCGGGATATCGAGATGCGTATTCGATTGACCGAGGGGGGGTGATTTCGATGTTTGGAACCAATACCGAGCGACTTCGTAGGTGGATCGGTCTGAGTGGCGCGGGTCTGCTGGCGCTCGGGCTTGCCGGCTGCGCTTCGCAGTCTGCGGTTCAGTCGCCGACACCGCAGCCTGAGTCCATCGCGGATGTTCGCGTGGAGCAGGACGGTGATTCCACGGCCGTGACCCTGTTGGGTCTGAACCAGCCGGTCTTTACGGCCTTCTCGCAGCAGAACCCCGAAAGGGTGGTGGTCGAGCTGGCGGCGGTTCGCCCCGATACGCTGGCCAGCTCGATTGCGGTCTACGACGGACTCGTCGATGAAGTGACGCTGTCGACGTTCTCAGCCGGAACCGTCGACGAGATGACGCGGGTCGAGGTCAGCCTCGAAGTGCCGGCGGACTTCCACGTCGTAGCGGGCGAAGAGGGTCTGGTGATCCATCTTCAGGCGAAGATTGCGGAGACCAGCGACGCGTCATCTGCCATCGACGCCGACCCCTGGGCGATGGTTCCGACAGACGATCCGGCGGAGATCGATTCGAGTGATGCGAACGACGGAGCCAGCGATTGGACCGTGCAGACGACCCCGGCCGTTCCCGCCACCACCCTGACGGGCGTTCAGGCCTGGCAGGCCGGTGACGGATCGGTGGTACACCTCCAGGCCGACGGAATGATCACCAGTGCCGAAAGTTTCACGCTCGAGAACCCCGATCGTCTCGTGATCGACCTGCCCGGCCTCAAGGGCGCGCTGGATTGGGACCGCATCGAGGTCGGTTCTTCGCAGGTCGCCCAGATTCGCATCGGTCAGCACGACGACAGGGTGCGTGTGGTCATCGATGGAGGCAACGGCAGTGACTCCTTCCAGGGTCGCCGCGTGACGCCGACCCACAACGGATTGGTAGTGGCCCTCGGCCGCGGCGAGGCGCTCGACGCGGCCGTAGCCGAGATCCTGGCCGGCACGGTCGTGGCAGCCGAGGAACCGGAAGAGGAGGCGGCGGATGCCGTCGCTGAGGACTGGGTCTCCGAGTCCGTGGCCGAAGTGGCCGTCGCTGAGGACTGGGTCTCCGAGTCCGTGGCCGAAGTGGCCGACGCTGAGCCCGTGGCCGAAGTGGCCGACGCTGAGCCCGTGGCCGAAGTGGCCGACGCCGAGCCGACGGTTGCGCCGAACCCGGAGCCCGTGACGATCTACGGCGTGGAGTACGACCCCCAGGACCTGCTGGACCGCATCGTGATTCTGGCTGAGCAGCCCGTGGACTACCTGCTCTATGAGCCGGAGGCGGACACGGTGATCCTGAG
>SMWR01000173.1 GCA_004356735.1 Deltaproteobacteria bacterium
CGGCGACGAGGCCGAAATCAGCTATGTGGGCGAGCCCAAGCTCGACGGTGCCGGCATCGAGCTCGTCTACGAAAAGGGTCTGCTGACGGTCGGGACCACCCGAGGCGACGGCCAGACCGGCGAGGACGTAACCGCAAACCTGAAGCAGGCCGGGTCGATTCCGCTCCGGCTCCGGGGCACTGCCCCGGACCGGATTTCCATCCGCGGCGAGGTCGCGCTGCCGGTCAAGGCCTTCAAGCGGCTCAACGCCGCACGGCTCGAACGCGGTCTCGAGCCCTTCGCCAACCCGCGAAACGCGGCCGCCGGATCCCTCCGCCAGCTCCACGACATCGATCTCGAGCGGCTTCGCTCACTCGAGTTTCGCGCGTACGACCTGAAGGAGAATATTCCCGAAGGCGTGCTGACGCAGATGCAGGTCCTGGAACAGCTGCGAAGCTGGGGCTTCATCGTAAGCGAGGACTCCGAGCTGTGCGCCGACATCGATGCCGTAGTCGATTACCACCGGCGCATGATCGAAGGCCGCAACGACCAGCGCGTCGAGATCGATGGCATCGTCATCAAGCTGAACCGGCTGGATCAACAGGAAGAGTTGGGTACGCTGTCGCGTTCACCGCGTTGGGCCATCGCCTTCAAGTTTCCGCCCCAGCAGGCGCACACGGTGATCGAGGACATCGAGGCGAGTGTGGGCCGGACCGGCGCGCTGACGCCCGTGGCCAGGCTGCGTCCCGTTCACGTCGGCGGCGTCATCGTGTCGAACGCATCGCTTCACAACCAGGACGAGATCGACCGCAAGGACGTGCGCATCGGCGACACCGTCATCGTCCAGCGCGCCGGCGATGTGATCCCCCAGGTGGTGAAGGTGATCAAGTCGAAACGGCCCAAGAGAGCGAAGAAGTGGAAGCTTCCCAAGCACTGCCCCGTCTGCAACGACCCGACGGTCCGGCTCGAAGGCGAGGCCGTGACGCGCTGCACGAACATCGACTGTCCGGCGCAGCTCAAGAACAACGTGCGTCACCTGGCCAGCCGCGGTGCTCTCGACGTGGAAGGGCTCGGTGAGAAGCGGGTCGACCAGCTCGTCGAGCAGGGTCTGTTGAGACGGCTCTCCGACCTCTTCTCGCTCGACCGGAAAGCTCTGCTGAGCCTCGAACGCATGGGAGAAAAATCGGCCGACAACCTGCTCGCCGGACTGGAGAAGGCCAAGGACACGACGCTCGCGCGCTTCCTGATCGCCCTGGGCATCCAGCACGTAGGCGAGACCGTGGCCGAGCTCATGGCTGCACACTTCGGTGACCTGGATCCACTGATGGCGGCCACGCAGGAAGATCTGGAAGCCATCGAGGGTGTCGGAACGATCATTGCCGAGAGCGTGGCGCGCTTCTTCGCCGACGAGCGAAACGCCGGAGAGGTCGCGCGTCTCCGCGAGCTGGGCCTCCGCTGGCAGAAGGCCGAACCCCGCCGACCGGGCGAAGGTACGCTGTCGGGCACGACCTTCGTGCTGACCGGAACCCTTGTGAACATGAGCCGCGCCGTTGCCAAGCAGCGCATCCAGAACGCAGGCGGCAAGGTCACCTCTTCAGTCTCGAAGAAGACCGACTACGTGGTCGCCGGAGCCGATCCCGGCAGCAAGCTCAGCCAGGCGCAGGAATTGAAGCTCGCGATCCTCGACGAGGCGGGCCTTGAGAAACTCCTGGCGGGTTAGCCCCCATCACTTGAGCGCGATGGCGCGCGCATAGATCGCGCGCTTCGACAGCCCGCTCTCCGGAGCCAGCTCGGCTGCGATGTCCTTGCAGGATTCTCCCTCGGCGAGTCGCTTGCAGATGTCGGCGTCGAGCTGCCGTATGTCCGACACGGGCGGCTTCGGCGGAGCGCCCTCCACCACCAGGGTCACCTCGCCGCGAGTCCCATCCGCAAAGCGCTCGGCGAGCTCCTGCAAGAGACCCCGGGCGACTTCTTCGTGGAGCTTCGTGAGCTCCCGGGCGACACACGCACGTCGTGAACCGAGCCACTGCGCCAGACGCACGAGAGTTCCCGCGAGCCGTTGGGGAGATTCGAAGAAGACGAGGGTCTCGGGCGCGCTCTGGAGGCGTTCCAGCAGCTGGTCGCGCGCACTGGCCTTGCGCGGCAGGAAGCCGACGAACAGGAAGCGATCGGCTGACAGACCACTGATCGTCAGGGCCGACAACAAGGCGGACGCTCCGGGAACCGCCTGCACTTCGAAACCCGCCCGGATCGCGGCGGCCACGAGCCTCTGTCCGGGGTCGGAAACGAGCGGCGTCCCGGCATCCGAGACCACGGCCACGTCGCCTCCCCCAGCCAGGATTTCGAGCGTCTTCTCCACTCGCGCCATCTCGTTGTGGGCGTGCATGGAGACCGGTCGGGCGTCGATGCCGTGGGCCATCAGCAGCACCCGGGTCCGGCGCGTGTCCTCGGCGAGCACAAGCTTGGCCTTCCCCAGCACCCGGATGGCCCGAAGGGTCACGTCTTCCAGATTTCCGATCGGCGTCGCCACGACGTACAGGATCGACATCGGTCGCGCCTCCCAATGGAACGATTAGCGCACACTCCGCGGAGCGGGACCCCCGAGGATTTTGGGGTACGGTTCGGCCCAGCACTCCGATGGCTCCCGACACGCGACACACGGTCCTGGTTCTATGCGACTACTTCCTGCCCGGCTTTCGGGCCGGCGGCGTTCTGCGGACCGTCGCCAACATGCTGGCGCTGCTGGGCTCGGAATTCCGCTTCCGCATCGTGACCCGCGCGCGCGACCACACGAAAACGGAACCCTATCCGGACATCGAGCCCTACACCTGGTTACCCCGCAGCGACTCGGAAGTCCTCTATCTTTCGGAAGCCCAGCTCCGTCCATCGGTCATCCGGCGCCTGCTCAACGATACGCCTCACGACACCCTCTATCTGAACAGCGTCCTCTCCCCCCTCTTCGGCATCACGCCCGCCGTACTCCGCCGGCTGAAGCTGATTCCGCGACGGCACTTCGTCGTCGCTCCCAATGGAGAGCTCGCCATCGGCTCGATGCGGATCCGGGGCACCAAGAAGGTGATCTTCCTGGCGCTGGCGCGCCTGCTGGGTCTCTTTGCCGGCGCCTCCTGGCGCGCCTCGGACCAACGCGAAGCCGACGACATCCGACGCGTGTTTGGAAGCCGCGTGCAGGTCACGATCGCGGAGAACCTACCGACGCCGACGTCGCCGGACGTGGGCAGTGCACGCGCGCCCAAACTGGCCAATCGACTCGATCTCATCTATCTGGCCCGCTTGGCTCGCGTCAAGAATCTGATTCACGCCCTGCGAGCCCTATGCAATGTACGGGGTGAAGTCCGGTTCGACCTCTACGGTCCAAAGGACGATCCGGCGTATTGGGTCGAGTGCGAAGCCGCCATCGCCGAGCTCCCAGAGAATATCCGTGTGGAATGGAAGGACTCTCTTCCCGCCGATCAAGTCTCCGATGCCCTGGGACGCTACGACCTGTTGGTGATGCCATCTACGAACGAGAGCTTCGGCTACGTGATTCATGAAGCACTCGCTGCGGGGTGTCCGGTCCTGATCAGCGACCGCACACCGTGGCGAGACCTCGAAGCCCGCGGCGTCGGCTGGGACGTGGATCTGAACGATGTCGCCGACTTCACGCGGGTTCTTCAGAAGTGCGTCGACATGGATGAGAAGACCCATTGGGGTCTTCGCGAGGCCGCGCGCCTCTGTCGGCTCGAAGTGTCCCGCCCGGCCGCGGTCCTCGACCGCTATCGAGACCTGATCCGGGGCGCGGAATCCGCCCCTACATGAGGATCTCGATGCTCCTCAACGGACACTGGCAGGCGAACGGCGTCTGTCGCGTCGCCGAATCCTGGGCGCGCATACTGACGAGCGGCGGTCACGAAGTAACGATCGTATGCGAAGAAGGCGACGAGGCCCCGGACATCCCGGGCGCCCGGATGGTGACCCACCCCGTTGCGTCGACCTCGAATCGGTTCAGACGCTGGAAAGAACGACAGGCGCAGCTGGTTCGCACCGTCATGGCCCTCGACGCGCAGCGCCCCTTCGACGTTCACCTGTCCCACGACTGGCTTCCCACCACGGCCGTGCGTCGTGCGCTCCCGAATGCGCGTCTGGCGCAATCGATCCACTCGCCCATGGTGGATGAGAACCAGCTCAACAACTGGCGCTATGCGCCGAGCCTGCGTCATCGCGCGCTGTATCCCGCAACCCTGGCAATGGCCTGGCGGCTGGAGGCCCAGGCCCTGCGCGCCGTCGATCGGGTGCACACGCTGAGCGAGTACACCTGGCGGCGGATGGGCCTGCGACACGCCCGACTCTGCGACGCTACACCCAGGGACCGGATCCCGGGCAGCTTCGACCATCGACGATTCGTGCTGGCGCCGGACCGGGAGCAGGTCCGACGCGACCTCGGGCTCCCGGTCAACGCGAAAATCCTATGGACCGTGCGCCGGCTCGTGCCACGCAACGGCGTCGATCGGATCGCCGAGTGCGCGCAGCGCGTGCGCGACCGGGACGAGGAGATTCTGTTCGTGATTGGCGGGACCGGTCCGGAGAAGCACCGCATCCAGACCGAAATCGACCGCCTCGACGTGGGCCACATGGTGCGTCTGCTGGGATTCGTGAGCGAGCGGACCCTGCCGGCGTGGTACCAGGCCGCAGACGCCTTCCTGCTTCCGACCCGGGCCCTCGAGTGCTTTGGGCTTCCGGTGATCGAAGCCATGGCCTGCGGCTGCACTCCCCTGATCATCCCCGACGGCGGCCCCCCCGAGCTCGTACGCGACCCGCGATTGGTCGCCGCCGAGAACTCCGGCGCCGCCTTCTCGGACCTGGTCCAGGCCGTGATCGAAGCTGGCATCCCGGCGCGCCGCGAAGCCTTCGCCGACGAGGCGCGCGACCGCTACTCAGAAACCGCGGTCGCCCCGGCGGTGCTCGAGTTTGTCGAGCAGCTGAACCGGGTTCGACGCTAGGCGCGTTCGGGAAAGAGCTCGCGAAGTCCCGCTGCGGACGCGGCGCAAATGCCGCGCTCAGTCACCAGCGCCGTGACCAGTCGGGCTGGCGTGATGTCGAAGGCGATGTTGGCAACGGCGCTCTTCTCGGGCACCACGGCGACTTCCGTGCGCCCGTAGCCGGGAGCAAAGCCGATGACGTGGCTCATCTCGCGCGGGTCGCGTTCCTCGATCGGGATCTCGGCGATTCCGTC
>SMWR01000174.1 GCA_004356735.1 Deltaproteobacteria bacterium
CCATGCTGCTGTTCAGGGCTCGAGTGAGACGTCTTCACCCCTCCGGATCGACTCCATGATGGCGAAGCAGACCGCCGAGGTGGCGGCGATCTCGTTGAGCGGAATCGGCGCCGGTCCGCCGGAGCGAATCGCGTCGAGCATGGCATCGACGGCGGCGCGCTGCCCCTTGTCCTGGTTGCGAGTGCGGAAAGGCTTCGAGCCCTCGATCGACGTGGTCTTGAAATTCTCGCAGCGTCCGGTGCGGCCGCCACACGAGATTTCAATGCGCTCCTTGGGGAGGTCGGTCGAGGCCAGGGCCAGGTACTCGAGCGTGGCCGTTGAGCCGTCCTCGAAGCCCAGGCTCGCCACGACGGAGTCGTCTCTTTCCGGGTCGCGTCCCAGCGCGCGGGCGAACACGCTGACGGGAGCGACGCCCGTCAGATGGATGCAGAGGTCCACGAAGTGGCAGACCTCGCCTACGATGCGCCCACCTCCCGCAAGGGGATCGGTCGTCCAGCTGCCCTGGAGCGGTGGACCCGGGGCCACGACGTAGTGGAGGGCCATGGGCCCGCTCCGGGAAGCGAACGCCTGCTGCAGGACGCGGGTGTGGGGGGAAAAGCGTCGGTTGTAGCCGACCGTCAGCAGGCCTTGGCTCGATCGGGCGGCTGCCACGACGGCATCGACCTGGTCGGGGACGAGGCCCACCGGCTTCTCCAGCCACACCGACTTGCCGTGCTCGAGGGCAGCCACGGCGAACTCGGCGTGACTGTCGTGGCGGGTGGCGATGAAGACCAGGTCGACCGCGGGGTCGGACCAGGTCGACTGCGCTTCGGTGCCGCAGCGCGCGAACCCGAAGCGCTCGCCCGTTCGTCGTGCCGACGCTCCGGTGGCCGTCACCAGCGATACGAACTCGGTCCCCGAGGCCGCCTGCAGCGCGGGAAGCAAGACGCCCTTGGCATAGTTTCCAGCGCCGATGAAGGCGATGCCGACCGAATCGCGGGCCGAGCGTCGCTTGCCTTCCAGCTCGATGCTTCGCGAAGGCGCCGCCGTACCGGATTCGTAGCGGAACAGGATCGAGAGGTGACGTCGCTCACCGCGAGCCAGCGCCTCGTAGGTCTTCTCGGCTTCGGAGAAGTCCACGATCTCGGTGTCGAGCCGATCGGGGTGGACCGAGCCCCTTGCGGCGAGACCGAGAAACGCCTGCATGTTGCGGTTCTCGGTCCAGCGCACGTAGGCAAGCGGATAGTCCAAGCCCCCTTCTTCGTAGCGGCGGTCGTAGCGCCCGGGCCCGTACGACATGCTGACCTTGAATTCGAGCTCCTTCTTGAAAAACCAGCTGCGCTCGAGGTCCATGGGCATCGAGCCCACCAGCACGATCCGTCCCTTGAGCCGGCACAGACGCGCCGCCAGCTCGATCGGGGCCGAGCTGTCGGCCGAAGCGGCCACCACTGCGAAGTCCGCACCGTGGCCGCCCGTCGCCCGGTTGGCCCAGCCGTCGTCGACCTCGTCGGGGGTGAGCCCCCACTCGGCTCCCATGTCGAGGGATTGCTTGATGCGTTCGCGCTGGGTGTCGATGCCGAGCACGCGGCAGCCGTTGGCGCGCAGCAGCTGGACCGTGAGCTGACCGATCAGGCCCAGGCCGATCACGGCGACTACCTCGCCCAGCGTGGGCTCCGACAGACGTACCGCCTGGAGAGCGATTGCACCGACGGTGGCATAGGCCGCTTTCTCGAGGGGAAGACCGTCGGGCACGGCGACGCACAGGTTCTCCGGTACCACGTTCAGCTCTGCGTGGTTGGCATAGCCGGCTCCGCCGCAGGCGACGCGGTCACCGGGTGCGAACGCCGTCACTCCCTCGCCGACCGCTTCGACCACGCCCGCGCACGAGTATCCCAGGGCCTGGGGGGCATCGAGTCGACCCATCACGGCGCGATAGGTCTGGACCGGACCTTCCTGACGCAGCTTTCGGGTGACCTGCTTCACCAGGTCCGGGCGGCTGCGCGCTTTGCCCAGCAGGGACTTGCGTGCGAAGTCCAGGGACGACTTCTCCGTGCCGGGCGAAACCACCGAGAAGTGGGTCCGCAGCAGCACCTGGCCCCGGTCCGGCGCGGGTGCCGGAACCTCCAGCAGCTCGAGCTTGCCGCTGCTGGCACTCTGGACGATCTGCTTCACGCGTTCTCCGTTGCGGATCCGAGGTCCCTCCGGTTGAGGGTCGGCACCGGATGGTCGATGAACATTCGACACCAGATCTCGATGCACATCATCGAGAAGATCGTGTAGCTCGCGTCATATCGTCGGTTGCGGTCCTGCTCCACCATGTTTCGGACGCCCTTGGGGTCGAACAGTCCACGCTCGCGGACAGAGCGCTCAGAGAGGACATCGTCCACCATCGGTCGCAGGTCGTGGCGGAGCCAGTGGCGAAGAGGCGCGCCGAAGCCGGTCTTGCTGCGATGAAGCACGTCTTTCGGAAGGTACGGCTCCATGGCCTTGCGCAGGATCCACTTGCCGACGCTGCCCTTCTGCTTGAGGTGGAGGGGCAGGCGGGCCGCGAGCGAGACGAGGTCGGGGTCGATCAGGGGCACCCGCACCTCGACGCCGCTGGCCATCGAGACCTTGTCCACGTAGTTCAGGTTGTGGTCGGTCAGGAAGAATTTGCTCTCGAGATAGAGCATGCGGTTGAGTGCCGGCACCTCGGCCGGCAGGGAGGCCAGGGCCTGGTGCACCGGGCTCTGCATGGACTCGGTCATCTCGCGGTTCAAATCGGGGCCGAAGACTGTGGACAAGTGATCCATGTCGATCCAGTGGAAGTAGGCCGCGATGCGATCATCGCCCTCCAGGTTCGCGTAGCGAAAGGCTTTGGAGAGGCGCCGCCGAAATTCGTTGGTGGGCCGAATCCAGCTGGCCACCGTCCGCATCGAGCCACGAACGCGGCCGGGCAGCCACGACCAGTAGGGCTCGCGTACCAGTGCATAGTGGCGCCGATAACCCGTGAAGATGTCGTCCCCGCCCGCGCCCGACAGCAGCACCTTGATGCCGTGCTGTCGGGCGAGCTGGCAGATGAAGAGCGCGTTGATGGGGGCAGGGTCGGCTTGAGGCTCGTCGAGCCACCAGATCATGTTCTCGAGTTCGTCGACCATCTCCGGGCCCACGTAGATGGTGTGGAGGTCGACGTCGAGATGCCGGGCGACCCGTTGGGCGTAGGGCAGGTCGTCGGCCATGCCCTCCGCCCGAGCACTCGGATCCTTGAACCCGATCGTGAAGCACTGGAGGCGCTCGTTGCCCATGGCGCGCTGGGCGAGGGCGACGACGCTGCTCGAATCGAGACCCCCCGACAGGAACGCACCCACCGGTACGTCCGAGACCAGCTGTCGTTCCACCGCCAGGGTCAGGTACTTGCGGACCTGCACGATGGCGTCTTCCGTCGGCCAGTCGACGAATTGCTGATCGTAGGGAAGGTCATACCAGCACCAGCGCTCCTGGATACGGCCGTCGCGGATGCGCATCGCGTGTCCGGGCTCGAGCTTGTGCACCGACTTCAGCATGGTGAGCGGCGACGGGCACCAGAGGTAGAGCAGGTGGTGGACCACAGCCTGGTGGTTCAGTCTCCGCTCGATGGAGGGCTCCTGGAGCAGTGCCTTGATCTCGCTGGCGAACAGCACGCCCTTGGGCGTCTCTGCGAAGTAGAAGGGCTTCACGCCCAGACCATCGCGCACCAGCAGCAGCGAGCCGTCGCGCGAATCGTGAATGGCAAAGGCGAAGATGCCGTTCAGGCGCGACATCATCTTCTCGCCGTCGCGTAGGTAGAGGTTCAGCAGGACCTCGGTGTCGGTCTCGCTGCTGAAGCCATAACCGTCCTCGAGCAGCTCCTTGCGGAGCTCGCGATAGTTGTAGATCTCTCCGTTGAAGACGATGGTGACCCGGCCCGAGACGTCAACCATTGGCTGGTGGCCCCTGGATGAGAGGTCGATGATCGAGAGCCGGCGGTGGGCCAGCCCGACGCCGTGCTCGGGCACCATCAGCAAGCCCGAGTCGTCCGGACCGCGGTGTGCGATGGCCTGATTCATGCGCTCGAGAACGTCTTGCTCGAAGCGGCCCGAGAATCCCGCTATGCCGCACATTGTGTCTTCTCCACGTGTCCGAGCCAACCCGAGTGGGCCACGAACGGTTTCTCGGGCACCAGTTCGTCGAGGGACCGCTCCCGAGGTGCAGCATCAGCCGCCACGACCTCGCGGACAACGACATCTTCGGGTGAACGGGCGGCGGTGACTCGGAGGACATCCGAGCGCATGGCCTCGCACACCTTGGGCAGGCACTCCTCGTCGAATCCCATCAGCCGGATGGCGGCCAGGTCGAGTGCCACCGGGTCCAGGGAGGCGAGGATGACGCCCAGGGGTCGGTCGGTCGGGGCCAGCGGACCCTCGCCCTCACCGGCGACGACCGCGTCGATCACCGTGAGCACCCGACGAACGGGTTCGGGGGCTTCCCAGTGCTCGCCGGCGGCACTCGAGTAGTACAGGCAACGGTTGAGGTCGAGACACATGCGCCAGGTCGTTCGATTGCGATACCAGTTGCCGCTGCGAATGAAGTCGTCTCCTCTCGCGGCCCGCTCGACGCTGCGGAGGGCGCCGACCAGGCGCGTGCCGACGCCGTGCTTGAGCAGCACCCGCGCCATCTCGGTCGCCTGGCTGCGGGCGCGATCGAGCAGCCGATCCCCCGGGAACTCATCGCCGCCCGCGGATTCGGGACCGACACAATGGTGGGGAAGAAGGTTCTTGTCGCCGTTGATTCCGACGAGGTTCTTGAGCGCCAGAGTGACACCGGTTTTCTTGTGGGTCTTGAGCTTGGGGAGGTTCACCACCAGGTCCGCACGGAGCACCGTCTCCGACAGCAGGTACTCGTGTTTGCCGCCCTGGTGGTGTTCGGTCGTGGGTCCCGGGTCGTAATCGGCGCCGCGGAAGCGTTGGGGGTTCAGACCCGAGTCATGAAACGCACTGCGCTCGCCCAGGTCGATCAGTCGATAGCCCAAGGGGTCGCCGGGCAGCGTTTTGCGCCACACGATGATGTTCTTCTCGTATTCAACCTCTTCGCGGCGTAGATCGATGATCCGGAGCTTGCGGCCAAGGCGGTGCTGGTAGAAGCGTTCCAGTTCTTCGAGACCGACCTGTTCACGGATCGCATCGAAGCGGCAGTCGTGTTGGGGTGCTTCGGCGATGACGACGTCTCCATTCGGGCCGGCTGCCAGTACGGCGTAGTCGAGCACGGCGCGCAGCACGGAGCCGTGCGTGATGACCGACTCCAGGGTCCCGTCATCGGATGGATTCCAATGGCGGATCCAATTGGGCTTCAGCACGATGGTCGACCCGGCGGAGACCAGCTCGCCCAGAGGATTCCACTCGGGACGTCCGTAGTTCTCGGAGTCCAGACCCAACCCGTAGAGAGCCGAGCGCACCGCAGTGTAGACGTGATTCGGGCTCTCGTTGGGAGCAGGGCCCAAGCCGACCGCAGCGAGTTCGGGATGGTCGATGCCAGGCCCGAAGGGTGTCGTGAGGCCGTCATAGTCCGGCCGTGTGCGCGCCAGGCCGACGGGGATCACGGCGCGTTCCTTCCAACTTCGGACTTCACGGCGCGGAACTTGCCGTTTGGTTCCCGAGCGATGCTGTTCACCAGCTCGATGCGGATCTCGATGTC
>SMWR01000025.1 GCA_004356735.1 Deltaproteobacteria bacterium
GTGCCCCATCCTATCCGAAATCGCCGGAGGATCGGCTCGTTGCCTGGTTGCCTGGTTGCCCGGTTGTCGGATTGGCCGATTGCCCGCGATGGCAACCGTCACCGCAGCACGCTGGAATCTCGGGATTTTTCAGTCGCCGATCTCGATTCCCGTGTGGGTCGGGTCGTCGTAGCGCTGGTGCAGGAAGGGCAGCAGCCACTCGCCCGGCACCGTGCGCAGCACTTTGCCGTTGCTCTGGGTCGTGCCCGACTCGTACTCCAGCTTCAGCATGCGGCGAATCGGGAGGTCGGCCACCGGATCGAAAGGCGACTCGCCCAGGATGAGCTCGCCGTCGAGCTTGTTCACGATCTTGTGATTCTGCTTCCACTCGAGCTGAACCAACACCGGATCCTGGTCGAAGTAGTCCTCTTGGTTGCACGACGGGAAGGCCTTGAAGCAGAAGGCGTGCTCGGTGAATGTGCGCGGCCCGAGGCTCTCGCCGAGCGTTCCCTTCGCCGACAGATAGGTGAAGCCCATGCGGCTCACGCTGCAGCTCACCTGATCGCCGTCCTTCTGGAAGTCGATCTGGGCAATCTTCTTGGGCTCGCCGAAGGTCTCGCGGCCCGGCACCACGGCCTGCTCGGTCGTCATGGGCATCGTCAGCAGGTAGGTGCCTTCGATCCCGTCGTGAAACGCTCTGACACCGAAGATCGTCGCGCCGATCTCGATCGTCATTTCGGGCGTGACGTGCATGGCGATGTGCGTGAAGGTCACGCAGACCTCGGGCTTGTCGGTCGGCTTGAGCGGCTGCGGAATTACGGCCGCGACCAGGGCCGGATCGGTCTCATAGACGCACCGGATCGATTGCATCGTGCTGTCCATGAACTCGGGATTGGACTCCTTGGCCTGCTTGACCTGCTCGAGTGTCTTCAAGTAACGGAGCTTCGCCATCTCGTTCTCCTCTTATCCTAGGCGCGGAAAGCGCTCTTTTCGGGGCCGATGCGGGCCGCCAGGGGGGCCAGCTTCTCGGTATCGAAGCCGTAGACCTCGGCGGCGTTTCCGCCGAGCATGGCCGTGATCTCGTCGTCGGGGAGACCCCGGAAGGTCTCGATCATCTGCTCCCGAGTGACGGGCCAGCTGCCCTCGGGGTGCGGATAGTCCGAGCCCCACATCATGTTTCCCACTCCGATCTGGTGGCGCATCTCGGCCTCGCGGCGCGGCATGCAGGACGACCCGAGGAAGATGTTGCGCGCGAAGTACTCGCTGGGCTTGAGACTCAGGTGGCTGGTGTAGTCGCCGAGCTTCTGGGCGAAGTGGGTTTCCTCGTAGCGAAAATCGAGCAGAGACAGATACTCGGGCACCCAGACCGAAGTTGCCTCGGTCATGCTGACCTTGATCTTCGGATGTTTTTCGAAGACGCCGCCCCAGATCATGAAGGTCAGGGGGCGCGCCGACCACCAACAGACTTCGCTGATGTAGGTGCCCACCATGCCGGGTCCATCGCCGTAGTCTTCCATCGGCGCGGCGCCGGAATGGAAGCAGACGACGATTTCGAGCTCTTCGCAGACCCGCCAGAAAGGATCGTACTTCGGGTCCAGGTAGGACGGGAGCTTGCCCCACATGTTCGGGATCAGGGCGCCCTTCAGGCCCTGTGCCTTGATCCAGCGGACCTCCTGCACGGCTTCCTCGACATCCCACAGCAGCGGAACGATGGCAACGCCGGCGCGGCGTTCGGGCGCCATCTGACAGAACTCCGAGAGCCAGCGGTTGTGCGCTCGGGATCCCGCCCACTGAAGCTCGGGGACGATTTCGTCGGTCGGAAGCGACAGGCCGGCACCGAAGGGCGGCATGTTCATCTCGGTAATGCCGTCCGGGAATAGGATCTCGCCCGCGATGCCGTCGCCGTCGAGCACCTTGATCCGCTGCTCGTGGTTCCAGGCGCCCGAGAGCGCCTCGTCGCGGCCTTCACGCCAGGCGGCGTTGATGTCGGCCACCATGAACTTCTTGGACGCTTCCTGGACCTTCTGGTTCTGGATCGGGAGCGCTATGTCGAAGGCGTCGCGGTACTGGGGATCACAGTATTCGCGGTATTGCTCGGGCGGGAGCCCGGCGTGGCAGTCGGACGAGATGACGAGGTATCGGTCCATGCTCTCTTTTTTACGCGGGAGTGGAATAGAACTGCTTCGTCCACTTCCGGAACTCCACCAGGTATTCGTCGGCTTCGCAGAGCACCGGCTCGGCACGGTGGATCTTGTTCTCCCAGATTCGCACATCCTGCATCACGCCTTTGGACATGCCATCGATGAAGTCCTCGCCCGCGAGATCCACCATATTCTTGGTGGCGGTGAAGAGCCAGCGCGAGACCGTTCGTTCTGCTTCGATGGGAGATGTCGACGAGAACATCAGGAGTCCGGCATCGGGAATGCCGAGCATGCGCACGCTCGATAGGCCGAGACCCCAGGTGTCGCGCTCGAGCGTCATGTCGAACGTGCCCATCGGCGTTTCGTGCTCATTGCTGCTGGTCATCCGGAAAAAGCGGCCCTCTTCTGCGTAGGTCATCTCCGACGGCCCGACGTTCATGTTGCCGTGCACGTATTGGAAGTGAACCGGGTCGCAGTTGTTCTCGGCCATGTCCTGCATGTGGACGTTGACCTCGAGCTCGAACACGCGCGGCTCCGACCATTCCGGGTCGTGGAGCTCGGGCATGTCGGGGACCTGCCAGTAGGGAGGCTTGCCCTCGGCGTGGTGCCAGACGAAGATCATGTGGTTGCTCTCGTGCACCTCCCAGCCGTTGACCCTGGCCTGCGGCGGAATCCGCTTGCAGTAGGGGATCGAGACGCACTGGCCGCTGCCGTCGTACTGCCAGGCGTGAAAAGGACAGCGGATGGTTTCGCCGACGACGCGTCCGCCTTCTGCCAGGTGAGCGCCCAGGTGTGAGCAATAGGCGTCGAGCACCTTGGGATGACCTTCGCGAGTGCGGAACAGCACCAGGTCCTGCTCGAAGTAGCGGATGCGCTTCACCTCGCCGACCTGCAGGTCGCGGCTGAAGGCGACGGCGAACCAGCCGTTGGGGATGCCCGGGGTCCGGGTGGTCTGGATGGCTCCCATGGGGGCTCCTTTCGGGTGCGGCGGGGTGATTCGAAGCCTGACACAGGTTTACATGGCAATGCAACCTTATAGTCAGGTGTACGAAAATGAAAACCAGGCAATGGCTGGATAGCCCTTTGATTTCAACTGCTTAGTTGGCGACCGCGGTTTCGAGGCGGCCGTCGTGACAAGCACGGGCAGGGGGAGCGGGGACGTTCTTGAATATTCAATGGTGAGCGGTGGCGGATTTCCGAGTTGAATATTCAAGAACGTCCCCGGCATGGTTGCCGGCGGGTCAGTTCGAGGTCGACAGCCGGTAGCGGATCGGGAGGCTCTTGATGCCGCCGACGAGGCTCGACTGCAGTCGGTGGATGGGGCCGGCCACCTCGATTTCCTCGATGCGCGGCAGCAGATACTTGTACGCCACCTTCATCTCGAGCCGCGCCACGTGTGAGCCGACGCAGAAGTGCTCGCCGACGCCGAAGCCCAGATGCGGGTTCGGGTGTCGGTCGATCTGGAACTCGAAGGGATCGTCGAAGACTTCCTCGTCGCGGTTCGCCGACGGGTAGAAGAGCGCCACGGATTCGCCTGCGCGGATCGTCTTGCCGCGCAGCTCATAATCCTCGGTGCAGGTGCGGGCAAAGTGGATGATCGGGGTCGACCAGCGGACGACTTCCTCGACAGCCGATTCGAGCAGATCCGGGTTGTTCTGGATCTTTCGGAGCTGGCTCTGGTTTTCGATGAAGGCCAGCATGCCGCCGGTCGTGCCGTTGCGCGTCGTCTCGTTGCCCGCGATCACGATGATCAGGCAGAAGGTCAGCACATCCATGGGCGGCAGCAACTCGCCGTCGACCTCAGCCTGGGCGAAGACCGTGATGAGGTCGTCGGCCGGGTTCTTCTTCTTCTCCTCCACCAATTTGGAGAAGTAGGTAAAGAGCTCGGTCATGGAGTCCATGGCCGCTTCCTGGGGCGTCTTGCCTTCCACCTGGAAGTCCGGGTCGCCGGCGCCGATGATCCGGTTGGTCCAGTCGAAGAGCAGCTCCCAGTCGGACTTGGGCACGCCCAGCATCCAGGCGATCACGGCGATGGGCAGCGGGGCCGAGACTTCGGAGACGAAGTCGCACTCTCCTTCGTTGCTACCCGTGATCATGGCATCGACGATGTCCTTGCCGATCTCATCAATGGCGGCGTGCATGCGCTTCAGGTATCGCGGCGTGAAGCGCTTGCTGATCAGCTGCCGGTAGATCCCGTGCTTGGGCGGATCGAGTTGGATCAGCGTCGGCGGGAAGGCGTTGGGCTCTTCCGGAACGTGGTTGATGGTGATCCGCGGAGCGTTGACGAACTGATTCGGCCGCTTCGAGATGCCGACGATGTCGGCGTGCTTGGTGATGCACCAGAAGGGGAGGCCCTCGGTCTTGTCCCACCAATAGACGGGGTCCTCCCGGCGCATCTGTGTCCAGGCGTCGTGGGGGTAGCCGTTGTGGGCGTAGTGCTCCGGATGGAGGACGTGGATGTCGTCGAACGAAAGTGAGGGCGTGGCCATGCGAATCTCTCTCCTGATCCTTGCCGGCCGGCGATAGTAGTCGATTCCCAGCACTCGGCATCGGCCGGTTCGCTCCGTAGCTGGAGCCGCGATACCTTGCGCGCCGCTTCAGGCATTGCATGGAGGCAGCGGAAATGGCCGGAACCAAGCGACCTTCCGGGGGGTTGGAGGGGATCGCCGTGCTGGTGACGGGCGGCGGGAGCGGCATCGGCCAGGCCTGCGCGGCGCAGCTGGCTGCTGACGGCGCCGCCGTGACGATCTGCGGTCGCACTGAATCCAAGCTCCAAGCGGCTGCGGACCGCATCCGAAAGCGGGCGGGTCATGGCGGCAGTGTCCAGATCGTGGTGGCCGACGTGACCGACGAGGAGCAGACGAAGCGGGCCGTCGACAAGGCCGCGGAGCCGACCGGTGGCCTCGACGGCTGCGTTGCCAATGCGGGCGGCGGCGGTGGCATGGGGCCCTATCATGTCCTGGACACCAACGAGTTCATCCGGGTTCTCCACCTGAACGTGCTCGGAACGATGCTCTGCATGAAGCACACGATTCCCCACATGGTGGAGGCGGGTGGAGGCTCTTTCGTGGGGATGTCGTCCATCGCCGGTCACTTGACCCATCCGTACTTCGGCGCCTATACCGCCGGCAAGGCGGGGATCGAAGCCATGATGCGCAACGCGGCGGACGAGTTCGGGCGCAGTCAGCTCCGCTTCAATGCAATTCGGCCCGGTTTCATCGCGACCGAGATCATGGAAGGCATTCCGCGCGACAGCGAGACGTTCAAGAGCTACATCGAGAACACTCCGCTGGGCGATGTCGGGCAGCCCGAGGATGTCGGCCAGCTGGCGCGCTTCCTGATCGGCTCCGAGTCGCGCTGGATCACCGGGCAGGTGATCAACGTGGACGGCGGGCACAGCCTGCGCCGCGGACCCGACTTCGGACCCTTCATTGCACCCGGCCTCGGTGACCGCGTGATGTCCGGAAGGCTGCCGGAATAGGCGTGCCTGAGCCGATCGGTCTTGAAGTGCGTGCGGAGGCTGCGCGGGGTCTGACGCGTTCAGTCCTGAGAGTCGACGGAGCATTCGTGGCCCGATAGGTTGTCGGCCGTGACCCAGGGTGATTCGAAGACGCCTTTCGGTCCTTCCTTCGAGAGGGCCATCGCGGCCATCGACGCCGCCAATGCCGAAGACCCGAACGCGCTGAGCTACGCCGGCGAGTCGAGACCCAAGGAGCTGTTGCATTCGGAGTTGGTGTGGCGCTGGGTGCGCCAGCTGCAACCGGATCCGAGCGAGGCCCTGCTGCTCGCTGCCCGCGCCCACCATCTGCGTCGCTGGCAGCTGCCGCGTTCGGACTATCCCGAGGGCCGCGTCGGGTACCTTCGCTGGCGCAAGGAGCTTCAGCTGCGCCACGCCCGCGAGACCGGAGAGATCCTGCGCACTGCCGGCTACGACGACGAGCTGGCGAAGCGGGTCGGCGACATCATCCGCAAGCGCGGTCTGGGCCGCGACGCCGAGGTGCAGACGCTCGAGGATGCCCTGTGTCTGGTGTTCGTGGAGACCCAACTCGGGGACTTCGCCACTAAACACCCGGATGAGAAGGTGGTCGACATCCTGATGAAGAGCTTGAAGAAGATGAGCGAGCGCGGCCGCGAGGCTGCGGGCGCCATCGCATTGTCTGCTGCCGAACGCGGGCTGCTGGCCCGCGCGGTCGCCGCCCTTTCGGCGGATGATTGACGAGCGACGAATGACGGCCGCCCGCTGGCTGCGGCACGGTGAGTTGGCTGCGGCACGGTGATATGCTGATCTGCGCATGAAGGCCGAAGGAATCGCACTGGTGACGGGCGCGAGCCGGGGCATCGGCCGCGCCGTGTCCCTCGAGCTGGCTCGGCGGGGATTCGAGGTCGTGGCGACCATGCGGCGCCCCGAGGCCGGGGAGGGTCTTCCGGCCGAGGCCAAGCGCGAGGGCGGGCGGTTGCACGTCGAAGCGCTCGACGTGAACGACCCCGAATCGATCCGGATTCCGGACGGAATCCGGGTTCTCGTCAACAATGCCGGCGTCGAAGGGCCCTACCTGCCGGTCGAACACGCCCCGATGTCCGTCTGGCGCGAGATGTTCGAGACGAACTTCTTCGGATTGCTGGAAGTCACCCGTCGCGCGCTTCCCAAGCTTCGCCAGAGCGGAGGAGGCGTCGTGTGCAACCTCACCACGGCGTCCCTGCTGGTGCCCATGCCCTTCTTCGCGGCCTACCGTGCCAGCAAGGCGGCGGTGAGTGCCCTGGGCGAATCGTTGCGCACCGAGCTGGCCCCCTTCGGCATCCGACTGGTCGAGGTGCTGCCCGGCGCGATCGACACCGACATGTTCGCCGGCTCGAAACGGCCGCCCGAGGCGCTCGGCTTCGAACCCTACCGGCCCCAAGCCGAACGCGTTCAGGCGACCCGAGAGCCCATGCGCGACGTCTTCACACCGAGCCCGGTCGCCGCGGCGGCCATCGTCGACTCGATCCTCGACGACCAGGGGCCGCTGCGGCATGCCTGCGATCCGATGGGTGCAGGCCTGCTGACGGGCTGGCGGCAGTCGAGCGATGAAGAGGCCATGCAGGGCATGCTGAATCTCTTCGCGCCACCGAGCGACGACGCCTGACCTCTGGAGCCACGGCGATGAAGCAGCTCACGGTGGAGTACGCCTCGCCGCGTGGACGAACGACGCGAGTTGGCGACTCGTGGCGCAAGGAACTCGGGCGTACGGAAAAAGCAGCACCCGTGATTCAGGCGACGACGCCTTCCCGCATGGCCGAGGCGCTGACCCCACGGGTGGCTTCGATGATCCGAATCGTGGCCCGGGTCA
>SMWR01000175.1 GCA_004356735.1 Deltaproteobacteria bacterium
AGCGCAGCTCGCGGAAGAACTTGCGCACGTCCGCGACCAGGGCGTCAGGCTCTTCGAGGGCCGCGAAGTGACCGCCAGCGGCCATCACCGACCATTGCCGCACATCATACTGGGCCTCGGCCCACTTCCGCGGCGGTCGGATGATCTCCTTGGGGAAGATTGCGCAGCCGGTCGGCACGTCGATACGTCCGTCGGGCAGACCAAAGCGGCCGCTGCGCATCGACTCGCAGTAGAGGCGCGTCGACGAATTGATCGTTCCCGTCACCCAGTAGATCATGATGTTGGTCAGCAGCTCGTCCTTGCTGAAGCGACTCTCGATGTCGCCATTGCAGTCGCTCCAGGTCCTGAACTTCTCGACGATCCAGCCCGCGAGCCCGGCGGGCGAATCGGTGAGGCCGTAGCCGAGCGTCTGGGGCTTGGTTCCCTGGATCTGCTGATAGCCGGTCTCGTTCTTCTGGAAGTTTCCCATCTCGGCCATGCCTTCCATTTCTTCGGGCGAGACGCCTTCCATGGGATTCTCGACGCCGGCAGGCGGCCCCGCGATCACCATGTTGAGATGGATGCCAGCCAAGTGTTCGGCATCGACCAGGCCGAGTTGAGTCGTCGCGATCGCTCCCCAGTCTCCCCCCTGTGCGCCGTAGCGTTCGTAACCCAGGCGGGCCATCAGCTTCGACACAGTCTCGGCAACCTTGCGGATGTCGTATCCCGTCTCATGGGTAGGACCCGACCAGCCGTAACCGGGCATGGACGGACACACGACATGAAACGCATCGGCAGGGTCGCCAGCATGGGCTTCGGGATCCGTCAGCGGACCGATGATCTTGTAGAACTCGAAGACCGAGCCCGGCCAGCCGTGGGTGATGACCAGGGGCAGGGCGCCTTCGACGGACGAGCGTGCGTGGATGAAATGCAGCTTCTGGCCATCGATTTCGGTCTTGAAGTGATCCCACTGCTTGAGCAGCGCCTCCTGCTTGCGCCAGTCGAATTTCTCGCGCCAGTACTCGCAGAGCTCCTGGAGATAGGCGAGGTCCGTGCCGTACTCCCAGGCGCTGTTTGGAATCTGATCGGGCCAGCGCGTTCGCGCCAGGCGCTCGCGCAGGTCGTCGAGCACGTCGTCGGACACGGTGATGTCGAGCTTGTCGATGGCTTGGCTCACGGGTAGGACTCCGTTTGGGTTGGAAGAGGCGTTTCCAGTTTCCAGTTGCTAGTTGCTAGTTGCTAGTTGGCCTGGCTGTCGAAGGCCACAATGACGTCGGGGGGTGCCTGGACCAGCTCGATGAGAACGCCCTGGCCACCGATTGGAGCGTTGTCACTGCCCTTGGGGTGGATGAAGCAGACGTCAAAGCCGGTCGCACCCTTGCGGATGCCGCCGGGCGTGAAGCGAACGCCCTGTTCCTCGAGCCAGCGGACGGCCTTGGCCAGATCGTCGATCCACAGGCCGACGTGGTTCAGCGCCGGGACGTTCACGCGGGGGCGACCCTCTGGGTCGATTGGCTGCATCAGATCGACTTCGACGGCGAACGGGCCACTGCCCAGCTCGGTGATGTCTTCGTCGACGTTCTCCTTCTCGCTGCGGAACGTGCTCTTGGGCGTGAGGCCCAGGATCTCGACCCACAGCTTGCGCAAACCGTCCTTGCTCTCGGCTCCGACGGCAATCTGCTGCAATCCCAACACCCGAAACGGTCGCTGCGACACTCCGTACCTCCGCAGCTCGTCAGTTTAGCAGCAACAAAGCCGGAGCACGGCTCAAGGCTTGAACGCGCGCGCCAGGAGATAACGCTCGGTAGTGCCCTTGCGGCTGGCCCGGGGCTTCACGGTCTTGGCCGTCTCGAACAGTCGGCGCAAGCGCTTGTCGATTTTTTGCGCTTCCGGGCCTTCCATGATTTTGAGCAACAGGTCGCCGCCGGGACGCAGCAGTTTGGGAACGAGTGCCTCGATCGACTCGAGCAGCGCCTCTTCCCGAGCGCGGTCCGTTGTGCGAACACCCGTCAGCTTGGGAGCAGCGTCGCTGAGTACGACATCGGCGGGGCCGCCCAGGGCTTCGAGAATACGATCGGCGACTTCAGCGTCGGTGAAGTCGCCACAGAGAATGGTGACGTTGGCTCCGGGAAACGACGCTTCCACCTCCGCCAGGTCGACGCCGACGATGCGACCCCGACTTCCGATCACACGTTCCGTCACTTGGAGCCAACCGCCGGGCCAGCAACCGAGGTCCACCACTTTCTGGCCGCGCTTCAACAGTCGGTACTTCTGCTGGATCTCGTCCAACTTGTAGGCGGCACGCGAGTGGAAGCCCTCGCGTTTGGCGCGTTGGTGGAAGGCGTCCTTGCGTTGATAGGTGGCCACGGGGTGGCCGGGCGAGCTAGCTGGACTTGACGGCTGCGCGCACTCGCACGATGCCGTCGCGGTGTCCGGGCACCGCGCCGCGCAGATACAGCAGGCCGCGCTCGGCGTCGACGCGCACGACCTCGAGGTTCTGCACGGTGACTTTCTCGTTGCCCATCCGACCCGACATTTTCATGCCCTTGACCACGCGTCCGGGATAGGCGCCGGCGCCGATGGCGCCGCCGTGGCGGTGGCTCTCGTGGGTGCCGTGGGTGCGTCGCATGACCTGGAAGTTATGGCGCTTGACGACGCCGGCGGTACCGCGGCCCTTGGAGGTGCCGGTGACGTCCACCTTCTGGCCCGTCTCGAAGATGTCGACCTTGATCTGCTGGCCGACCTCGTACGCCTCGACTTCATCCGCAGTCAGTCGGCTCTCCTTCAGGATCTGCTTGGCCGAAACGTTCGCCTTGCCGAAGTGACCCGCCTGAGGCTTGGTGGTCCGCGCCGCCTTGCGCTCCTGGAAGCCCAGCTGGATGGCGCTGTAACCGTCCTTGTCTTCGGTCTTCTTCTGGACGACGGTATTGGACCCGGCCTCGAGCACGGTCACGGAGATGCACTCACCACTGTCCATGAAGATCTGGGTGTTGGCGACCTTGCGGCAGAGAAGCTGAATGGACACGGCTGGTTCTCCAAGGGACGGCCGGCAGTCGATCGAACCCGGCGGCGCGAAAAGGCGTCGCAAGATAGGAGGATCCGCAAGCGATGTCGAGTCAGCAGCCGGGCGGCCAGCCGTCTCATCCCCGCGGGAATGGCGGCGAGCTGCGTCGGGTCCTGGTGCTGGGACTCGATGGCGCGAGCTTCGACGTGATCGAGCCCCTGGCCCGCGCCGGCCGGCTGCCGAACCTCGCCCGCTGGATGGAAGAAGGGGCCAGTCTCCCGCTGCGCAGCACGGTTCCCGCCATGAGCTTCCCGGCCTGGTCCACCCTGGCCACCGGTCTCGACCCCGGCCGCCATGGACTCTTTGACTTCACCCAGAAGCTTCCGGGCGCCTACCGGATCCGCTTCAGCAATGCGACCGACCGCGGCGGCGAAACCCTCTTCTCGCGAGTGAGCCGCGCCGGAGCCCGCGTCCTGTGTCTCGGGATGCCGGCTACGTTCCCGCCCGAGCCCGTGAACGGTTTGCTGGTCTCGGGCTTCGACGCCCCGATCTCGGTGGGAAGCGACGCGCGCTCGGCCAGCGATCCCACTCTCTACAACATGATCGCGGCGAAGATCGGACCCTGGATGACGTCCGATTTGGATGAAGCGGCGTCGGACGGCGACTGGCACGAGCGCGCGGCGCTGCGGCTGCCGCAACGGGTTGAGCGCAAGCAGCGTTTCGCTCTCGAGGCCCTCGACCAGCTCGCGCGGCAGGCTGGCGGCCGACCGGACCTGGCCATGGTGATCTTCTCCGAGAGCGACACGGTCTCGCATCATTTCTGGCGCGATCACGACCCGATCTCACCGCGCCACGACCCGGACGCAAGCGGGGTCCGACGCGCTGCGGTGGGCCGGGTCTACGAGGCCCTGGACCGGGCCTGTGGCGAGCTGCGCGACGCCTTCGGCCGCGACGCCCTCTGCATCGTGCTGTCGGATCACGGCAGTGGGGGCGCGTCGCGCAACATCGTCCACCTGGGCCGGCGCCTGGCCGAGTGCGGGTTTCTCAAGCGCGCCTCCAGCGGCGGCGATTTTTTTGCGCGCCACGCCCGTGACCTGGCGCTGCGCTTGCTCCCGCCGCGGCTCGCCGAGCAGCTGTTCCGGCGAGCGCGCGGCGCCGCTGCCCGGATCGAGAGCACGGCCCGCTTCGGAGGCATCGACTGGTCGCGTACATCGGCGTTCAGCGAGGAGGCCAACACCCAGCCCGGCATCTGGATCAACCTCCTGGGCCGCGAGGCGTCTGGCTCGGTCGCGCCCGCCGACTACGAACGCGTGAGGAGCGAGCTGATCGATTGTCTGCGCGATTGGAAGCTACCCGACGGCGGCCCGGTCGTGGCCCAGGCGTGGCGGCGCGAAGAAGTCCATACCGGACCCTACGTCGAACGCGCTCCAGACATCGTACTCGAACTGGCCGATGACGCGGGTTACGGTCTGTCCCTGGTTCCCACCCCCTGGCGCGAGCACGCCGGCCCTTCGATCCGTACCCTGGACCCCCATGAATTCGCGGGAGGACGCGGACGCGGCATGAACGGAACGCATCGGCCTGAAGGCATCTGGATCGCGACCGGTGCGGAAGCAGCCCGCCTGCTACCAACCGGAACGAACGCGCGGCCCTCGCTTCGCGATGTCGCGCCGACGATTCTCGGCGCCATGGGAATTCCGTGGACCGATCGCGACGAGGCGGGTCCCGACGGTGCCGACTTTCTCGAACCGCGACGCGACTACACACCGGAAGAGGAAGCACGCGTAGCCGCACGACTGCGCGCGTTGGGATATCTTGAGTGAACACCATGTCGCGGCCTGACCTGTCACTGGTCTTCCCCGTCTTTGACGAGGAGGACAACATCGGCCAGCTCCTCGAGCAGGTGCTCGAGATCGCGCCACGGCTCGCGCTCGATTTCGAGATCGTGATCGTCGACGACGGCAGCCGCGACGCGAGCGCCGAGGTCATCGAAGCCGTCCAGAACGGTGAGCCCCGGATCCGGCTGCTGCGACACGAATCGAACCGCGGCTACGGAGCCGCGCTGCGCGCCGGGCTCCGGGAAGCCCGCGGCGAGCTGGTCTTCTTCAGCGATGCCGACCTCCAGTTCGATCTCGACGAACTCTCGACCCTGCTGCACCACGCGCACGAGTTCGACATCGTGGCCGGCTATCGTCAACCGCGGCGCGACCCCTGGGGTCGCCGCTTGCTTGCGGCCGGCTGGGGCTGGCTGGTCGGTAGGCTGTTCGATCTTCACGTCCGCGACATCGACTGTGCCTTCAAGGTCTTTCGGCGTCACGTGATCGAAGCGATCCCGATCGAGTCGGTGGGCGCTTTCGTGAACACCGAGATCCTGATACGCGCCCGGCAGAAAAATTTTCGCATCCACCAGGTTCCGGTCACCCATCGACGCCGACGCTTCGGTCGCCAGAGCGGAGCGAACCCGAGCGTCATCCTGCGTGCCCTGTTCGAGCTGGCCTCGCTCTACCGCGAGCTTCGGCAGCCCGTCGCCGTGGGCGCCGTCCAGCGCGGCGAGAGCTAGCCGTGGGCGCCTTGCGCCTGGCTGTCATCGGCGCGTTTCCGTTCCCACTCTCCCAGGGGTCCCAGCTCTACGTGCGCGACCAGTTGGGCGCGCTCCAGCAGCTGGGCACCGAGATCACCCTCTTCTGTTATGGAACCGGAGAAGGGAACGCACCCGAGGAACTCGACATCGTGCGGGTTCCGCGGGGACTCTCGCCGTCCGTCCTGCGGACGGGACCTGCGCTCGGCAAGCCCCTCGCCGACGCGGCTCTGTCGGGCGCCCTGCTCGCAGCGCACCGCCGCCGGCCCTTCGATGTCGCGCTGGCCCACAATGGCGAGGCCGCCCTGGCCGCATTGCTGGCGCGCAGCGCGGGCGGGTTGCCCGTCGTCTACGTTGCCCACACGCTGATCGAACACGAGTTGCCGACCTTCTGCCCGCCGCTGCTCGGCCCGGTCGCACGCGCGGCCGGAAGAACTCTCGACTCCACTATCGCCGGTCGGGTCGACGCCATCATCGCCCTGTGCCGAGACGCGGGAAAGGCGCTCGAGCCGCGAGCGCGGGGACCGGTCACGGTGATCGCTCCCGGACTCGATCCGGCGGCTTCGCCCGAGCGAGCTCGAGTCGACCAAGTCTGCAGACGGTTCGGTCTCGTCCGCGGCCGCTTCGCGCTCTACACGGGAAATGTCGACGGCTACCAGGGCCTCGATCTCCTTGCCGAAGCGGCACAGCTTGCTCCCGACATCGCATGGGTCGTTGCAACCCACGGCAAGCACCGTTTCGAAGCAGCCGGCGTATCGTGTGTCCGCACCACTCCCGAAGAAGCTCGCGCCCTGGGTTTTGGTTGTGGCGCAGCACTGCTACCCCGGCGATGTCCCGGCGGTTACCCGATCAAGCTCCTCAACTACATGGAGGCCGCCCGACCCATCGTCGCCTTCGAGGGCATCGCAGACGGGCTCGAGCACGATCGCTCAGCCTGGCTGCTACCTCCCGAAGCGGGTCCCACAGCGTTCGCCGAGGCAGTACGCACCCTGCAGGGTGAACCCGAACGCGCCGATCGGATCGGCGCCGCTGCCCGCAGCCACCTCGAGAGCCATCACGGCTGGCATGACCTCGCCGTTCGAACGCTTCGCTTCTGCGGCGACGCATCCAGAAAGGCCGGCAACGGTGTCAGATTGCTTCGCTGAGAGTACCGGCTTCGATCAC
>SMWR01000176.1 GCA_004356735.1 Deltaproteobacteria bacterium
ACGCTGAGGAAGACCCCCAAGAAGTCTGCGGCGACCCCGGCCGCGCGTCACACGAAGAAGACGGGCCGCTCCGACGCCAAGGAGATGGCGAAGAAGCAGCGAGACATCTCGGTCTCGGAGTTCTTCGCCAAGAATCGCCACCTGCTCGGATTCGACAATCCGTCGAAGGCCCTGCTGACGACGATCAAGGAAGGCGTCGACAATTCGCTCGACGCCTGTGAAGAGGCCGGGTTCCTTCCGGACATCCGGGTCGAGATCAAGCAACTCTCGGAGACCCGCTTCAAGGTCTCCATCGAGGACAACGGCCCGGGCATCTTGCGTAGCCAGGTGCCCAAGATTTTCGGAAGCCTCCTGTATGGATCCAATTTCCATCGTCTGCGTCAGAGCCGCGGCCAGCAGGGAATCGGCATCAGCGCCGCCGGAATGTATGGCCTCCTCACGACCGGCAAACCCGTCGTCATCACGACCCGGACCGGTGCCAAGCAGGACGCCCACCACTTCGAGCTCGTAATCGACACGAAGAAAAACGAGCCGAAGGTCAAGAAGGACGTCGTGCTCCAGTGGCACAAGGATCACGGCACCCGGGTGGAGATCGAGCTCGAAGGCTCCTATCGCGGCGGACGCCACTCAGTCGATGCGTACATTCGACAGATCTCGCTGGCGAATCCCCACGCCCAGATCACCTACGTACCCCCCAAGGCCGAAGAGCACGGGGCCGAGCACGTCTTCCCACGCGTGACGGACGAAGTTCCGGAAGAGACGGCCGAGATCAAGCCGCATCCCTACGGCGTCGAGCTGGGCGTTCTGATGCAGATGTTTCGGGACACCAAGGCGCGGAACATCCGCTTGTGCCTCCAAGGCGACTTCAGTCGCGTCTCGGCGCGCACCGCCGCAGAGATCTGCGACAAGGCTGGCGTGCAGCCTTCACGGCGCCCCAGCGAGGTGACGCGCGACGAGGCGGAACGGATCCACCACGGAATCCAGAAGACCAAGATCATGGCGCCGCCGACCAATTGCATTGCACCGATTGGTGAAGAACTGATCGAGGCGGCGCTGCGCGCAGAGGTGAAGGCGGACTTCTATGCGTCGGTCACGCGCCGACCGACCATCTATCGTGGCAACCCGTTCCTGATCGAAGTCGGCCTCGCTTATGGCGGAGACTTGCCTGCAGACAATCCGGCAACCGTCTTCCGCTACGCCAACCGTGTTCCGCTCCAGTACCAGCAGGGCGCCTGCGCCATCACCAAGGCCATCGTTGGAACCGACTGGAAGTCGTACCAGATGCAGCAGCCCCGGGGCGCCCCTCCCGTCGGGCCGATGCTCATCATGGTGCACATCGCGAGCGTGTGGGTGCCATTCACTTCCGAGAGCAAGGAATCCATCGCCCACTATCCCGAGATCATCAAGGAGATAAGACTCGGCCTTCAGGAATGTGGGCGACGGGTTGCGGCCCACATCCGGAAGCGCAAGCGCGAATCCGATGAGCTCAAGAAGCGCGCCTACATCGTGAAGTACATCCCGCAGGTGGCCATCGGGCTCCAGCAGATCCTGGGCCTCTCGGAGAAGGAAACCAACGAAGCCGTCACCAACCTGACGGACGTTCTCGAACGTAGCCGCAAGATGTAAACGAGGCGAAGAACCATGGCCGCCCGAAAGAAGACCAAGAAGAAGACGACCCGCAAGAAGACGTCGCAAGGCGAGTCGAGGCAGCAGGCTTCCAGTCTCGGCAAGGACCTTGAAAAGCGGAACGAGCGGATGGCCGGCGTCACCGTCGACATGATCTGTGACACCGCCGACGCCGTCTACCAGGAGATCCGGAAGAAGAACAAGCCCGACCTCTGTTTTCCGGTGCGTTCCCTCAAGAACGTTTCCTATTCGCGGAAGAAGGGCTATTTCGAGATCGGCAAGCAGAAGAAGACGCGCACACTCACGGTCAACACCGTCAAGAGCTTCGCACAGACACTGCGCATGATGGGGCTCTCGAAGGAGCTGGTGGAGTCCAACGACTTCGCCACCAAGCGAGACGCCTACTATCAGAGCAAGAACTGGGAAGATGCGCGCTTCGATGAACAGGCCGAGTCCGACGCGGTGATGGACGACATCGAAGCCCTCTTCTCGATTCGACACATCTCGCGGGAGCAGCTGCGCTTCATTCCCGACGAACACGGCGGCGCCGTAGCCGGCCGCCTGGTGGTCCTCGACCCAGACCGCGAAACGGGTGAAATCGAGCGCATCGACTGCACGCGCTTCGGCTCGGGCGCCTACTCGATTCCGTCCAGCGTCGAGCAACTTTCGTTCGAGACCGACGCAAAATTCATCCTGGCCATCGAGACCGGTGGCATCTTCCAGCGACTCCAGAGCCACAAGTTCTGGCAGACCCACAACTGCATCCTGGTCTCCATGGCCGGCGTCCCGACCCGGGCGACCCGGCGCTTCATCCGCAAGCTCTCGGACGAGGGAAATCTCAAGGTCTACGCCTTCGTCGATTGCGATCCGTACGGATTCTCCAACATCTACCGGACGCTCAAGGTGGGCTCCGGCAACGCCGCCCACCTGTCGCAGTTCTTCTGCGTGCCCCAGGCGAGCTTTCTTGGCGTGACCCCCCAGGACATCATCGACTACGATCTGCCCACCCATCCGCTGCAGGATGTGGACATCAAGCGGGCCAAGGACGCCCTCAAGAACGATCCGTTCTTCAAGTCCCACAAGCCCTGGCAGCAGGCGATCGAACAGCTGCTCAAGATGGGCGTGCGCGCCGAGCAGCAGGCGCTGGCCAAGTGGGGGCTGAACTATGTGATCGAGGAGTACCTTCCGACGAAGCTGGACCAGACTGCTAAATTCCTGCCGTGAAGGGCATTCTCCTTGCGGGCGGCTCGGGCACGCGGCTCTACCCCATCACGAAGGGTGTGAGCAAGCAGCTGCTCCCGATCTACGACAAGCCCATGGTCTACTACCCACTCAGCACCCTGATGCTGGCGGGCATCCGCGAGATCCTGCTGATCTCGACGCCACAGGACATCGGTGGCTACCAACGGCTGCTCGAAGACGGCCGTCAGGCGGGTCTGGAGATCCAGTACGCCGAGCAACCTGAGCCGGAAGGGCTGGCTCAGGCCTTCCGGATCGGCCGGGAGTTCGTGGGTGACGATTCGGTATCCCTGGCGCTGGGCGACAACGTCTTCTTCGGCCA
Organism: Deltaproteobacteria bacterium; assembly: GCA_004356735.1. Taxonomy (GTDB): domain Bacteria; phylum Myxococcota_A; class UBA9160; order UBA9160; family SMWR01; genus SMWR01. The sequence goes on from SMWR01000176.1 coordinate 3,188, forward strand.
CGGCTTCCCCGACCAGCTGAAGAAGGCAGCGGGTCGCAAGTCCGGTGCCACGGTCTTTGGATACTGGGTGCGCGACCCCGGACGCTATGGCGTGATCGCGTTCGACGAAGCGGGTGCGGTCGTCGGGATCGAAGAAAAGCCCTCCAAGCCTCGCTCGAACTACGCCGTCACCGGCATCTACTTCTACGACAATCGCGTGCTCGAGATCGCCGCGTCGCTCGAGCCCTCGCCCCGCGGCGAGCTCGAGATCACCGATGTGAACCTCGCCTATCTGAAGAGCGGCGACCTTCACGTCGAGCAGCTTGGCCGGGGCATCGCCTGGCTCGACACGGGCACCCACACGTCACTGCTCCAGGCCCAGACCTTCGTCGAGGCGATTCAGGAGCGGCAGGGTCTCAAGGTCGCGTGCATCGAGGAAATCGCCTTCCGAAGCGGCTGGATCGCACGCGGAGACCTGGAGCGACTCGGCGCCGAGATGCAGAACAACAGCTACGGCGAATACCTGCTGCGGATCGCCAACGAGCAGCATTGACGCCGTGAAGTTCACGTCGACGGACATCCCCGGCGTCATCCGGGTCGAGCCGACCCTCCACCGGGACCACCGCGGCTTCTTTCTCGAGACCTACCGCGAGCCGTGCTACCAGGAGAATGGAATCCCCGAGCGCTTCGTGCAGGACAACCACTCGCGCTCGGCCAAGGGCGTCCTGCGCGGCCTCCACGCCCAGTTCCCAGATCCCCAGGGCAAGCTCGTGCGCTGCGTCGAGGGCAGCGTCTGGGACGTGGCCGTCGACGTCAGGCTCGGCTCGCCCGCCTTCGGATGCCACGTGGGTTACGAACTCTCGGCCGACAACTTCTGTCAGCTCTACGTCCCACCCGGTTGTCTGCACGGATTCGTCGTCACCAGCGACTCGGCCCAGGTCGAATACAAATGCACCACCGTCTACGACCCGGGCGCGGACTTCAGCGTGCGCTGGGACGATCCGGAGCTGGCGATTGCCTGGCCCGTGGACGCGCCCGTCCTCTCGGACAAGGACCGGAATGCACCGCTGCTTTCGGAAGTTCAGGAGCGGTTGATCACCTTCTTGTCGGCCCAGGCTGCCCGCCAGCCTGCGCCCGGTGCCTAGCCAAAGTCTTCTTCGAGGGCGCAGTCCGCTTCCTTCGGGCTGCGGGTCAGTCGACAGGGCGCATTGCAGTAGCTGCAGAAGACCTCGTCGCCTGCCTGTTCGTCGCCGCTGAGAGGAAAGTCTGCGCTACAGACGGGACAGCTGAAATCGGCCATACCCTCGGATCGACCAACCGACTGTAGGTCTTGAGCCCCACTCCCGGGGCCAGACGGGCAGGTGTTGACAGTCTCGGCCAACGCCGGCTAGATGGCTCTGACCCGTTTTCAGCGCCCCAGGAGAAACCCATGAGCCAGGCAGAAACGCAGTCATCGGCACTGTCCCCCCACCATCCCAGCGAAGGCGAGGGCGTCCAGGTCTGCTTCGAGGCACTCTACAACTGGAATTACGAGCCCGAGATCGACGAGCTGCGCAGCCTCTACGCCAACGGTCTCGAGCGTCAGTGGATCGCCCTCAAGGACCTCGACTGGGATCGCGAGATCGACCCTGAGGCTTTTTCGAGCACGTTCTCGCTGGGCGGCTTTCCGATCCAGGAGACTGGCTGGTTCAAGGGCCTCGACGACGAAACCCGCTGGGAAGTGTCGCGACGCATGGCCGCTTGGCTGCTCTCGAACTTCCTGCACGGTGAGCAAGGCGCGTTGATGGTGGCCTCCCAGCTCGTGAGTGCCGTGCCCCACATGGATGGAAAGTTCTACGCCGCGACCCAGACCCTCGATGAGGCCCGCCACGTCGAGGTCTTCGCCGCCTACATCAAGAAGCTCGATCAGGTGCGCCCGATCTCACCGGCCCTGAAGCAGCTGCTCGACAACGTGCTCGCCACCGACGACTGGCTCCAAAAGGCCGTCGGTATGCAGGTCGTGACCGAGGGACTCGCACTGTATTCGTTTCGCGACATGCGCAACACCACAAAGGAGCCGCTGCTGAAGGACCTGCTCACGCTGGTGTCGCGCGATGAAGCCCGCCACACCGGCTACGGAGTGAAGTACCTGAACGCCGTCGTGCCGACGCTCTCCGAGCAGCAGATCCGCGACGTCGAGGACTTCGCGTTCGAGGCGACGCGTCTGCTGGTCGATTCGCGCACAGGGAACTCACTGCGTGAGTCCGCCTTCGACGTGTGGCGAGAGGTCGGCATCGACGTCGACCAGGCACTGTCCGAGATCGCGAAGGACCGGGCGCAGCTGGTCGAGAGCATGCGACGTACGGGCGGACAGCGCGGCCCCGTGCGGGGCTTCGTGATTCCGACGCTGCGGGCCATCGGGCTCTTCAGCGAGCGTATCCAGAAGCATTTCGAGGAGATGTTCATCGCCAACCTCGGCCAAGAATTCGGACGCTTGGACAAGGACATCGAGACGTTTCCCGAAGACCTGGAAGCCTGGGTCGAATCCAGCTAAATGCCAGCGCGTTTCGCGCTCGACGCCAGCGCGTTTCGCGCTCAACGAACTAGGAGCTCGGCAGCCGCTCGAAGCCGACCGCATCGTTCCAGCCCGGGGTCCGCCAGCTGGCACCGTCAGCATCCAACAGGAGCGCTTCACAACCCGGTAACTGCGTCACGAGTGCGATGCCATCGTCGGCGCCGAGCACGAGCAGGGCCGTGCTGAGGGCCTCGGCCAGCGTCGCGTCGGGTGCGATCACCAGCGCCTGGCGGCGGCGCCCAAGCGGGTCACCGGTTCGGGGGTCGATCACGTGGCCGTAGCGCTTGCCACCGATCTCGACCCACTGGCCGAGGCTGGCGGACACCGAGAGCGCCTGGTCTTCGAGATTCAGCACGCCCACGAAGACGTCTCCCGGTCCGCGGGCCAGCAGCCGCCAGCGGGGGGCGTCGTCGGGGCGGCCCACGGCCCAGGTGCTGCTCTGCCCAAACGAGAGCAGCGCGTTTTCGACCCCATGGCGTTCGAGCACGGGCAGCATCCGATCCAGGGCATATCCCTTGGCGATGCCCCCCAGATTCACGACGACGCCGGACCGTGCGTAGCGGACGACGCCGTCGTCGCCGACCTGGACGTGTCGCCAGCCGACCCGCTCGCGCGCGATCGCGAGTTCGCGGGGATTCGGAACGACATTCCGTGCAGCGGCCTGGATCCAGAGCTCGACCAGAGGCCCGATGGTAACGTCGAAGCTTTCGTGAGTGAGCTTCGAGAATTCCGACGACCGCCGGAGCAGTCGCACCAGGTCTGGATCGGCCGGTCGCCCCTCACTACCAGCGTTCGCGTTCAGTCGGCTGAGGGCGCTGTCGGCATCGGAGACCGTCAACAGCTGACTCAATCGTTCTGCCTCGGCGAAGAGATCGGCCAGGGCGGCGCGACCCTGCGCCTCGTCGTGGACCCGAAGGATCACCTCGAGCACCGTACCCATGACGTAGCGGCCATCGCTGACCGTGAGCGAGGCTTCCGCCGCTGGGAACGACGCACACCCCCACAAAGCCACCACGCACAACGGCGAGAGCAGGCGAATCAATCTTCTGGCAGACCGCTGTCCAGATTGCGCTGGGATCCGGTAAAGACCGCCCACAACGCCGCAATGATCAGCGCCGCGAGACTTCCCTGCAAGAGCAGGAAGCTCGCGATCTTGAGGTAGGCGAAGCCCGGGTGGACGAAACGCACCAGCCAGCCCGAGCCTTCATCGAGGAAGCCCGACAGGAACGGCAGAACGATCAGCCAGACCTTGGTCCCGTTCTTGAGCGGCACGAAGAGCATCAGGTGGGTGAGCACCAGCAGCAGGATGCCCATGGCGAACAGGTGGAAGTGGGAGACCTCCAGCAGACCCTGATAGCTGCGCGGCGGCAGGAAGCGCTCCTCGGATCCCAGATAGTACGCGACCACCGACGCGTAGCTGAGGCTCATCTTGCTGAAGTAGAGCAGCCCGTTGGTGACCCATAGCGCGGACACGTACAGGGCGTAGAGCGCCACAATCGTCTGCAACAGACGATTGCGGGTCCATTCTCCGGTGATGACGAAGCGCAACTTCTAGTGCTCGGCGTTTCCGTTCTGGATCAGGACCTTGTACATGGCCAGCACGCGCCTGACACCTCGGGTCGTGGCGTGGGCCGACAATGTAGCGCCGACGACGGCGTGGACGTCTCCACCCACCTTGAGCTGCTGCTCGAGGGTCTTGTCGTCGAACTGTCCGTACCAGCGATCGGTCGGCAGAAACTCCAGCGGCTCGTGGAAGGCGAGCACCCGTAGCGAACGCACCCTGCCGCCGGGATCCAGGACCACCATGAAGGCTTCCGGCTGGGTCCGCACACGATGGACGTCGATGACGGCATAACCGACGACCTCGTCGCCGCGCATGCCGGTGTAGATCTTGACCAGTTTCGTATCGAGCACGCTCCTCGAGAGTGCCTGGATCTGTTCGACCTGATCGTCGCGCAGGACGTAGGTCCGGCTGTCGACGCGCTCGGCGTCCGGGAACGCGAGGGCCAGGGCCTCCGCGCGGCTATAGAAGACCTTTGCCTGAGCAGCCACAGGCGCGCAGAAGCAACAGACCGCCATCAACAAGCCCTGGAGTGCGATCCGCCTAGAAGACGTATCCGATGCCGAGGTTGATCTCATCCGCAATCTTTCCCCGTTTCGAATCCCGGTTGCGATAATCGCCTTTGATCACGACATTGGGAATCGGCTTGAATTGAATGCCAACGGTGTGTGAAATGACCTGAAACGAATCGTCCTCCAGATCGTTGAAGCCCGAGGCCATCTTGTATTGGGTGTCGTAGTACTCGAAGCGATAGAACGGGGCGAGGTACTTCACCGTCTCCCCAAAGAACGGCAGGATGTCTACGGCGATCTCGCCATAGGCGCCCAGCATCTCCTCCGCCAGCGCCTGCGTGGGGCTCAGTCCGACGCCGTTGTCGATCCAATACGCCGCCTGCAGCGCCTCGGTCAGATTGTCCGCGTTCGGCATGAAGGTCTGGGTGAAGAGTCCCCGCAGCCACAGGTTTCTCCACTGATACTGCGCGTGGACTTCGAACAGGGTGAGCCAGGCGTCCGGCATGTTCACGCCCTTCAGCGACTGGTTCTGACCCGTCTTGCCCGTCCAGAACGATGCACCCACCAGTAAGCCATCGAGCAGCGTCCAGTCCAAGCGACCCATGAAGGCGATGTGCTCGGCCAGGGCCTTGCTGCCCTTCTGTCGACCCCCCCGGATCCCCGACGGCGAGAACCCCGTATTGTCGAAGGAGTTCAGGGCGTAGAGCTTGTAGGAGAGATCCTCGCTGAGGTTCCCGAAGATCCCGATGCCATTCTCGCGCCACGTCGACGGGATGATGAAGCGCTCGACGTCCGGCCGGTTGACACCATAGTACGTCGTCGGTTCGTGCATCAGGTTCAAGAAGCCGACTGGAATCAACATCATGCCGGCCCGCATATTCATCCAGTCCTTCCACATGAAATCGAGGTGTGCGAACTCGACGAAGATCTCGTCGGCGTGCTCGATCTCGAACTCGCTGTTGAAGATGATGCTGTCCGAGAACTTGTAACCGAAATACATGACCGCACGCAGGAAGTCGGTGGTGTCCTGCTCCGACGTCTTGTCGCCGACGTACTTCCGGTAGAAGGCCTCGCCGTAGCCACCGATCGAGAGACCACGCGCGAGCCCGTAGACCTTCGAGGCCGCGGGACCCATTCCGTAGCTGCTCTTCAGCTCGGCGTCCTCGGGGACTGCGATGTCCTCGCGGGTCCGCTGAAGCTCCGAGGCCATGACCTGAACCACCCGCTCGAGCTCCGCGATGCGGTCCTCGTAGGCCAGATTCAACTCGGTCGAAACCGCCCCGACGGACGTGTCCGTCGGCACGGACGCATCGTCGGCCAGGGCCGGAGCGGCGAGCCCCCAGATCAGCAGCAGCAGAATCGAACATCGGTTCTGAATCGACATCGAGACCCACCTCGTCGATACGCAACGGGGTGCGCACACGGGTTGGGCTCGGGGTTCTGGACCTCTGGCCTCGGCAGCTTCTGAAACCCTGAAGAAGAGATCATCCGACCTCTCCCAACGAAAAGTCTGGCTTGGTGGACGCGCCTTGGGTGCGTGCGCCCGGGGCGCGCGCGGCCAGGCTGCGATCATCGGTCGCCAGGGGAACGAGGACGGTGCGCTTGCAGCGGCGGCACTTGAGCTCGACACCCCCTTCGACCCATCGCGCCAGCAGACTTCCACAAGCGCAGCGGCAATCCGCGGACGGCGTAGGGGAGCTGGAGG
>SMWR01000026.1 GCA_004356735.1 Deltaproteobacteria bacterium
ATCGTCAGCCTGCTCCTCTTCCGCGGCAAGTTCTACGCAAAGATCCGCGGGAAAACACCGGATCGCGGCGAGGGAATGATCGGAGAGATCGGCATCGTTGAAGGCGACATCGAAGCGGGCGGAACCGGAAGGATCGAACTCCGGGGAACTACCTGGTCGGCCCACAATGTCGGTGAGCGAGTCCTTCCCCAGAACGCGCGGGTACGGGTCGACGCGGTTTCGGGACTGACCGTCGAGGTGCGCTCCGCAGACTCGTAAGCCTCGCCCCAGAAATTCCAACACGAAGGAAAAGGGAGAATCCATGGAGAACGTTACTTTCATCGTCGCATTGGTGATCGCCGGCCTGGTGATCCTCGTCCTGGCCAAGACGGCCGTCGTCGTCCCCCAACAGAACGCCTTTGTGGTCGAGCAGCTCGGCAAGTACAGCCGCACCCTGCGGGCCGGCTTTCACATCCTGCTTCCGTTCATCGAGCGTTCGGCCTACAAGCATTCGCTCAAGGAGCACGCATTCGACATCGAAGAGCAGGTGTGCATCACCCGGGACAACGTCCAGGTCGGCGTCGATGGCATTCTCTATCTCCAGGTGCTCGACCCGGAACGAGCCTCCTATGGAATTGGCGACTACCGATTCGCCATCACGCAACTGGCCCAGACCACCCTACGAAGCGAGATCGGAAAGATCGATCTGGACCGCACCTTCCTCGAACGCTCGGCCATCAACTCCAACATCGTGTCAGAACTCGACAAAGCCTCCAACTCCTGGGGTGTCAAGGTCCTGCGTTACGAAATCAAGAACATCAATCCTCCCCCCGACGTGATCGCCGCCATGGAGAAGCAGATGCGCGCCGAGCGGGAGAAGCGCGCCGTGATCTTGACCTCCGAGGGTGTGAGAGACGCAGCCATCAATGAAGCCGAGGGTCAGAAGCAGCGCGTGATCAAGGCTTCCGAGGCCAGCGAGAAGCAGCAGATCAACGAGGCCAACGGGCAGGCGGCGGCGATCCTCGCCATCGCCACGGCTACCGCCGAGGGACTGCGCCAAGTGGCCAGCGCGCTCAGCCAGGAAGGCGGCGACGCCGCCATGAAACTGCGCATCGCCGAACAGTACGTCGAGCAGTTCGGCGAGATCGCCAAGGCGGGCAACACCCTCGTGATCCCTGCCGACCTCTCGAACGTGGCCTCGATGGTGGCGCTGGCAACCCGCATCGGCAGCGAGACGATTTCGAAGGGTAACGGAGCCGAACGCAGCGAGACGTAGACGATAGGCGGGACACTGTCTTTCGGGAATCACTCCCCGTGCGCGAGGTCCAGATGGGTCTGGTGCTGCGCGCCGGGCGAACCATCCCCCTGCCGCGGCGCATCGGCCGGCAGCGAACCGCCTGGCTCGCGCTCAGCGGCGAACGACTCGACGCGCAGCGCGCACTCGACTGGGGTCTGATCGACGAGCTGCGTTGGTTTTTGCCACCGAATAAACTCCAAAAGCGAAGTCAGCTCGAGGCACCAACGTTCACCATCGTCCGTGCATGCTCACGCAAGCGTTTTCGCAGCATCGTTCTGCGAGTGGCGGGGAAGAGGCCGAGCGGGTTGGGAGTCGGGCAGGATGAATATTCAAGAACGTCCCCGGTCTTCGAGAACGTTGCGGATCGAATCCTGTTCCGAACCGCATTTGTTCGCTGTTTGTCTCTCCCTCTCGTTGAGATACCAAGCCGAGTCTGCGTTGTTTCGGATCAGGAGCTTTTCATCCGATCCTGGCTCGATACCCGCCGCCTTTAGCGCCATTTTCCTCATTTGGCGCGCGAAGGGGAAGACGTATCGGTCGACATGAACGACGAAAATGTCCCAACGTGGGACTCGATAGCGGCTGTCCTTGTTACCGGCCCTGACCAAGAGCCATGGGGGCGTCGAAAAGAGCAAGTTGGTGTCGCTCAGTCGCTCGTAGAGAAAGAGCGCATCGGCGGGGGGATCCACCCGAATGACGACCCTTTCGCGGCAGTCACCGAATCGGCGCAGCTTCGCCGCGACCTGATCCATTTCCCACGGGTCAACTCGTGCGCCCGAGGGAGCGGTTCTCATATAGTAGAATGACAATCGGTCGGGCAGGCCGGGAGGAAAGGGAAGTGTGCGGGTGCCAAACAAGCCTGCAAGCAACACGAGCAGGAGCCCCGCAGTGAGCAGCAATTTGGGCACGTTCGGCAGGGCGCGGGATAGAACTCTGCTGCCAAGTTCCAAGAGACAGAGGGAAGTGAAGAGTAGCGTGACCTGATAGAAGATCTGGTACCACATCTCACCTCCGATGAAACGACAGGTCCAGCTTCCCGCCGCCACGCAGCTCAACAAGAGGATGAGACGGCCTCGCTCTCGCTGGACCAGGCCGTAAACGAATGCCGTGGTCAGCGAGACCGCCAGCGCATAATCGGAGAGGCGGAGTGTTCTTAGATCGTTACTGCGCTCGAGCTTTCGTTGGAGTTGGGCTCCGATTTGAAAAGTGAATTCATCGAAGTGAAAGGCAATGTAGGTCGCGTAGCTGAGCCAGCAGGCCAATACGACCAGCAAAGAGAGCCACTCGAGCGGCGAGATCCGGCTGGACCCCTGCAGCTCCGATCGTCGCAGATCGCGCCATCGCTGCGCGGCTAGGCCACTGATCACCACGAAGAGCAGAGAGGCCAAGACAAAATACAGACCGTTGGGGTGAATGATTGGCGTGATTGAGAGAACGCACATCCCGGTGATGACATCGTCCCGGCTCAATCTCCAAAGGCCAAGGCCCAACACCGCCAGCAATAGGGCCTCCATGCGGCCAACGTTCCCAGCGGCGACAAAGTGCGCGTCAAGCAGGAATAAACCGCAGAGTAAGGTGCTGGCCAGGGGTGCCTGGTGCCTGCGAAGCATGAGCACGATTGCGCAGAAGAAGGTCACGATCAGAGCCGCCGAGAGTGCGCGCACAAGCTCCAAGCTGAATCCAAACAGCCAAATCCACCCGGCCGTAAAGACCATGAAGCCCGGTGGCATCCACATCATGTGAAGCTCGCGATTCATCTCTGGGGCGAGCAAGCTGCCGTCTCGGGCAAGAGCGATCGCGGGCCAGAGAAAGTCCGGCTCATCGGGCCAAGGAAGTGGCAAAGTAAAGGCGGCACGCAGATGAAGCCAGGCGTAGATGGCAATGAAGACCAAGACGATTGCAACCAGCAATACGCGATTTCGGCCCAATTCCATTGACCTGCCCCAGTTCGTCGTACCCGTTCCCATGTTAGTCCAAGCAGCCCCTGCGCCGTGGCTTGAGAACGGATCAACGCGCAGCGCGCACTCGACTGGAGTCGGATCGACGAGCTGGGTTAGTCTCTGCCCGTGAGCCACGATCACGGTCACGCGTACGCCAGCCAGGCAAACCGGCGACGTCTCGGCATCGCGCTGGCACTGGCCGCTTCGTACATGGCGGTCGAGGTCGTCGGTGGACTGATCACAGGCTCGCTGGCCCTGCTCGCCGACGCGGGCCACATGCTGTCCGACGTGGCCGCGCTGGGCCTCGCCCTGTTCGCGAGTTGGATGGCCGGACGGCCTTCGGGACGGCGCTGGACCTACGGTCTGGCCCGCATCGAGATCCTGGCTGCGCTGGCTCAGGGTGTGGCGCTCGTGCTGGTCGCAGTGCTGGTTGCCATCGAGGCCATCGAGCGGCTCGGCGCCCCGCAGGCAGTGATGGGAGCCGGCATGCTGATGATCGCGGCAGGCGGCCTCGCCGTGAACCTCGCCGGCCTCTGGATCCTGAGCCCCGGACGGGAGAGCAGCCTGAACATGCGCGGTGCCTGGCTCCACGTCATGAGCGACGCGCTAGGCAGCGTTGGAGCGATCGCGGCCGGCGCGCTGATCTGGGCCTTCGGCTGGAGCTGGGCCGATCCCGCCGCCTCCCTGCTGATCGCCGCACTGATCGTCTTCTCGGCCTGGCACCTGCTGCGCGACGCCGTCGACGTCCTGATGGAGGCCGCGCCGCGCCATCTCGACCCTGACCAGATCGAGCAGGCCCTGTCGGAGCTCAGCGGTGTGGCCCAGGTGCACGATCTCCATGTTTGGAGCATCGGAAGCGCGGGCGTCTCGCTGTCTTGTCATCTGGTCGACGAGAACGACCCGCTCAGTCCCGAGCTGCTCTCGGACGCCTACCTTTTGCTGGGCGACCGCTTCGGAATCGCACACGCGACGATCCAGATCGAGCCCAAGAGACTTGCGGGTCAGACGCCCCAGTCGCTGTGTGCGGGCGGTTGTCCTCCCGACAACTAGCCACCAGCACCCCGCCTCCGCCGCACTCGCTACAGTGCGACCGGGTCGGCACCTCGAGAGATGTGGAATCTCAGCTCCGCGGGCGCGAGAAGCGGGACTCCGGAGGATCGCGGACCCAGGACGCCGAAGCTTCCCAGGCGTCGTCGTAGACCAGCTCGCCGACCGGCAGACGCCGCAACGGACCGTGGCTTCCCTCGGGCCGACCCAACGGCATGGTGGCTGCGATCAGGACGGAGTCCGGGATGCCGAGCAAGGCTCGCAGCTCGGCTTCGCAGAAGCCGTGCCAGACCGTGATGGTCGAGCCATAGCCGAGCGCACGCGCCGCCAGCAGAAGATTCTGACAGGCGGGATAGACCGAAGCGCCTTCGTAGGGATTGCTCGATCGATAGCGCGCCATGCAGACCAGCACGACCACCGGAATCTCCTCGAAACGGTCGACGAACCGCTGCATCGTCTCGGCCGTCCGGAAGCGCCGCGAATTCGGATCCGGATCCGCCCCATCCCTCCAGCCTTCGTCGGCCGCCTTCACGGACCAGCTCTTTCGAAACGAGGAACCGAGCAGGGCCTTGGCCTGCCGCGAACGCTCGCCATCGCGCAGCACGAGGAAGCGGAAAGGCTGGTGATTGGTCCCGGACGGCGCCCGGGTCGCCGACCACAGGATCTTCGACAGATCCTCGTCGGGAATCGGGTCCGGGCGATAGCGGTGGATCGAACGGGTCGTGGCCAGCGCGTCGAGCGCCGAGATCTCGGACATGGCGTTTCCTCACAGGCGCCTCCTCGCGAGGCGCCTCATCAGCGGGACCCAGGGTAGTCGAGCTCGGAGACTCGCGGCGATGGCGCCGGGCGATCAGCGATGCAGGCCGCGGACGGCAAAGTCGACGATCTGCTCGACATCCTTCTCGGTCGTCGCGAGGTTCTCAACGATGCGGGCGTGAAGCCAACCGGTCGCCAGGTGGAAGATCGCGTCGGCATCGGCCACCGGATCCGCCTGCTTCAATTCCCCGGCGCACACGGCTTCGGCGATGGCATCGCGGAGCTGGGTCTTCAGCGTATCGACGGACTTCCAGAATTCCGTCCCCAGGATCGAGAAGAGTCGCGCCTGGTGGACGACGAGGGGGCGCGTGATGGCGACGAGTTCGGGATGGACGGCCAGGGCCAGCACTTCCCGCACCCAGATTCGAACCCGATCGAGCGCACGATCTTCGGTTGCCAGGCACCGCTGCAAACGCTCGCTTTGGAGCGTCAGCGTCTGTCGCAGGACGGCACCGAGGAACTCATCCTTGGAACCGAAGTGGCGATAGAAGGTCTTGTTGGAAAGACCGGCTCGTCGCACGATGTCCGAGACGCGCGGATCGACGGTTTCCTTCTGTGCCATCTCGGCGATGCCGGCGGCGATCATCCGCTGCACCTCGTCGAGACCCGCCGCGACCTCGGGTTCCAACTGTCCACTCGCGGAGTAGAGTATCTGCGCGGACACTCCTCGATCTCCTCGAACGGCAGGATTCGACATGATTGCTCGCAATCATATTTTGGCGGATCATGCCGCGGCAAGATAAATCGGCACGGAGGCTGTCATGAGCGGCCCGATGCAAGGCATCAAGGTGGTGGAAATGGGCGTCTGGGTGGCAGGACCCGCCGCCGGCGGGATCCTTGCAGATTGGGGCGCCGACGTCGTGAAAATCGAACCGCCCGGCGTCGGGGACCCGGGCAGGACGTTTGCCCGCATGTTGGGCGGCGATCTCCCCTTCAATCCGCCCTTCGAGATGGACAATCGGGGCAAGCGAAGCGTCATATTGGATCTCGGCCTGAGCGAAGGCCGTGAGCTGGCCCTGGAGCTGATCGACGGCGCCGATGTCTTCATCAGCAACATGCGGCAGACCGCGCTGGCGCGACTCGGACTCGATCCGGTCCCGTTGCTGAAGCGAAACCCGCGCCTGGTCTACGGCGCGATCAGCGGCTACGGCTTCGACGGTGTGGACGCCGACAAGGCAGCCTACGACATCGCGGCCTATTGGGCGCGCGGTGGAGTCGCCGGCGCCCTGAGCCCCCCGGGAGAAGCGCCTCCCTTCCAGCGGGGAGGAATGGGCGATCACGCCGCCGGTCTCTCGCTGGCAGGCGGAATTTCCGCCGCCCTGTTCGCTCGTGAACGCAACGGACGGGGTCAGCTGGTCTCGACGTCGTTGCTGCGCCAGGGAATCTACACGCTGGCCTTCGATCTCTCGATCGTACTGCGCTTCGGCGTGAACCTCGGCGCGGCGGACCGGACGAAGATGCCGAACCCGTCGGTCAATTCCTATTGCGACAAGGAAGGACGCTGGTTCTGGATCGTCGGACTCGACGGAGACCGGCACTGGCCGCCGCTGGCCCGGGCCATTGGCCACCCCGAGTGGATCGACGATCCGCGTTTCGCGACCGTGGCAGATCGCGCCGCCAATGCAAGCGAGCTGATCGCTCGCCTGGACGAGATCTTCGCGACCCGCAGCCGGAACGAATGGGGCGCGATCTTCGACGCCGAGCAGGATCTGTGGTGGGCGCCGGTCCAGACGCCCACCGAAGTCGTTGCAGACCCCCAGGCGCGGGCCTGCGGAGGATGGGTCGACGTTCCCGACGGCGAAGCCACGACGACACTGCCGGCAACACCCGTCGACTTCGAAGGCACGCCGTGGGCGCCGCGATCGATGGCTCCCGAACACGGCCAACACGGGGACGAGATCCTGCGCGAGTTGGGCCGGACCGACGCCGAGATCGAAGCGCTGCGGAAGTCGGGCGCGCTCGGCTGACGCGGCTACTGTCACGATCTCCGATGCTGGAACGGCCCGTTCTACGAGCTTCGCTTCGTGCCCAGCGCTGCGCCGCACTGATGGCGTTGGCGCTGCGCGCTGGCAAGGAGCCCGAGACCCGCACCGAAGGTCCGGCCGTGCTGGAGCAGCTGAAGGCCCTGGGTTACGTCGTCGACGAGGAGTAGGTCGATTGTCCTCCCCAAAGCGCCGCGGCCTGCTCGCGGACTACATCGCGGGCGCCGTCGTCTGGTACGGCGCCATGGGCATGCAGCTCGTGATCGTGGCATGGCTGGTGATGGACGTGCTGGCCTCCCGTCAGGAGCTCGGCTTCGTCCGCGGCGCCGGCATGGCCCCGATCCTGATCCTGCTGCTGCTGGGCGGATTGATGGCGGACCGCGTGGACCGAAGGCGCCTCCTGATCGGCCTCTACCTGAGCGCGGCCGTCCTGACCGGCAGCCTCGCCTTGATCGTGCACGCCGAGGCCCTCGATCTGTGGATCCTGACCGTCTACGTGATCGCCATGGGCAGCGTGACCGCCTTCCTGCAACCCGCGCGGGATGCGCTGCTGTCCGACATCGTCGACGGAGACATGACACGACCGGCAACGGCTATCACGATGACCCAGTTCGGCGCCCTGAGTCTGGGAACCCTGGCTGCGGGCTCCGCGGAGCTGCTCGGGCTCTCGACGATTCTGGGAATACAGGCTGTGCTGCTCTCGATGGGACTGGTCGCCTGCTGGAGGCTCCCGTCCCGCAAGCCGTCCGCCTCCCAGATTGGCCTCTCCTTCTCCGACGCGTTCGCTGGCGTTGGAGAGGTCTTTGGTTCGTCCAGCATGCGCTCGACGACATTGTTGATGGTCGGAGTCGGGCTCTTCTTCACCGGCGCCTTCTCGGTGGCGCTGCCGCTGCTGGTCTACCAACACCATCAGGGTGACGTCTCGGACCTGAGCCTGGTCATGAGCGGGCTCCAGGCAGGCACGGTGCTGGGTGCGGCCGGCATGCTGACACTGCGGCGGATTCCGCGGCGCGGTCTCACCCTGGCCTGCAGCCTGGCTGGCGCATCGCTGCCGATCCTCGCGCTATCACTTGGGCTGCCCTTCCTGGGGACCCTGGTCGCCGCCTTCGTGTGGGGGATCTTCGTCGCGGGCTTCTACAGCATGGGGCGCGCCATCATCCAGGAGGCGGCGCCCGCCGACCACCGCGCGCGGGTGCTCGCCGTCTACGCCCTCAGCATGCAAGGCGCCACCGTCATCGGCGCGCCGATGGTCGGACTGCTGGCGGCAATGCTCGGCCCCCTCGGCGTCTTCGTCTTCTGCGCGGGCGCGATGCTGCTCTTCGTCGGCATCATCTGCCTGGCGACACCGGTGCTCAAGGTCGATTAGGGCTGTCCAAGGGACAGCTTGCAGTTCGCCGAAGCGGCGAACTGCGGGGGCCAGGGCCGTCTCGGCAGCGGCTAGTCGTCGTCAAGGCCCATCAGCTGGCCGATCCCGAAGCGGTGGCCTGCGGTATAGCCGCCGTCGACGACGAGGGCGTGGCCGGTCACGAACGAGGCCTCGTCGGAAGCCAGGAAGAGCGCGGCATTGGCGATCTCTTCAGCCCTGCCAAAGCGGCCAAGCTGGTGCGCGTCTTCGATGCGACTCCTCACTGCCTCGAGACCCGGCATGCCCATCACCGAGTTCATCAGCGGCGTGTCGATGAAGCCCGGACAGATGGCGTTGACACGGATGCCCTTGCGCCCGTAGTCGATCGCCATGTTGCGCATCAACAGCATCACGGCGCCCTTGGAGGCGTTGTAGGCACTGCCGCCTTCGAAGCCTTCGATGCCCTCGACGCTGGCGAGATGGATGATCGACCCCGAACCCTGCTCGAGCATGATGGGCAGAACGCGCCGGCTCGCCAGGAACGTGCCCTTCAGGTTGATGTCGATGCAGCGGTCCCATTCTTCGATCTCGATCAGGTGAACGGGCCCGCCGCTGCCGACGCCGGCCGAGTTGACGAGGATGTCGATGCGGCCGTGGGCCTGCTTCGCGGCAGCGACGGCCGCGCCGAGCGCCTCGTCGTCCCGAACGTCTCCGGTCTGGAGGGTCGATCCCGGAGCGAGCTCGACGGCGGCCTTCCAGTCGTCGCCACTGCCCCCGACGGGCTCGTCCCGGTCGAAGCCGGCGAGAACCGCCCCCTCCTTGGCGAAGCGCTTGGCGCAGGCAGCTCCGATTCCCGATGCGGCACCGGTGATGAATGCAACTTTTCCTTCCAGACGTGCCATGCTTCATGCCTCCCGCTTGCTCCCACTCCGGATGGGGCGCGTCAAGGTACACTACCGACCCTTCGACCCCGAAGTCAGGAGCCCCCGATGAGCGCGCCCTTCGACCTCCTCGAAACCGATCGACTGCTCTCCACGACGCGGGCCGTGCGACGCCGTCTCGATCTCGAGCGGTCTGTCGAGCGCGAGCTGCTGCTCGAGTGCATCTCGCTGGCCCAGCAGGCGCCGACGGCGTCGAACACCCAGAGCTGGCGCTGGATGATCGTGACCGATGCTCAGCTTCGGGCGCAGCTGGCGGGCCTGTATCGCGAGATTTCCGAGCAGGCGCTGCCGGGAGCACGCAAGCACTTCGCTCGCGATGCCCAGACCGAACGGGTCTACGACTCCGCCGAGTGGCTGGGCCAGCATCTCCACGAGGTCCCGGTGTTGGTGATTCCCTGCGTGGAGAATCGCTTCGGACCCAGCCCCGACGCAGCCGGCGCCGCCTCGCTCTACGGATCGATCTTTCCCGCCATCTGGAGCTTCCAACTGGCACTGCGCAGCCGCGGTCTCGGATCGACGCTCACGACGATCCACCTCTACCGCGCGGACGAGGTCGCCAAGCTGCTCGGCATTCCGGAATCCATGACCCAGGTGGCGCTGCTGCCAGTCGCCTACACCCGGGGCACGGCCTTCAAGCCCGCCCGCCGTCCGCCGCCGGAATCCATCACCCACTGGAACCGCTGGCAGGATGAGGGTCCGGTGGCCTGACCCCCCGGGCCTCGATCTGCGGCTGGGTTATTCTGGCCCGCTCGCCTGAGGCGACGGAGGAGCCCATGACCCGCTTCCAGCTGGCCGACATCTTCGAAGACATGGCCGACGCGGTCCCGGACCGGGACGCGCTCGTCTGTGGTGACCAGCGCTACAGCTACGCCCAGCTGGACCAGCAGGCGACGCGGCTGGCCCACGCCTTCGCCGCCCGCGGCATCGGCGCCGGCGACCACATCGGCACCTACATGCACAACTGCGCCGAGTACGTCATCAGCATGATCGCGGCGTTCAAGATCAGCGCGGTTCCGATCAACATCAACTACCGCTACGTGGAAGACGAGCTCCGCTACCTCTTCGACAACGCCGACTTGAAGGGCGTGGTCCACGACCGCGAGTTCGCGAGCCGCGTTGCAGCGGTGAAGGACGAGTGCCCGGAGCTCCGCACGCTCTTCTACGTCGACGACGACTCCGATGCCGACGTCGACGCCATCGGGTCCATCGACTTCCATAAGGCCCTGTCCGAAGGCTCGCCGGAGCGCGACTTCAACGGGCGCAGCGACGACGACCTCTTCATCATCTACACCGGCGGCACCACCGGCATGCCCAAGGGCGTGATGTGGCGCCATGAAGACCTCTTCTTCGCGGGCTTCGCGGGCGGCAACCCGATGGGCCCGCCGATGGAGAGCCGCGAGGCCCTGGTCGAGAAGGCCACGAACGCGCCGCTGCAGCTCACCATGCTGCCCGCCGCACCCCTGATCCATGGCGCTGCCCAGCTCGCCACCTTCATCGCCTTTCTGGCGGGCAACAAGAACGTCTACCAGAAGAACTTCGACGCCGAGGAGATCCTCGAGTTGGTCGACCGCGAAAAGGTGAACGCCATCTCGATCGTGGGCGATGCCATGGCGCGGCCGCTGGCTGACGCCCTCGAGAAGAACGCGGCCGAGGGCCGCTACGACGTCTCGTCCATCATCAGCGTCGCCTCGGCCGGCGCCATCTTTTCGACGCCGGTCAAGGCCAAGATCAAGCAGTTCCTGCCCAACGTGATCCTGGTGGACAGCTATGGATCCACCGAGACGGGCTTCCAGGGCACGGGCTCGGGAGCGGAGTCGAAGAGCTTCGGCCAGGGGCTGAGCTTCGAGATGAACGAGCGCACGGTCGTGCTCGATGAGAACCGCCAGCAGATCGAGCCCGGCTCGGGCAAGCAGGGTCGGGTGGCGCTCAAGGGCCATGTACCGATCGGCTACTACAACGATCCCGAGAAAACCGCGGAGACCTTCGTGACGATCGACGGCGAGCGCTACTCGATCACGGGGGACATCGCCGAGGTCGAGGCCGACGGAACCATCTTGCTGTTCGGACGCGGATCCCTCTGCATCAACACCGGCGGCGAGAAGGTCTTCATCGAAGAGGTCGAGAACGCACTCAAGGACTTCGAGCCGGTCGAAGACGCCGTGGTCGTCGGCATCGACGACGAGAAGTGGGGCCAGCGGATCACCGCGCTGGTGTCGCTCAAGAAAAACGCTGCCGCGCCCAACGAGGAGGCCCTCAAGAGCCACGCGCGCACCAAGCTGGCCGGCTACAAGATCCCCAAGGAGATCTTCATCGTGGACGAGGTCTTCCGCGGGCCCAATGGCAAGGCCGACT
Organism: Deltaproteobacteria bacterium; assembly: GCA_004356735.1. GTDB lineage: Bacteria > Myxococcota_A > UBA9160 > UBA9160 > SMWR01 > SMWR01. Next base: position 11,700 of record SMWR01000026.1, read on the forward strand.
ACAAGCTGTCCAAGCAGCTCGCAACCGAGCTCTCCGAACAGCGCGCCTAGCGGGCTTCCGAAGCAGCGACCCTTCTCACAGCGGGGCAGTCGGAGCACCCCAGAGCGACCGGTACAAAGATCAGCCATACTGATACGTGTTCTACTTTCCGACCCTCGCCTTCCGCGCTGGGCCGGATTCCCGGAATTCCCCTGAGCCGTCCCGGAGACATCCATGTACATCGGTTACGACGAAGAGCAGGAGGCTCTGCGCCACGAGCTGCGGGCCTACTACGACAAGTTGCTCACTCCTGAAATCCGCGAGGGCCTTCACCAAGGCAAGGGCGTCGGTGAAGTCATGCGCGCGGTCGTGAAGCAGATGGGGACCGATGGTTGGCTCGGCATCGGCTGGCCCGAGGAGTACGGCGGACAGGGCCGTTCGGAAATCGAGCAGTTCATCTTCTTCGACGAATCCATGCGGGCCGGCGCTCCGGTGCCCATGCTCACCATCAACACCGTCGGGCCCCAGATCATGAAGAACGGCACCGATGAGCAGAAACGGTTCTTCCTGCCGAAAATACTCGCCGGCGAGCTCCACTTCGCCATCGGCTACAGCGAGCCCCAGGCCGGCACCGACCTGGCCTCGCTCACCACCCGGGCCGACCGCGAGGGGGACGAGTACGTCGTCAACGGACAGAAGACCTGGACGAGTCTGGCCAGCGACGCCGACTACTGCTGGATGGCGGTTCGCACCGATCCGGAAGCCGCCAAGCACGCGGGCCTTTCGATCCTGATCATGGATCTGAAGAACTCGCCCGGCCTGCGGATCGACCCGTTGGACCTGCTCTCGAGCCACGACATCAACCAGATGTTCATGGACGACGTGCGCATTCCGGTATCGAACCTGATCGGCAAGGAAGGCCAGGGCTGGAAGCTCATCACCGGCCAGCTCAATCACGAGCGGGTCACGATCTGCTCGTCGGGCATCCTCGAGCGGGCGTTCGCGCAGACCCGCGAGTTCGCCCAACGGCAGAAGCTGCCCGACGGCCGGCGCGTGATCGACCAGGAGTGGGTGCAGATCAATCTCGCCCGCGTCTACGCCGGCCTCGAATTCCTGAAGCTCATCAACTGGAAGGTCGCCTGGTCGAGTACCCAGCAAAAGCTGGACCCCGCCGACGCATCGACGATCAAGGTCTTCGGCACCGAGTGGTATCTCGAGTCCTTCCGACTCATGATGGAGATCATCGGGCCGCGCTCGTACCTCACCCGGGAGTCACCCGACCACGTCGACATGGTCGGGCACCTGGAAGTGCTCTATCGCAGTCTCCTCATCCTCACCTTCGGCGGCGGAACCAACGAGATCCAGCGCGATCTGATTGGTCTGTTCGGCCTGGGCTTTCCGCGCGTCCCGCGCATGTAACGGAACCTTCCCCGATGAATTTCTCCTACAACGACGAACAGCAATCGATCATCGACCTCGCCTTCCAGATCCTCCGGGACGGCACCTCCCAGGAGCGCCTGCGCGAGATCGAAGCCCAGGATGGCCCCCGTTTCGATCGGGAGCTGTGGAGCCAGGTGGCCGAGGCGGGCCTGCTCGGCATCGCCGTACCCGAGGAACAGGGGGGGGCAGGCCTGGGCTTCCTCGAAGTGGCCGCCGTGATCGAGCAGCTGGGCCGCACCGTCGCTCCGATTCCCCTGCTCGAGACCACGGTGCTCGGGATTCTTCCGTTGATCGAGTTCGGCAATGCGGAACAGCAGGAGAGCTGGCTTCCCGCGGCGGCCCGCGGCGAGGCGATCCTGACGACTGCCCTCAACGAGAGCACGGGCGCCACGCTCTACCCGACCGAGACCGTGGCCGCACCCGACGGCGACGGCTGGCGGATCATCGGCACCAAGAGCTGCGTGCCGGCGGCCGAGATCGCCGACCTGGTGCTGGTGCCAGCCTCGACCGGAAGCGGCAAAGTGGGCGTCTTCCTGGTGGATCCCAAGGCAGACGGCGTGACGCTGACTCCCCTCGTCACCACCAGCGGCCAACCCGAAGCTCGAATCGATCTGCTGCACGTGACCGTTGCGGCGGATGCCTTGCTGGGCGGGTCCGACCAGGGTGCGGCCATCACCGAATGGATCAGCGAGCGCGCCAATGCCGCGCTGGCCAATCTCTCGCTCGGTGTCTGCGAAGCCGCCCTCGAGTTGACGAAGGAATACGCCAAGACCCGCAAGCAGTTCGATCAGCCCATTGCCATGTTCCAGGCCGTGGGCCACCGAGCCGCCGACGCCTACATCGACACCGAGGGTGTGCGACTCACGGCTCTCCAGGCCGCGTGGCGCATCTCCGAAGGACTGCCCGCGACCAAAGAAGTCGCGGTCGCCAAGCACTGGGCCTGCGAGGCCGGCTCCCGCGTCGTGCACGCGGCCATCCACCTCCACGGTGGCATCGGCGTCGACAAGGAGTACCCGCTGCATCGCTACTTCACGTACGCGCGGCAGCTGGAACTCACCCTCGGTGGCTCGACCCAGCAACTGTTGAAGCTGGGCGCCGTGCTCGCCAACGAAGCCGCCTAGTCAGTTGGCGCTCTTCGGGCTTCGCTA
>SMWR01000177.1 GCA_004356735.1 Deltaproteobacteria bacterium
CCATCGACTCGGATCTGAACGCTCCCTGAATCGCCGAGCTGGGCGAGCAACGCTGCGCCGTCCGCTTCGGCGAGCGCCTTCTTGAGCGCAGGCATCCGTTTTCCCACGCGCGGTCCCAGCAGCTTGAAGTTCGGCTTCACGTTGTAGGTCACGTATTCCTCGGCGCTCTGGACGAAGTGGACCTCGTGCACGTTCAACTCGTCGTGGATCAAATCCACGTGCTCGGCGAGCTTGGCTTCGAGGTCCGCATCCGCGAGCACGATCTCGGCCGCCTCCAGCGGCTGACGGACGCGCAGCTTCTCGACCGTCCGCACCTGGAGCCCCAGGGAAACCAGCTGGCGGACGGTTCCCATCACCCGGGACAGATCGAGATCGATGGCCGCTTCGTCGACGCTCGGGTAGTCGCACATGTGGATGCTCACCTCGGGAGCGTCGGGCATCGGCCGCCGGATCAGGTTCTGCCAGATGTCCTCGGCGGCGAAGGGCAGGAATGGCGCCACGAGCTTGGCCGTCGTCAGCAGGCACTCGTACAGGGTCCAGTGGACGTCGAGCTTGTCCTGTTCCAGGCCCGGCGCCCAGAAACGGTCGCGATTTCGGCGCACATACCAGTTCGAGAGGGCGTCCACAAAGTCGGTCAACACAGCGGTGGCTTCGTAGACGCGATAGGCGTCCATGTGCTCGGTCACCTGCTGCGTCGTCAGGGCCAGCTCCGAGAGGATCCAGCGGTCGATCAGCGCGCGCTCGGCAGCCGGGCGACACCCCTGCTTCGCCACATCGCTGGACGGATCGAAACCGTCCACGTTCGCGTAAATGGTAAAGAACGCGTAGATGTTCCGAAGCGTGAGGGGCAGCTCGCGTTGCACGGCGCGCACGCCCGCGAGCGAGTGGCGGGTCGGATTCCAGGGCGGATTCGATGCGAAGAAGAACCAGCGGAAGGCATCAGCGCCGGGTGGTGTCGAGTTCGGGTCCTCGACCCAAACCTTCGACGCGATACCGAGACCCGGCACCTCGCGTGGCATGATGTGTGTATCCGCAGGCGCGGGCTCCACGGCCAAGGTCCGAGCGTCCTCGGGGGACAGGTGGATGATGCGCCGCGGCACTTTCGCCGGGCGCAGCTCGAGCTCGACGGCCTTCCCCTCGGCATCCTCCCGGTAGACGCGAACCGTCGCGCGATCGCCGCGCAAATCCATCCCTTCGTAGTCGGCACGAGCGATCACGGCCTGGCCCAGGGGCTGGCCCTCCGCTTGCGCCGCCTCGACCACCGCGAATTCGAGCTTCACAGCCTCGAGGATGATCTCGGGGGGCGTGTAGTTGCCCTTGCTCTTCGACTCCTTCTTGCCCTCGCGGTCGGCCACGTGACCCAGGACGACGCACGTCTTGTAGGGATGCGGCTTCTCACGATCCTCGAAGAGGAGCGTCGAAATCCAGAGCAGGGCATGGAACCAACCGCGGGTCTGGTCGATGGCCTCGGAAATGAAGTCGGCTGGGAAGTTCGCCTCGAACTCCTCGGTGTTCCGGTGCGGGTAGCCCCACTGGGCGAACGGCATCGAGCCAGCGTCGAACCAGACATCGATCACCTCGGGAACCCGACGATAGACACCGGACTCACCCTCCTTCGTCCAGGTAACCTCATCGATCCAGGGCTTGTGGACCCGGAGATGCGGAGAGAGATCTGGGTCCTTCTGCCGGGCTTCCTCGAAGGCATCGAAGGCGGTCGGATTTCGCTCGAGGATGTCGGCCACCGACGACGGCACATCCATGGCTCCGGACTCGTCGTTGATCCAGATGTTCAGCGGAGTTCCCCAGAAGCGTTCGCGCGATAGAGCCCAGTCGACGTTGTTGCGCAGGAAGTCGCCGAAGCGGCCGTCGCGGATGTGCTCGGGCAGCCAGTTGATCTTGGCGTTGTTCGCCAGGGCCTCGTGCTTGTGATCGCGGGTCCGAATGTACCAGGCGGGGCGCGCGTACTGGATCAAGGGGTCCTGATCCGAACGGACACAGAAGGGATACTCGTGACGGATCTGCTCGGCGTGCCAGCACAGGCCGCGCTGCTTCAGCTCACGGATGAAGTTCCCGTCGCATTCCTTCACCCAGCGGCCTTGGTACTCGGCAGGCGCGATCTCGGGGTCGAAGCTGCCGTCCGGACGGACCGCGTTGAGCAGCGGGAGATCCGGATTGGAACGCTGCTCCTCTCGGAGCATCTCGAAGTCGGTCTCGCCAAAGGCGGGCGCGATGTGCACGACTCCGGTGCCGGCGTCGATTTCGACGAACTCGGCACCCACCACGCGCCAGAAGTCCAGATCGGGTTGACGTCGCTGGAACCAGTCGAAGGGCGGTCTGTACTGTTTTCCGATCAGCTCTGCCCCCAGCAGCGTGCGTTCCACCGGAAGCTCACGGCCCACCTTCTCGGACAACGCGTCGACGAGGGCGGCGGCCACCACGAGCTTCTGATCGCCGTCGCGGACGACGGCGTAGTCGATGTCGGGTTTGACGGCCACGAGGCTGTTCGACGAGAGCGTCCACGGTGTGGTGGTCCAGATCAGGAGCGACGTTTCGGGCTCCTCCAGCAGCGGGAAACGCACGTACACCGACGGATCGTCGATGGTCTTGTAGCCCTCGCCCACCTCAGCGGCCGAGAGAACCGTCCCACCCTGGGCCCACCACCAGACCACCTTGTAGCCCTGATAGAGGTATCCCTTGCGGAACAGCTCGGACAAAGCCCACCAGACACTCTCGACATAGCTCTCGTGGTAGGTGACGTAGGCGTCGTCGAGGTCGACCCAGAACCCCAGCTTTTCGGTGAAGTTTTTCCACTCCTGGGTGTAGCGGAAGACACTGTCGAGACAGCGGCGCACGAAGGGCTCGACCCCGTACTCGAGAATCGCGTCCCTGCCCGAGATCCGGAGTTCCTTCTCGACCTCGATCTCGACGGGGAGACCGTGGGTGTCCCATCCGCCCTTTCGCGGCACGTCGTAGCCGCGCATGGAGCGATAGCGGGGGAACACGTCCTTCATGACGCGGGTCAGCGCGTGGCCGTTGTGGGGCAGGCCGTTCGCCGTTGGCGGGCCTTCGTAGAAGACGAACCGCGGTCCACCGGCGCGCTTGGCCAAGGTCTTCGCAAAGACGTCGGCGTCGCGCCAGAACTCGCGAATGCGCGTCTCCAGGCTCGGGAAGTCGACGACGGGCGAAACTTTTTCGAAGACCGGTTCGCTCATGGGGCGCATAGGCTACGGCCCCCGGGGAACCCCGGCAACGCGCCCCAGATCGACGACCCGGGGTGGCCCGCGAGGTCGGCTGAAAGTCACTCAAGTGTGCGAAAAATCGATGAAATGCCTGACTCGGGGTCAGCGTCTCCCAGTCTACAATGGCGGATGTTCGGGCAGCTTGCCGCGCGCCGAAGCAGCGCGCTGCGGGAGAAATGATGGGGATGGAGCGAGCGGGTGGGTGACTACTTCGGACCGACCCAACGGCTGTATCTGGAGACGCAAGTCGATTGGGAAGCCCTGCTCGGGCTTTCCCGAGGCGCTCCTGTCGACGTCGACGCCGAGGTCGGCGCCTACCGGTCGATCCTCGAGACGACGGCCCGCTTGGCCCAGAGCTTCGAAACCGACGCACGCAAGCACTGGTCCGAGGAAGCGACGCTCACCGACGACGGCGGTGCAACGTCCCCGCCCCACATCCGGCGCGCCTACGACCAGCTGCGCGAGGCGGGTCTGATCTGCCTGACCGTGGGCGAGGCCTATGGTGGCTACGGACTCCCTACACTCCTGAACGGCATCGTGATCGAGATGATCGCGCGCGCCGATCCGAGCCTGATGATGGTGATCGGCCTGCAGACCGGGGCCGCCAACGACATCGAGAAATTCGGCTCGGAGGAGCTCAAGAAAAAATGGCTGCCGCGTTTCACGTCGGGCGAAGTCGAGGGCTGCATGGATCTGACCGAACCCCAGGCCGGCAGCGACCTCGGCGGCATCACGACCCGGGCGACCGATCTCCCCGACGGCTCCGTCAAGGTCGACGGCCAGAAGATCTTCATCTCCAACGGCGGAGGTGAGGTTCACCTGGTCCTGGCGCGGGACGACGACGGCTACGACAAGTCCCGGGGCTCGACCCGCGGGCTCTCCCTCGTGCTGGTCCCCCGCCACCAGGAAGATGGAAGCCTGAACGGCGTCCGGGTCACGCGCCTCGAACGCAAGCTCGGCATCCACGGCTCGGCCACCTGCGAGATGCTCTTCGACGGCGCGATCGGCTGGCGGCTCGGCCAGAAGGGCCAGGGTTTCCAGGCCATGCTGGAACTGATGAACGCGGCGCGACTCGGCGTCGCCTCCCAGGCCCTGGGGCTCGCCGACGCAGCACTTTCCGACGCCATCGAGTACGCCTGGCAGCGCAAGCAGTTCGGCAAGCCGATCGCCGAGCAGCCGCTGGTGCGCAGCATGTTGGCCAAGATGGTGGTCAACGCCGAGGCCGTCCGCGCCCTGCTTTATCACACCTACACCCTGCTCGACCTCAACAACGCGCGCGAGAAGGCACTGGCGCGTGACAGCCTGTCGGCGGCCGAGCGCAGCGAGATCCAGCAGGATTTCGACCGGGACACGACCCGGGTGCGGCTCTTCACGCCACTCTGCAAGTACTTTGCGACCGAAGTCTGCGACGACCTGTCGCGCGACGCCCTGCAGGTCTTCGGCGGTATCGGCTTCACGATGGACTCCAACGCCGGCAAGTACCACGCCGACAGCCTGATCATGACCATCTACGAGGGAACCAGCGAGATTCAAGCCTCGTTCGCACTCAAAGAGATCGGAAAGGGCGCGCTCGGCGTGGTGTTCCACGAGATCCGGGGCGAGCTGGCCGAGATGGAGAACGACGCCGTGCGCGCCAGGCTCGCCAAGCGCGTGACCGAGATGACCCAGCGGGTCGAACAATCCCTGGCCATTCTCTTCTCGGACCCGGCCTACGCCCTGCTCCGGGCAAAGCTGATGGCCCAGATGGTGATCGACGTGGCCGCGGCCACCGAGCTGCTGCACCAGGTCGGGGCCGATCCGGCCCGTATCGACGTGGCCGAGTCGTTCATCATGCGGCGCTTCCTGGAGACCGAACACGCCAGCCGCCGCATCGAGGAGAACGCCGAAGGCCGTCTCGAGCGCGACGCCCGCGTCCTCGCCCGCGCCTCGGGCTGAGCCCGCCCGGCCCGGCAGCGGGAGTGGGCTGCTAGTCTGCTCGACATGAAGATCCGCGTGTTGGGTTCGTGCGCAGGCGGAGGGCTTCCCCAATGGAACTGCGGCGGCGAGAATTCGGTACGAGCGCGCGCTGGCGACCCCGCTGTTCCGCCCCAGACCCAGCCATCGATCGCGGTCTCCGCCGACGGGACCCACTGGTCGATCCTCAACGCGAGCCCGGACATCCGCGAGCAGTTCGCTGCCTTCCCCGGACTCCATCCGAAGCCGGGGACCCGCGACGTTCCCCTGGACACCCTGGTGCTCACGAGTGCAGAGCTCGACCACGTTCTCGGTCTGATCGTGCTCCGCGAAGCCCTCTCCTATCGCATCCTCAGTACCGCGTGGGTTCGCGATTCGATCCTCAAGGCCAACGCCGCCTGGCGACTGCTCGAGCCGGCCTGGGGGCGGGTCTTCCTCGATCGTCCGGTGTATCTGGACCGCGACGAAGACCTGGAGCTTCGCATCTTCCCGGTGCCGGGAAAGGTGCCGGGCTATTTGCGTGACTCCGTCGAACACCACCAGGAAGCCTGCGTCGGCGTGCGCATCACCCACCTGCGCAGCGGCAAACGGCTCGTCTTCGTCCCCGGTCTCAAGAGCCTTGACGACGGAACCCGCGCAGAGCTCGAGGCCGCCGACTGCTGCTTCGTCGACGGCACCTTCTACAGCAACGACGAACTCCAACAGATGAGGCCCGGTGCACCCGACGCATTCGCCATGGGCCACCTGCCCATCACGGGTCCCGGAGGCAGCCTCACCGAGCTGGCCGCCCTTCCCGGTCGCACCCTCTACATCCACATGAACAATACGAACCCCGTGCTCGACAGGAGTTCGAAAGAACGCGCAAGGGTCGAGGGGTGCGGCGTCGAGATCGCGGCCGACGGAATGGAGATCGAGCTGTGACGGCGGACTTCCAGCGACGTCTACGCCGCATCGGCGAGCAACGCTCGCTGCGAAATCATCCCCTGCATCGAGAGCTCGTGGAGGGCGCGCTGTCCCCGGCGGCGCTCCGCAGTTGGGTCACCTCCGAGTTCGCGCTGGCCTCGAGCGAGCTCCGCGCCGACGCCCCGGAAACCCTCGAGGCCTGGCTCGACCTGGCCCAGGCCGTCGGCGAGGATCGTGCCGCAACTCTTCTCGGTGAGCGGACCCTCCCCGCCGTCGGGGAGGCTTGCGGCCTGCTGCTCGAGTCGATGCAGGCCGCGACGCCACTCGACGCAATTTCCGGCTCGCTCACCGACCTCTTTCTCGCAGAGCGTCTCGCCGAATCTGCCGCGAGCTTCGAGAAACATCACGGCTGGGTCGACCCGAAGGCCCGTACGGCACTGGCCGACCTGGGGCAGCGGGCCGACCGTCGCGCCTCCGCCGCGCTCGACTTCGTCGAAGCCCATGCCACCACCGATGGGCTTCGAGGCGGTTGTGTCGCAGCGCTCGAGCAACGCTTCGAGATCCATCGATCCGTCTTCGACGCCGTCTCCAAAGCCAATGCACACCTGCGCCTTTCGGGGGCCGCCCAGCGCCGGGCCGATCCCGTCGACGGCCGTCCCATGGTCGTGCTGCCAGAGCGCGCCGTGCGCCTCAACCCGAGCGGTGACGAGATCCTGACCCTCTGCGACGGCTCCCGCTCGGCCCTCGACGTCGCCTCCGAGCTCCAGAACCGTCATCCCGAAGTGGCTCGGCTCGAAGAGGACGTCCACGCCTTCCTCTCGGAGATGGAAGGCCTCGGCGTCCTCGAACGTCGCGTCTCGTCGTCGTGACCGCGGTTGTGACCGAGCGCCCCTTCAACCTCGTCGCCGAACTCACCTACCGTTGCCCGCTGCGCTGCGTCTACTGCTCGAATCCAGTGGGCTACCGCGCCGTCCGCGACGCGCTCGACGCCAGCGCGTGGTGGCGCGTCTTCCGGGAAGCCGCCGCCCTGGGCATCGTCCACGTGGGCCTCACCGGTGGAGAGCCCAGTGCCCGCGCCGATCTCACCGAGATCATCTCGGGTGCCAGCGAAGCCGGACTCTACACCCACCTGGTCACGGCGGGATCCGACGTCGAGTCCCTTGCCGAATGGGTCAAGGCCGGTCTTCGCAGCGTCCAACTCTCGATCCAGGACAGCCGCCGCGAAGACAACGATCGGATCGCCGGCGTCGAGTGCTTCGAACGCAAGCTCTGCTTCGCCCACGCGGTGCGCGAACACCAGCTTCCCCTGTCCCTCAACTTCGTCCTCCACCGCCACAACCTCGATCACCTCGAGGAGATCCTGGCCCTGGGTCGCGAGCTCGGCGCCCACCGCATCGAGCTCGCCGAGACCCAGTACTACGGATGGGCCCTGAAGAACCGCGCCGCCCTGCTGCCCGATCCGGAGCAGGTCGAGTCGGCTCGTCGGCGGATCAGGCGCGCTCGCCAGCAGCCCGACGCCCCCGAGATCGTGCACGTCACTCCCGACTATCTCTCGGACCGCCCGAAACCGTGCATGGGAGGCTGGGCGCGCCGCATCCTGGTCGTCGACCCGTCAGGCCTGGTGCTTCCCTGTCACGCTGCCCGCGAGCTCCCGGACCTCGACTTCTACTCGGTCACCGACCACTGCCTGGCCGACTGCTGGAACAAAGCTCCCGGCATGAACGCGTATCGCGGCGAAGACTGGATGCGCGACCCGTGTAAGACCTGCCCCGAACGCAGCCGGGACTTCGGCGGCTGCCGCTGCCAGGCCTTCCTCCTGACCGGCGACGCCAAGAACACCGACCCCGTCTGCAGCCTCTCCCCAAAACACGACATCATCCTCCGAGCCCGGCAGGAAGCCTCAAACAGCTTCATCTACCGCGGCGACAAAACCGACTGACCTCCCCAATCAAAGGGATCCCGAAGCTGCGGCGCCGGGCGCGGGGGCGTCTGACCCGTCTCCAGAACAACAACCGCTGCTAGAAGTACTCCGGGTAAAGAATCCGGACTGCCGCCGAATGCACCGGTCCAAAGATCTCCCGAATCGCATACCACGCCAACAAGATCCCGATGAACGAGAACTGGGGCTGAAAGAGCGTCTTCTGGATCCTGCGCGCAGTCTTCTCGGACACGAAGAGACCGAGCGCACCACTGCCGTCCAGCGGCGGCACCGGAATCAGGTTGAACACGAAGAGCAGCAGATTGAGCGTAAACAGAACGCTGAGGAACAGCGCGATCGTCGCGGCCGCGCCCCCTTGTGGCGCCATCACCAGCCCTTGAAAGCTGTAGGTCCCGGGCTCGAAGACTCCCACCATCATCCCGATTCGGATCGCCGTCGCCGCCAACAGGATCAGCAGGAAATTCGCGGCCGGTCCCGCCACAGACATCCAGGCCGCGCGCCTCGGGTAGGTATACGCCCAACGCGGGTCATACGGTGTGCTCGCCCAGCCGATCATCCAGCCCGACAACGCGAACGAGAGCAGCGGCACCACCACCGTGCCGAAAGGCTCGCGACGGATGTGGGGAATCGGGTCCAGCGACACCTGGCCGCCGTGATAGGCCGTCCTGTCGCCCCCCTTCATCGCAGCCCAGGCGTGGGACGCCTCATGCAGCGTCAACGAGAACAGCAGCGCGACATACCAGATCAGCGCAACCCCGAGATCCATGTTTCCCCCCTGAACCGATCCAAGCCTAGCTCTCGCGGACCCTGCCTGGGCGAGCGTCCGCTGCCGACGGTAGCTTCACTTCGTGCCCCCTTCCGCTCCCGATTCCGCTGTCTCTCCCCAACCGGAGCGACCCGTCGGGATCGCCAGTCATCGCCTGCCCTCGAGCGTCCGGGTCGGCCCGGCCGACACGCCCACCCGTCGCCTGACGGCCGAAGCGGCCGGGCGGCGCTGAGCGGCGGCTGAGCCTCCTTTGGACCCGCTTCAGCTCGCCATCCTGGCCAGCGTCGCGCTGGCGACCTCGATGCTGTCGGCCGTGGTCGGCATGGCGGGCGGCATCACGCTGTTGTCGGTGATGCTGCTCTTCCTCGAGCCCCTCGTGGCGATTCCTCTCCACGGAGTCATCCAGCTCGCGTCGAATTCGTCGCGTACAGTGATCCAGCGGCGGCACGTGAAATGGTGGATCCTGGCCCGCTACGGCGTGCTGCTGCTGCCGATGGCCTTCGTGGGTCTCGCCATCGCCGAAGCGCTGCCGGCGACCCTGACCCGGCTGCTGATCGGTCTGTTCGTGCTGGCGGCCACCTGGCTGCCGGGAATCCTGCTGTTGGGCGCCCACCCGGAGAATACCGATCCGAAGCGTCGCTTCGTGGTGTTGGGCGGCGTCGCCGGGGTCCTCAACATGACGGTGGGCGCCGTCGGCCCGCTGATCGCCCCCTTCTTCCTGAATATCGGCCTCGAGCGGCGCAGTCTGGTGGGCACCAAGGCGGCCTGCCAGACGCTGGGACATCTGGTCAAGATCGCGGTGTTCGGCGTGGCCGGCTTCGCCTTCGCAGAATGGCTCGCCCCCCTCGCCCTGCTGTGTGCGATGGTCCTGCTGGGGACCTGGCTCGGCAGCCGACTGTTGGACAAGGTAAGCGAGGTCTGGTTCATCCGGCTGTACAAGACCGTGCTCACGCTGATCGCCATCCGACTCGTCGTCTGGGAAGCGGCCGCAGTGCTGGATCTTCGCTGAACGGGCGACGGCGGGCGACGGCGGCCGTCGCCTTGCGATCGCTTCGCGATCGCTCACCTTTCGCGTTCAGCGGTCGCGCTCACTGGTCGTACTGGATGACGCTGCGGATCACTTCACCCTCGTGCATCAGGTCGAAGGCCTTGTTGATGTCCGCGAGGGACAGGGTGGCGTTGACCATCTCGTCGAGCTTGATGCTGCCGTTCATGTAGCGGTCGACGAAGCCCGGGAGTTGGCTGCGGCCCCGGGTGCCGCCAAACGCGGTACCACGCCAGGATCGGCCGGTCACCAGCAGGAACGGTCGGGCGTGGATCTCTTCGCCGGCACCGGCGACGCCGATGATGATCGACTGTCCCCAGCCGCGCGCCGTGCACGCGAGCGCCTGACCCATGAGATCCACGTTGCCGACGCACTCGAACGAATAGTCGACGCCACCGCCCGTCATCTCGACGATGGCCTCGGCCAAATCTTCAACGTCGTTCGGGTTGAGGGAATCCGTGGCTCCAAACTGACTCGCAAGCTCGAATTTCTTGGGGTTGACGTCCACCGCGATGATCCGCTGGGCTCCGGCCATGACCGCACCCTGGATCACCGACAGGCCGACCCCTCCCATGCCGAAAACAGCCACCGAGGAACCGGCTTCGACCTTGGCGGTGTGGAGCACGGCGCCAATTCCGGTGGTGACCGCACAACCCAGCAGACACACCTTGTCGAGCGGCGCGTCCTTGCGGACCTTGGCGAGTGCAATCTCAGGCAGCACGGTCGCCTCGGCGAAGGTCGAGGTGCCCATGTAATGGTGGATCTTCTTGCCATTCTGCGAGAGCCGGCTGGTGCCGTCGGGCATCACGCCCTGACCCTGGGTCGCCCGCAGCGTGATGCAGAGATTGGTCTTGCCGGAGACGCAGAAGCGACACTGCCGACATTCGGGGATGTAGAGCGGGATCACGTGGTCGCCGGGAGCCACGGAAGTGACTCCGGTGCCCACCTCTTCCACGATGCCTGCACCTTCGTGGCCCATCACCACCGGGAAGAGGCCCTCCGGGTCACGACCGCTCAGGGTGTAGGCGTCGGTGTGACAGACCCCCGTGGCCGCAAGCCGTACCAGGACCTCGCCTTGCTTCGGGCCGTCCAGATCGATCTCTTCGATCTCCAGGGGTCTTTCCGCCACCCAGGCCACCGCGGCCTTGACCTTCATGCGTCTCCTCGGCCCATCCTCGGGCTCACCGGGGGACCCCTTGATACCGCCGCTGCGAACACGCCGTCAATGCGGACCCCGTCCGCTTTCCATCGGAGTTTGCCGAGGCCCGTCGAGGTAGACGGACGAAGTGCTGTGATACGCTCGCCGCCCCATGAATGGCGCCGAAGCCCTGGTGCGGACGTTCGTGAACGCCGGGCTGGAAGTCTGCTTCACCAACCCAGGCACTTCCGAGTTGCACTTCGTTGCCGCCCTGTCCCGTGTGGCGGGCATGCGCCCGATTCTGGGACTCTTCGAAGGCGTTGTTTCCGGAGCCGCCGACGGCTATGCGCGCATGGCCGACAAGCCGGCCGTGACCCTGCTCCATCTGGGTCCCGGTCTGGCGAACGGCCTCGCCAACTTCCACAACGCCCGCAAGGCGCGCACGCCCATCGTGAATCTGATCGGCGAGCACGCGATTTCCCATCGGCCCTACGACGCACCCCTGACGGCAGACGTGGAGGCGTTCGCCCGTCCCGTTTCCGGCTGGGTGCGGACGGCGGACGACCCGAAGACGCTGGCCCGTGACGGCGCCGAGGCCGTCGCCGCTGCGTTCGGACCCCCGGGCCGGGTGGCAAGCCTGATCGTCCCGGCCGACGTCGCCTGGACCGAAGCCGGCGACCCCGCGGATCCGCTGCCGATTCCGAGCGCCGAGCGGGCCTCCCCCGACGCCGTCACGGACACGGCCCTAGCACTTCGTTCCGGTGAATCCGCGGCCATCTTGATGAGCGGGCGCGCCTTGCGTCGAGCTCCATTGGAAGTCGCCGGACGGATCGCTGCCTCCACCGGTGCAAGGCTCTTCTGCGACACCTTCAACGCGCGCTGGGAGCGCGGCGCGGGGGTACCCAGTGTCGACCCCCTGCCCTACTTCGCCGAAGGCGCCTCGGTCGCGCTGGCTGGAGTCCGTCACCTGATCCTGGTGGGGACCCAGGCGCCCGTCGCCTTCTTCGCGTATCCCGGAAAACCGAGTTCGCTCACGCCCGAGACATGCCGGATCCAGACACTGGCGTCTCCTGCCGAGGACTGCGAAGCCGCCCTGGAGGCCCTGGCCGATGCGCTCGGCGCGAACCAAGCCGCAGCCCGAGCCGAGCGCGACGTCGCGTCCGCGCCTGCCGGCCGCTTGAGTCCCGCCAGCATTGCGATCTCGGTCTCGGCCCTGCTGCCGGAAGGCGCCATCGTCTCCGAGGAGGCCATCACCGCATCGGCCGCACTCACACCCGGAACCCGAGGTGCGGCTCCACACGACTGGCTGGGGCTCACCGGCGGCGCCATCGGCCAGGGAATTCCCGTGGCCACGGGAGCCGCCGTCGCCTGTCCCGACCGCAAGGTGGTCTGCCTCCAGGCCGACGGCAGTGCGATGTACACGATCCAGGGTCTGTGGACCCAGTCGCGCGAAGGCCTTGACGTCACCACGGTGATCCTGGCCAATCGCAGCTATGCGATCCTCCAGATCGAGCTGCAACGCGTTGGCGCACTCGAAACCGGCCCGGACGTCCAGCAGATGCTGCGCATCGACGATCCCGTCCTCGACCTGTTCCGAATCTCCCAAGGACTCGGAGTCCCAGCGACGCGGGTGACGACGGCCGAGGAGTTTCACCAACAGTTCGCACGATCGATGGCCGAGCCTGGCCCCAGCCTCATCGAAGCCGTCTACTGAAGCCTCATCTCGGCGTCCGGATCATGACCTCCCGGTTGGCATTCCCTCTGGGCCACAGCGGCCCGGCTGCCGCGGCCGACGGGCAGTTAGCAGTCGGCTCGACCGGATTGCGTTCTTGCAGCGCTTCCGAGCCCGCGCAAGCGCGGAGGAGGCCTCACCAGCAGGTCAGTGGGAGAGGGGTCCGTGCTCCTTGATCAAGGCCACCTCCCGCTGCACGACCTTCTTGAGCATCGCTCGCATGCGACCGGGCTCGGTGGCGTCGTCGCCGGGGTAGATCGTCGCGTTGGCGAACCCCATGCCAAGCAGGGTCAAGAAGGCGAACTGCAGCATCAGCAGCGCCTCGGAATCCGCGTGCATCAGTTCCGGGAACGACTGGGCCAGGCCCTGGGCCAGATGGTTGGCGTAGTCGTCCATCTCCGAGCGGAGACGATCACGCAACTCCGGATCGTGGGACTGGGCCACCCAGATCTCGACCACGGCCTTGAAATCGCGGTCGCTGAAGACCTCCCACAGGACGTCGATGCCGGCCTCGACGCGCTTCTCGGTCGCCTCGATCTCGAGCATCGCGGGCCGGGCCCGCCGCAGCAGGCCCTGATTGAGTCGTCGCATCGCGTCGTGCAGCAACGCGGGGAGATCCCGGTAGTGATGGTGGGCGGCGCCGCGGGTCAGGCCGGCTCGCCGACAGACTTCCACGAACGTCGTGCCCCGGTAGCCCCGTTCGACCAGGCACTCGATGGCTGCATCCGCCAGCCTGGCGCGCGTTCGCTGACTCCTCTCCTCCTGGGTCTTCCTCGGACGACCCAGCAGTTCCGTACCGTCCGCCATACGCATCCCCGTCCTACCCGCTCTACCCGCTGCGGGTGAAACCTGCGGCCCGCCCCCCCGGGCTGCCGCGCTGGATCTGGTTGCATTCACATGCCGGCAAGTATCTCACAGGGCCGGCGATCCACGGCGGCAGATCGGGCCCCGGAGGGGAAAATCTCTTTCCCGAGCGCCTCAAATCTTTCGCCGTCGGTCTCGGGAGAAATCCTCAAGCACTTGAACTATTTGATGATTTCTAGAAGCAAAGGCCGGCACGGGGCTTGCTGTAAGGGTCCGAGGCGCCGCTTGGATCGGTTCTCGAAGGCCGGGATCCTGGCAGCCCGGCCCCGGAAAGGA
>SMWR01000178.1 GCA_004356735.1 Deltaproteobacteria bacterium
ACGATGTCCATCAGGGGCATGTCGGTGATCGAGTCCGTGTAGAACCAGCTCTTGGCGAGATCGATATCGTGCTCGTCGATGAACTGCTGGAGCCAGTAGATCTTGCCCTCTTCGAAGCAGATGGGTTCGATCACCCGGCCGGTAAAGACGCCGCCTTCGACTTCGAGCCGCGTGTACAGCATGTGTTCGATCTTGAGACGCTCGGCCAGGGGCTGAACCACGAATTTCGTGGCCCCCGACACAACGACGACGATGTGATCCTGGGCCTGGTGCTTGCGCACCAATTCCTCGGCTTCGGGATAGATGGTGGGCGCCACCAATTCGTCGAACCAGTCGCGGGCCTGGCTCTCCAACTCCAATGCATTCGAGTCCTTGAACTGGAGCATCATGTTCTTGGTCCAGTTTCGGATGTCGAGCATTCCGACCTTGTACTGGATGTAGGCACCCAGCCCCTTGAGCAACTCCATGCCACTGATCTCACCGCGCGCGTAGCGGTAGCGCATGTAGAGGCTGCCGGAGTTCTCGGCAATCAACGTCTTGTCCATGTCGAAGAAGGCGCCGATACGGGGGCTGCGTCGGGTGACGACGGGAGAAGCCATGCCTGCAGCGTATCAGGCGCGTGAGAACGGTGTGGAAAAAACGGGCGGGGGGGACCCCGCCGACGAGCTCCCGGGATCGCGCTCCCGCAGCCCGCTAGAAGACGTAGCGACGGATCGAGACGTTCAGGAGAAGACCGACCGCGATCAGGCTGGCGACCAGCGCCGAGCCGCCATAGGCAATGAAGGGAAGCGGAACACCGATCACGGGGGCGAGGCCCAGCACCATTCCGACGTTCAGCACGGCTGGCCAGAAGAAGATCCCCACCACCCCGATGGCCAGCATGGCGCCGAAGCCGTCCTTCGAGCTGCGGGCCACGATGAGGCCCCAGATCAGGAACGACAGGTAGACGCCCAGGACCAGCACGCTGCCGAAGAAACCCCACTCCTCGGCCAGCACCGAAAATGCGAAGTCGGTGTGCTGGGTCGGAAGGAAGCGCAACTGGGTCTGGGTGCCCTCCATCCAGCCCTTGCCGAACAGGCCGCCGGATCCAATCGCGATGATCGACTGGTTGACCTGATAGCCCGACGCCAACGGGTCCCGGCCCGGATCGATGAGGTCGAGAATGCGGTTGCGCTGGTAGGGCTGAAACATGAAGAACCAGGCCGTCGCCAGGGTCGCAACACCGAGAACGGCCACGGCCAACCAGGCGCGCCAGGGGATGTGCACGAAGCCCAGGTAGGTGCAGCCGATCAGCAGCGTGAGCAGCGCAACGCCCATGTCGCGCTGGAGCAGGATGAGCCCGACGGGCCCACCGATGATGAGCGCCGGTCGGATCAGGTCGCGCAGCGCCTGGATTTCGCCCGGAGGGTTGCGCGCGAAATAGCGCGAGAGCGCCAGAATCATCCCGACCTTGGCGAGCTCGGCCGGCTGGAGGCGGCCTTCGAGGATCCAGCTCTGGCTGCCGCGCGTCATGGGCGCGATCACCAGGGTCAAGCCGAGCAGCAAGAGGGACGCTCCGTAGACGGGCAGTGCAAACCGCTCGAAGTGGCGGTAGTCGATGGTGGCGGTGACGATCATGACGATCGTTCCCAGCCCCAGCGAGATGAGCTGCCGCCGAGCTTCGTTCGAGAGCTCGCCCAGCGCGTGAGTGGACGAGAGCAGGTTGATGAAGCCAATCACGACCAGCATTACCGTCAGCGTGATCAACATCCAATCGAAGTGCTGCACCGAACGTCTATCGATTCTCAGCATCTGACCCCACCTGCACGGCCGCCAGCTCCTCGCCAGCGCGCGCACGCTGCTTCTCGAAATACTTGGACAGTATCTTCTGGGCGATTGGCGCCGCGGCCGATCCGCCGTGACCCCCGTGTTCGACCAGCACCACCACCACGATCTCGGCGGCCTCGGCCGGCGCAAAGGCCACGAACCAGGCGTGGTCGCGGTACCGGATCGGGATCTCGTCGTCCTCCTGGTCCTCGGTGTGCTTGAGAGCCACCACCTGGGCGGTGCCCGTCTTGCCGGCAACCTTGACGCCCGGGACCCGCGAACGACCGCCGGTCCCCCGCGGCTCTTCGACGACGGCGGTGAGCGCGTCGCGAATCCGCGCCAAATGTTCCGGGTCGACCGGGACCTGGCCGAGAATCTTCGGGTTCGACGCCTCCACCACCCCGAGCTCCGGATCGGTGCGCTGCAGCACGAAACGCGGCTGGAGCACGATGCCCCCGTTCGCGATGGCAGCGTAGGCGACGGCGAGCTGAAGCGGCGTGACCAGATCGAAGCCCTGACCGATCGACGCCGAGACCGTCTCGCCTTTCAACCAGACTTCTCCGAAGCGCCGCTCCTTCCACTCCCGGGTCGGAACCAGCCCCGGCATCTCCTCACGCAGTGGAATGCCCAAGCGCCGACCGAGATGGAAACCCCTCGAGAACTTCGCGATCTCATCGATGCCGAGCGCGAGACCCAGCTTGTAGAAGTAGACGTCGCAGGACCTCTTGAGCGCGTCCCGCAGGTCGACCTCTCCGTGGCCGCCCCGCCGCCAACAGCGGTATACGCGTCTTCCCAGACGGAAGTGCCCCGGACAGAAGACCTTCTCGTTCGGATCGACGATGCCCTTCTGGAGGCCGGCGGCCGCAAGGATGACCTTGTAGGTCGATCCCGGCGGATACTGACCCGACAGCGCGCGGTTCTGGAGAGGACGCCACTCGTCTGTGGTGAGCGCCTTCCAGGTTTCTGCATCCATGCCGCCCGGAAAGGAGTTCGGATCGAACGCGGGTTTCGAAACCAACACCAGTACGTCGCCGTTGCGCGGGTCGAGGGCGACTGCGGCCCCCATCTTCGCACGCCCGCCCAACACGTCCGGTTGGAACCCCGCTTCGGCCACCCGTTGCAGATCCAGGTCGATGGTGAGTGTGACCGGAGCTCCGGGCTCGGGATCGATCTCGCCGATCACATCGACGACGCGTCCCGCCACATCCACCACCACGTTGCGACCGCCTGCGCGTCCGCGCAGATTTCGCTCCAACACCTTTTCGAGCCCGGACTGACCGACCACCTCACCCGCGCGGTAGTCGGCATATTGGCGCTTCTGGAGCTGGTCCTTGCGAACCTCTCCAATCTGGCCGAGCAGGTGGGCCGCCAACTCTCCCTCGACGTAGTGGCGTCGCGGGCGTACGTCGGTGTGAACGCCCGGCAACTCGTAGAGATGGGACTCCACGCGGGCCAGGTGGTCGTAGGAGAGATCGCCGACCAGTCGTACGGGCTGGAAGCGCCGACGACCTTGCGGAGAACCGATCCGCTGGCTCAGCTCGGCGCTCGATTGGTCGATCAGCATGCCGAGCGCAGCCAAGGTCCGATCGGGCCGTGCGAGTTCGCTCGGCATCACCGTGACACCAAACGCAGGTCGCGTGGTCGCCAACACCCGGCCTTCCCGATCGAGGATGTCGCCACGGGGCGCCTCGAGGCGCACCAACCGGACCGCGTTGCCGTGTGCGATGCCCTTCATCTCCTCGCCCTGCAGGATCTGGAGCTGGAAGAGACGGAGCACGAAGATGCCGAAGATCAGCACGATCGCGCCGATCACGAGGGGCAGGCGGAGCTCGACCGAATTGTCGGTGCCGACGCCGAGCCGATCATCGTTCCGCATCAGGCGAGAAACTGCGGCGGCGTGAGATCCATCAGGGGCTTGCTGCCTTCGTCATCGTCCATCCGCGCCATCAGCCTGACGACACCCTCGCTCACGAAGGGCGCCACCAGCCCGGTGATGAGCGCATACGGGAGAACGTCCGTCGGGTGGACGAGACCCACGCCGGACGACACGACGAAGAACGCGGTGAGAGCCCACAATGCGCCCGACTGGAACACGGCGAGCACCGCAACGAAGAGCGATTGGGGCAGGGGTCCGCGCAGGTTCAGACGCGAACCGCTGAAGCGGGAGACACCGAACATCACGATGTAGAGCAACACGTGCTGTCCCAGCAGTGCGCCTGAAAAGACGTCGGTCACGAAGCCCAGATACGCTGAGAGCAGCACGCCCGTGCCGGGATTGCGGACCGACAACGCGAAGGCCACGACCAGGAGCAGACCGAGATCCGGTACGAAGCGCACGGGAACGACCCGAGCGATGGCGCCCTCGATCATGAGCACCACCGTTCCGATCAGCAACAGCACGAGTCCGTGTTTCACGGCGACTGCTCTTCGTTGGCGGCAACGCGGTCTTCATCACCGGTCTCGATCGAGTAGAGCAGCTCCATCACGGGTCCCCGGCGTAGCATCACGAACGCCTGCTCCAAGCGACCGAAGTCCACGGCGGGCGAGAGCACGGCGGTCCGCAGCAGCTTCGAGCCCAGCTCCGAGACCCGGGTCACCTCGCCGATCAGGAGCCCCTTCGGGTAGACGCCGCCGAGTCCCGAGGTGATCACCAGATCACCGACCTGGACGTCACCGCCCCGGGCCACGAACTCGAACTGCAGCTCATCGCTGCCCTGGCCCCGGACGATGCCCCGGGCTCGGCTGCGCTGAACGGTGCCGTCGATCGCGGTCTGGCGATCGAGCAGCAGCTTGGTCTTGGCCGCCGTGTAGGACGTGGCGACCACCAGTCCGACCAGCCCATCATCGGAGATGACGGGCATGCCCGAGCGGACACCGTCAGCCCGCCCGCGGTCGAGCAGGACCGATTGGAACCACGGTGAGACGTCGCGCCCGACCAGCTCGGTCGGCAGCATGGGAACCTCGAAAGCTTCGCGCATTGCGGCGATGCGCTCCAAGCGACCGCCGGCTACCAACGCTTCTCTCAATTGGAGGTTCTGCTCCTCCAGCCAGGCCTTTTCGCTCCGGAGTTGCACGTTCTCCGCGCGGACACCCACCAAGGCCAGATAGTTGCTCCAGGCGTTTCGCATCGAGTCGATGGGCCAGGAAACGGCCTTCTGGATCGGAACGGCAGCATCCAGCAACGGCCCAGCCCAAACCGGCAGGTCGCGTTCGCCGTCCCGAAAGGCGCGACGGTCCACCACCATGCTCACCGTGGCGACCCCCACCAGGGCCACCACGAGAAGTGTCAGGCGTGCTCGACTGTGGAACTCGGCCATCTGACCCCCACTCGACGGGAGCGGGCTAGGACTTGATGGCGATCTCCTTGAGAAGATGAAGCTCGTCCAGCGTCCGACCCGTCCCAATGGCCACGGCGGTCAGGGGGTCTTCCGCCAACATCACCGGGAGGCCCGTGACCTCCCGGAGCAAGACATCCAGATTGCGCAGCAGGGAGCCTCCACCGACCATGACAATGCCCTTGTCGACGATGTCGGCGGCCAGTTCCGGCGGCGTGCGCTCCAGCGCCATCTTCACAGTCTCGACGACGGTGTTCACGGGCTCCGAGAGAGCCTCGCGAACCTCGTCAGACTTGATTTCCAGCGTCTTGGGCACGCCAGCGACCAGGTCCCGGCCCTTGATCTCCATCGTTTCGATCTCATCGGACGGGAAGGCATTGCCGATCTTGATCTTGATCAGCTCCGCCGAGCGCTCCCCCACGAGTAGATTGTACTTGCGCTTGACGTAGTTGATGATCGCCTCGTCCATCTTGTCACCGCCGACGCGAACCGAATTGGCGTAGACGATTCCCGAGAGCGAGATCACGGCGACCTCGGTGGTCCCACCCCCGATATCGATGATCATGTTACCCGACGGCTCGGTCACGGGAAGACCCGCACCGATGGCGGCCGCCATGGGCTCGTCGATCAGGTAGACCTCGCGCGCGCCGGCCGACATCGCCGCCTCGCGCACGGCACGCTTCTCGACTTCGGTGATCCCTGACGGAACCGCGATCACGATCCGTGGGCGAACCAAGCGCTTGCGATCGTGCGCGCGCGCAATGAAGTAGCGGAGCATGGCTTCGGTGACTTCGAAGTCGGCGATCACGCCGTCCTTCATCGGGCGGATGGCGACGATGTTGCTCGGAGTTCTTCCGAGCATTTCCTTCGCCTCCTTGCCCACGGCGCGCACCCGGTCGATGCCGCGCGCGTCACGAACCACCGCCACGACGCTGGGCTCCGAAACCACGATGCCCTTGCCCTTGGCGTAGACAACGGTGTTGGCTGTTCCCAGGTCGATCGCGAGGTCGTTGGAGAACCACCCGAGGATGGAATCGAGGATCAAATCCGCCTCCCACCTGAGGCTCGGCCGGGCCCGCAGCGTAGTGTTCTAAGTGATCGTTTTCTCAAGGCCTTTCTCTCGACTCGCCGACTGTCCCCAAAGTACCAGCGGACCCTTCGGGGAGCAAGCAGTGAACGTGGTTTTGACACCGCCGCGACCGGTTTCAGATCCCCCCGTGGAGCCCTTCAGCCAAGCAGCCAGCGCGGCCGGTCGACCTTAGAGGTTGCTCGTGGGGAACGGTGTCGGGTACATAGGCAGATCGCCGCAGCTCCGGCAGCCGGCCGACCGGCTGCCAGGCGTAAAGAGAGGTCTTCGATGCTCGATGTCATCCGCAGGGGACAGCGCTGGGTCACCGCCATCTTCGTGGTCGGCATCGGCAGCGTGTTCGTCTTCTATCTAGGCGGCGGCGGTGGAATCCAACGCGGCGGGGACGCCCTGATCCAAGTCGGCGAGATCCGGATCGACAACTACGAGTATGGCCGTTTTCGCGACCAACAGGAGCAGCGCTACCGCGACGCGCTCGGCGAGCAGTTCGACGCCCGCAAGTATCGTGACACCCTCGACGACCTGACCACCCGGCTGGTGGTGGAGCGGGCCATCATGGCCTTGGAGGCCAAGGCCTTGGGACTCTCCGTGCCGAAGCAGGAGCTGGAGCGGCAGATCCTCGAGATCGGAGGCTTCCGGAACGCGGCGGGTCGTTTCGACAAACAGGCCTTCGACAATTGGGTGGGGCGGACCTACGGCAGCGAGCGCGCGTTTCGCGAGCAGCAGAGCCGGGCGGTGCTGGTCACGAAGCTGATCCGGGTGATCCGGGCGCAGGCCGTCGTCTCCGATGGCGAGGTCCGGACGGCCCTGAAGCGCAAACTCGAGGAAATCCGGATCGTGACGACGGTTCTGGACACCAGCGAGGTCCTGGAGGGCTACGAGCGCGACGAGCAGGCGATTGCGGCGGTCTTGGCCACCCGCGTGGAGGACGTCCGCGCTCTTTACGAGGCGCGCCAGGACGAGTTCGACGTGCCGGAGCAGACCCGAGCCCGCCACATTCTGGTGCGGGTCCCCCCGAACGCGGACGAGGCCACTCGGGCGGAGCTCAAGGCCAAGGCCCGGGCGGCGCAGCAGCGCGTTCTGGACGGTGAGGACTTCGCTGCGGTGGCCAAGCAGGTCAGCGAGGACCCGGAGGCGAAGGCCAACGGCGGTGACCTGGGCTTCTTCAAGCGGGGCCAGATGGCGCCCGCCTTCGACACGGTCGCTTTCGCAATCGAGCCCGGCACGGTCTCCGAGCTGGTGAAAACCGACTTCGGTTACCACATCATCTGGGTGGAAGAACGCAAGGCCGCCCAGGTCCGGACCTTCGACGACGTCAAACGGGACCTGGCGTTCGACCTGCTCTCCAGCGAGGCCGCGCGCGATGAGACACTGGCCCAGGCCGCGCGCATTGCCGACGCGGTGCGGGGCGGTCAATCCCTGGAAGCAGCCGCGCGCGCCGAAGAGCGGACCCTCAATCGGTCGGGGTGGCTGCGTCGCCGACCCGACGGCTACGTGCTGGGACTCGGCGCCTCCCCCGAACTGATGGCCGTCGCATTCACCCTCGAGGCTGGCCAGAGTTCGGACCGTACCTTCAAGATCGGCGACCGGCTGGCCCTCGTCCAGGTCCTGGAGCGCCAGCAGGCGGACCCCGATGAGATCGAGCAACAGCTCCAAGCCGAGCGCGAGCGCCTGCGGAACCAGAAGATGACTCGCCTGCTCGACACCTGGGTGAACGAGCGGCGCAACCAGCTAGCCAAGGAAGGCGAGCTGGTCGTCGACATGGACCTGATTCGGGGTTAGGAGACGGGGACATCACTTCTAGGCGAAGGATGGCTTCTGGTGTCGAATCAGATCCATGAACTCGGAGCGGGTCTTGGAATCCGATTCGAACTCGCCGCGCAGAGAGCTGGTGATGGCGAACGAGTTCTGCTGAGCCACGCCGCGCATCATCATGCAGAGGTGGATCGACTCGATCACCACACCGACGCCCTTGGGCTGGAGGACCTCATCCAGGATGCTGGCGATCTCGGACGTGAGCCGCTCCTGCACCTGCAAGCGACGCGCGTACATGTCGACCAGCCGCGGGATCTTGGACAGCCCCACCAGCTTGCCGTTCGGGATGTAGGCCACGTGGGCGCGCCCGAAGAATGGCAGCAGATGATGCTCGCACAGGCTGTAGAGCTCGATGTCCTTGACGATCACCATCTCGTCGTAGGTCACGTCGAACAGCGCATCGTTCAGGATCTCGCGCGGGTCCTGTGAATAGCCACGGGTCAGGTACCGCATCGACTTGGCGAACCGTTCCGGTGTCCGTTTCAGGCCGTCCCGACCGGGATCCTCTCCGAGCTCCTTCAGCAGGCTCTCGACCAGGGGTTTGATGGGATCGACGCTGTCCGAATCATTCACGACTCAACTCCATTCAACGCGCGCCGGGAGAGGATACCGCTGGATTCAACCCGCGGCTCGCATCGACGTCTGCGTATTCGAACCTGTTCTTGCGGGTCTCGAGCACGCAGACGCGGCACAAACGCGCCGTCCCCGCTGCGTCAACGGGCGCTTCGATCTCGTGGTAGATCGCGCGGGCGATGTTCTCAGCCGTCGGCACGCGCTCTTCGAACAGCGCATCGTCGTTCAGCAGCCGATGGCTGAAGCGGCGCAAGATGCGTTCACCAACGATGGCGTCGAGCCGTTCGCGGCTCATGACCTCGCCGGATTCGGCGTCCACGGGGCCCGTCACCGTCACTTCGATGCCATAGTTGTGGCCGTGACCGCCCGGGTTCGCGCACTTCCCGAACACGCGAAGGTTCTCGTCGTCATCGAAGGAGTCGTGGCAAAGAACGTGCGCGGCGGGAAAGCGATAGCAACGGGTCAGCTCGATCACACGCGTGACTCCGCCTCCACCCAATCGACCCAGGTTTCAGAATCCGGCTGGAGACGGATCCGGTCGAGCTCGATCCCCTCGGGCAGCGCCTCCACCAGCAGCTCCCGGATCACCCGCACGAAGTTCTCAGGCGTGGGCACGAGCTTCTCGAAGTAGGCGGTGTCGCAGTTGAGGTCCCGGTGGTCGAAGCGGTCCATCACCTCGCGATCGAGGATGTCCTGGAGCCGCTTCAGGTCGATCACCATGCCCGTGACCGGGTCCACCTCGCCGCGCACCGTCACCTCGAGGTGGTAGTTGTGACCGTGCTGCTGGCACTTCTCGCCGAAACGCTGACGGTTCTCCTGGTCGGAAAGATCGGGGAGGACGTAGCGGAGAGAGGTCGCGAATTCGAGGGTGCGTGTCAGTCGCATCGCTGCAAGCCCTTGAAAATCAAAGAATTCTCGGAAAGATTAGCCGGGGTCCACACCCCTGCAAGGCACCCCTTGGAGCCCGGCATCCGCCTGCTCGTGGTGTGGGGTCTTGAAGGACAAGGCGCCTCGAAGCGAGGCGGCTCGAAGCGAGGCGGCTCGAAGCCAGGCGGCTCAGTAGCGGCGCAGCAACCCCCGGACGATGCCGCGGACTTCGACGTCGGCAGCCGCGACCTCGATCGGTTCCAAGGCCGCGTTGGCCGGCTCGAGACGCACCATCGCCCCCTTTCGATAGAACTTCTTGAGCGTCGCATCCTCGCCGTGGAGGATCGCCACGACGGTGTCGCCGTCGCGGGCATCGGGAAGACTCTCGACGATGACGAAGTCGCCGTCGCGAATCTGCTCGTCGATCATCGACTCGCCCCGCACCCGCAGTACGAAGCTCGCGCCGCGCCTGGGCACCATGGACTCGGGAACCGCGATGGTCTCGTGGTCCTCGATGGCCTCGATCGGTGCGCCGGCGGCCACGATTCCCAGCAGCGGCAGCGACACGACGGTCTCACCGCTCGCTTCGACCGGCTCCACCGACCGCGACCGGTTCCACGCCTTCTTGAGGAACCCCTTCTCCACCAGGTGATGGACGTGCTTGTGGACGGTCGCGACCGAGGACAGCCCGAACGCAGCCCCGATCTCCTCCAGGCTCGGCGAGTAGCCGTTCTCGCTCACGAATTCCCGGATGAAGTCGTAGATCTGTCTCTGTCTGCGTGTGAGCGCCATGCCCCCCCCTCAGCGACCGACCGACCGGCGCCGGACGCCGTTCTTTGAGCCCGGCCCCCGGCCAAGCCTGGCCGGGAGGCCAGGGCCGAGAGAGGCTCGATGGCAGCAGCTGGAGGCAGCCCTACCTTTCTTCTTCGGTCTTCTTTCGCCCCAGCTTTGCGAAAAAGGGGCGAAAGTCAAGCGGCGTGCAGTTTTTCGTGGGGGGGGCGGCGGTAGAAGTCGCGCAGCTCGGCCAGCAGCCCCGGGGTATCGGCCCGGGTCGGGTGGCGGGCCTCGAGCCCCCGGCAGTAGCGGTGGGCCACGCGGTGGGCCGTCTCGTAGCGGTCTCGTTCGACCGCATCGAGGCGGTCGTCCCAGCGGAAGTCTTCGAAGTGATCCAGGCCACGCCCGTGGCGCAGGCGGGCGATCGCGTAGCGGTCGACCTCGGACTGAAGCTCGAGCTGGAGCTGCGACACCTTCTGCTCCCGCACGGCGTGCCAGGCGATGCAGACCAGATGGCTCGTCTCCTCGATGATCGTGTCGCCGTCCCAGACGTCGGCGGGATCGACGTAGACACCGAGATGGAGATCGCCCCCGGCTTCGAGCACCAGCAGACCACTGCGGGGAGACCCCTCGGGCAGCAGCTCTCGCGCCTGTTCAGGAGAGACCACGAACCGATCCCCAGGGAGGTCGAGCCCGAGCCGATAGATGGTCTCGAGCCAGCGCTGCACCCTGCCGACCCCGCGACTGATCTGTGCCAGGGCCAGACGCCTTTCCCGAGTCATTGATCGAAGCCTCCAGCCTCGGAACTCAGCATCGGGAGCACCGCCAGGCCTCGACGGGCGAGACGTCGGCGGTCGCGCTCCTGACCGAGCTCGAGATAGCGCTGGGCGAGCCGATCGAGCTCGTCGAGCCCATCGTTGCGGATCAGCCGCGTCCGGTCTCCGACTTCCGTCAGGACCTCGGCGAAGTCGTCGAAGCGGTCCGCCAACTCCTCGAAGAGCTCGGCCCAGGCCCGCTCCGCCAGATGCCGGGTCAGCTCCCCCGACAGGCCCGCGTAGGCCATGCGGCCCGCCTGTTCATAGTACGAGATGCCGCAGAGGCGCCGCGTCAGGCTGTCTCCAAAGAACCCGGAGACGAAGAGCGCCCGGTCTCCCAGGTTTCGCAAGCGGCGGCGACGGACCTCACCCCGTTCCCGGCGGGCCACCAGCAGCCCCTCGGCCAGGGTCTCATCGGCGCCGTCGGCATCCCGAGCCACGGGGGCCAGCCGAACCTGGGCGTCCAGCAGGCCGATCAGGTAGGCCGTAGCCAGCGGACTGGGGTCGACACGAGTCGACTCCAGGGCCCCCGCCACGAGCTCTGCAAAGAGCCCTCGGGGTTCGGCGTGATCGATGCTCCCCATCCACCCCCTCCTCTGCTCTGCTCAGGATGGATCGGCGGGACGGGACCGGCAACTTGACCGCATATTCCACAGGCCGCTGAAATCGCTTGCGTTTTTCCTGGAGTTTTTTTGAGATGACGCTTGCACCAAGCGGGTGGCGTGAATACATTGCCGACCACTTCAAACTTTTGGCACTCGAATCGGTCGAGTGCCAATCAAGGGCCAGACGGGGTCTGCCAGGGCAGAGGAGCCTGGAGAAGACACCGCGAGGCCCCCTTCCCCATGAGACGCCGGGTCGACCCCAGAGGACCCGGCCACCAAAGGAGTTCGACCCATGAAGATTCGTCCGCTCCAGGACCGGATCATCGTCAAGCGCATCGACGAGGAAGAGACCTCGAAGGGCGGCATCATCATCCCCGATTCCGCCAAGGAGAAGCCCTCCGAAGGCAAGGTCCTCGCCGTCGGCAAGGGAAAGGTGAACGAGGACGGCAAGGTCTCGCCGCTCGACGTGAAGAAGGGCGACCGAGTGCTCTTCAGCAAGTACGCCGGCACCGAAATCAACATCGAGGGTGAAGAGCACCTCATCATTCGCGAGGACGACGTCCTCGGCATCTGCGAGTAAGGGAGATATCCATCATGGCTGCTAAGGAAATCAAGTTTGACCAGGAAGCGCGTGCAAAGCTGCTGAGCGGTGTGAACCAGCTGGCCAATGCCGTGCGCGTGACGCTCGGTCCCAAGGGCCGCAACGTCATCATCGACAAGAGCTTCGGCTCGCCCACGGTCACCAAGGACGGCGTCACCGTCGCCAAGGAGATCGAGTTCGAGGACAAGTTCGAGAACATGGGCGCCCAGATGGTGAAGGAGGTCGCCAGCAAGACCTCCGACGTCGCCGGCGACGGCACCACGACGGCCACCGTGCTGGCCCAGGCGATCTTTCGCGAGGGAAGCAAGCTCGTGGTCGCCGGCGTGAATCCCATGGATCTCAAGCGCGGCATCGAAAAGGCCGTCGCGGCGATCGTCGGGAAGCTGAAAGAGATGTCGAAGGCGACGCGCGACTCCGACGAGATCGCCCAGGTCGGCACCATCTCGGCCAACTGCGACGAAGAGATCGGCAAGATCATCGCTGACGCCATGGAGAAGGTGGGACGCGAAGGCGTCATCACCGTCGAAGAGGCGAAGTCGATGGAGACCGAGCTCGAGGTCGTCGAGGGCATGCAGTTCGACCGCGGCTACCTCTCGCCCTACTTCGTGACGGACCCGGAGCAGATGAAGGTCGTGCTCGAAGAGCCCATGGTCCTCCTCCACGAGAAGAAGATCAGCAACATGAAGGACCTGCTGCCCCTGCTGGAGCAGGTAGCCCGCAAGGGCAAGCCGCTGCTGATCGTGGCCGAGGACATCGATGGAGAAGCACTCGCCACGCTGGTGGTGAACAAGCTGCGCGGCACGCTCAACGTGGCGGCCGTGAAGGCTCCGGGCTTCGGCGATCGCCGCAAGGCGATGCTGCAGGACATGGCGGTCCTGACGGGCGGTCAGGTCATCGCCGAGGAGCTGGGCCTCAAGCTCGAGAACGTGACCCTGAAGGATCTCGGCAAGGCCAAGAAGATCGAAATCGACAAGGACGACACCACGATCATCGATGGTGCTGGCACCAAGAAGGAGATCGAGGGCCGCTGCAACGAGATCCGGTCGCAGATCGAGGAGACCTCCTCGGACTACGACAGCGAGAAGCTCTCGGAGCGCCTGGCAAAGCTCGTGGGCGGTGTTGCCGTGGTGAAGGTCGGTGCGGCCACCGAGACCGAGATGAAGGAGAAGAAGGCGCGAGTCGAGGACGCACTGCACGCGACCCGCGCAGCGATCGAAGAAGGCATCGTGGCCGGCGGCGGCGTGGCGCTGCTGCGGGCCCGGGTGGCGCTCGACGACCTGAAGCTCAGTGAAGAGCAGCAGGCCGGCGTCAACATCGTTCGGCGCGCCATCGAGGAGCCCCTGCGCCGCATCTCCGAGAATGCGGGCATCGAAGGCTCGATCGTCGTCGACAAGGTCAAGAACTTGAAGGGCAACATTGGGTTCAACGCGGCCACTGAAGAGTACGAGGACCTGATGAAGGCCGGCGTCATCGACCCGACCAAGGTCGTTCGTATCGCCCTCCAGAACGCGGCCAGCGTGGCCGGCCTGCTGCTGACCACCGAGGCCATGGTCGCCGAGAAGCCCGAAGAGAAGAGCGGCGGGGGTATGCCCGACATGGGCGGCATGGGCGGCGGCATGCCCGGCATGGGCATGTAGCCTCTCCGGCACCCGCGTAGAGGACAGGGGCCCCCACGGTTTCGAAACTGTGGGGGCCTTCTCACGCGAAATTACTGCCCACGCGAAAGCACCGATGTGTTTTCAGACCCATTGATGAAGGGAAATCATGACCGTGCGCAAAAAGACCAAGGCAAAGAAGAAGACGGCGAGAAAGACCAAGGTGAAGAAGAAGGCCGCTGTCCGAAAGAAGGCCAAAAAGACCGGCAAGCGGGCCGCCAAGACCCGAAGGAAGACGAGCAAGACCGCCAAGCAGAAGGCCACTGTCCGAAAGAAGGCCAAAAAGACCGGCAAGCGGGCCGCCAAGACCCGAAGGAAGACGAGCAAGACCGCCAAGCAGAAGGCCACTGCGCGAAAGAAACCGGCCCGGGCCAGCACCAGCGGCATCGTCTACCACGACCCGCGCAAGGGGCTCTCCAGCTTCTTGACCCGGTTGCATTGAGAACCCGGGCCGAAGCCCGGCCCAGCCGACTCGAGGGCTCGCTGTCGTGCGACTGACGTTGAAGCATGCCGGGCTCGATCCCCATTCGGTGACGCCCGATCAGCGTCGCGCGGCGTGGACGATGCGGCCGGGATCTGCGAACGGCTCCGCAGCAGCCTTCGGAAGCATCGAGGTCGGCGCAACGGCGGACGGACCGGCGGGCCGTCCTCAGGCAGCGGGTCGGAGCGAGCTAGAGCGCCTCGATCGCGATCACTCGCCAACCGGTCTGGGCGTGATCGAGCGCGGCTTGGCACGCCTGCTCGGGTGACCCCGCTTCGATGCTGAGACAGCGGACCTGCTGGCCTGCGGTCGAGCGCACGCGGACGCGCCACAGGCCCGAATCCGCGAGCTCCGGAACCCAACGGGCGCAGCGTTCCCGGGCATTGCGCACGGCGTTGTCGACGCGTCGGATCCGCTGTGCGACTTCTGCGCGGGTGTTTCCGATCATCGCTCCTCCAATCCACGCGGTCCCAAGCAGTTTCTGGGGTCCAAGCAGTTCCACCGGACCCGTGGGGCCCAGGCTCTCCAACGGCTTCGACCGGCATCCGCTGACCCTTGAGACGAAAGCCGCGTGTGTGAGAGCCGCCGGGTCGCGGCCAGCTGGGACGCCAGCAGGCGGGCGGAGAGGCCCTCTGAGTGGTTCTGATTCCCCCCACCGATTGAGACCCCCTGGGCTAGCTTCCCGGAGATGCGCCCGGAGGACGAAGCATGGGCAGCGCCACCGATTCCGACGGGTTCAGGGTCGGCGACGGGTTCACGCTCCGCGACGAGTTCACGGTTCGAGAGGCACTCGATGGCTACTTCGAAGCGGCGGGTCTCCCGGCCGACGGTGGCTACGCGCAAAAGTGGGTGAAGCTGCAAGTCGGCAGGGTCTTCGTCTTCGCGTTTCCCAATACCCAATCTCGGATTCGTGCCGTGAAATTCCACGACATACACCACCTGGCGACTGGCTATGAAACGACCTGGACGGGGGAGGCCGAGATCGGCGCGTGGGAGATCGCATCGGGTTGCGCCGATCACACGGCGGCCTGAATCCTGAACCTCTACGCCATGGCGCTCGGTCTCTGCTTCGCTCCGCGCGCGGTCTATCGCGCATTCGTTCGCGGCCGCCATTCGCGCAACTGCTACTGCGAGTCCTACGACGACGAGCTGCTCGACCAGAAGATCGGACCGCTGCGCGAACGCCTGGGACTCCGAGGCGCTGAGATCGTGCCCCGGCCGACCGACCGCCTGACCTTCGTGGGCGGGTCGATGACCGGTCTGATGCTCCAGTTCGTCTCGGGCCTGCCACTCTACGCCCTGCTCTGCTGGCTCATCGCCTGATGCTGCGACCAAGCCGCGTTTTGCACTTGGATCGGTCAGCACGCCTGGTGTGGCCTCACTGGTCTGGAGTTCAGCGACGGGGCGAACTGCTCGGGTAGCATGGGCCTCCCGAAGGAGGTCCTGATGCTGACCCGTATCGATCGCGTCCAGCTCGCCGTCCCCGACCTCTCCAGCGCGGCAGACGGCTGGGTCGCGTTGTTGGGCGCCGAGCCAGCGGGCGAGGACCACTGCGCGGCCCTCGGCGCGCGTCGCCTGCGGCTGCGCCTGGGCAGCGGCTGGATCGAGTTGCTGGAGCCCGACGGCGCCGGGCCCGTGGCCGACGGCGTCGCCGCACGCGGCGCTCACCTGTTCGCGGCCGGCGCTGCGACCTCCGACCTCGACGCACTGCTGTCCCAGCTTCGCGATCAGGACGCCGCTGCGGTGCTCGAGCAGGACCAGGTCTTCCTCGCGCCCGGAGCCGAGCACGGACTGCGGGCCGCAGGCCAGCAAGGCCTGCGGATGGTCTTCAGTCCGGAAGAAGAGCTCGAGCGGATCGGCGACGCCGCCTTCCTCTACGAGGTGACGCTGCTGGTCCGCGACGCTGTCGCAGCCGCCGACCACTTTGCGATCCTGTTCGGGCTCGACGCGAACAGCTTCGTTCCGATCGAATCCAAGCACTACGGATACAAAGGCACGCTCACGCTCTTCGATCGCGATCGGCTGGGCCGCCTCGAGGTAATCACGCCCAACCAGCCCGACAACACCATGGGCCGCTTCTTCGCACGGGCCGGCGAGAGCTTCTACATGGCTTTCGCCGAATCCGGGAACCTCGAGGTGATCGCCGAGCGTGCCCGTGACAGGCGCGCCGGCCATACACCCGTGGCCGCAGCGTCGAAGAGCGAGGCCCGCGAACTCAATACCGTGTTCCTACATCCCTCAGCGCTGGGCGGCATGATGCTCGGGCTCTCAGCCCCCAGTGTCGCCTGGCAGTGGTCGGGTCATCCCGAACGTGTGCGCGAACGGGAGCGGACCGGATCGTGACGGCCGCACAAGACGCCCCGGTCCTGCGCGTCGAAGACGACGGCCGCATCCGGTGCCTCACCCTCAACCGGCCGGACGTGCTCAACGCTTTCGACGACGATCTCTACGACGCGGTCCGCGATGCGTTGCGGGCCGCGGCCGACGATCCCGACGTCGCCGTGGTCGTCATCAGCGGAAGCGGACGCGCCTTCAGTGCGGGGCAGGATCTGGCGGAGCTGGCCAAGTCCCGCCAGCATGACGACGGCGAGCGCCACGGGTTCGGTCCCTTCATCGAGACGCTCGAGAGCTTCCCGAAGCCGCTGATCGCCGCC
>SMWR01000179.1 GCA_004356735.1 Deltaproteobacteria bacterium
CCATCGACGCCTTTCTCGAAGCGGATTGCATCGTGGCCAGCGGTTCCGACGAAACCCTGGCCGCAGTGCGCGCCAGGATCCGCTCGCCGCGTCGACTCGTCGCATCCGGACATCGCGTTTCGGTCGCCGTGCTCGGACCCGAGGCCTGCGACGGCCACGCTCTGGGCGGCGTCGCCGAGCGGCTGGCACTCGACATCGCGTTGTGGGACCAGCTCGGCTGCCTCTCTCCGATCGGCGTGTACCTCAACGATGCCAGTGCGGCCGGTCGCGTCGCCGCCGCCTTGGCGGAAGCTCTGGCGAGCCTGGAAAAGACGCTGCCCCGTGGCGAGATCGACACTTCGGCCGCCGCCCGGATCGTCCATGAACGCGCTGAAGCCGAGCTGCGTGCGGCATCGGACAAGCAGGTAGCCCTCCACGCCAGCGAGGGAACCGCCTGGACCGTAGTCTGCGAGTCGGGTACCGAGCTGCGCCCGACCCCGCTTCACCGCTTCATCCGGATCCTTCCGTTGAAAACGACTGACACGACGGAGCTGTGCGCCGCGCTTGGACCCCTCGAACCCCATCTGGCCGCCGTCGCGCTCGAAGGCTTCGGCTCACGCACGGCGACTCTCAGTCGGGAGCTCGCAGCCGCAGGCGCATCCCGGATCTGCCGACCGGGCTCGCTGCAGGCCCCCCCGCTGGGGTGGCATCACGAAGGGCGCCAGCTGCTGACGCCGCTCGCACGCTTCACGGACCACGAGGCTCGCGGGTAGATTCCCCGGGCCGCGGGGCTCCCCGCGTCGCTGCTGGGGCCAGCCAGTTGCGCCGGTGGTCTTCAAGCAGGACGTTCGCTTCGCCGAACCACTGAGTAGCGCAGGATTTCTCGGTGTATTCTTGTAACTATTTGATTTATAACATATTTTAATCAAGACTAATTTAGTCTGATATTTACAGGACCGAACTGGTCCGATATGCTTGAGGCCTGCTTCGATGCGCTTGTGGAGAGCGCCTGGAGACTGCCATGATCCGACTCAGTCGCCTTTGCGACTACGGCATCGTGCTGATGGTCGAGCTCGCCGGCCGCGGCGGGGGTCCGTTCAACGCGCGCGAGCTGGCCGAGGGCGCCAATCTCCCGTTGCCCGCGGTGAGCAAGCTCCTGAAGACGCTGGCGCGCCAGCATCTGCTGGTTTCGCATCGCGGGGCCAAGGGCGGCTACAGCCTGGCCCGTGGCGCCAGCGAGATCACGGCCGGCGAGATGATCACGGCGCTCGACGGTCCGATCGGTCTCACCCAGTGCACGATCAACCCGGGCGAATGCATCCAGGAAGCCAGTTGTCACGTGCGCGAGCCGTGGCAGCGGATCAACACGGTGATGCGCAACGCCCTGTCGTCGATCTCGCTTTCCGACCTGGCCTGCCCGGTGGGCTCGGTGCTTCCTCCGATCAAGAAAAACCTCACATTCACCCCCCTGCTGGAGGGCTAGAGAACCCCATGTCGGAATCTCCCAACGCAGAGCTCGAGAAGCTCGCCAATCGCGAGTACCAGTACGGCTTCGTCACGGACATCGAGGAGGACCGCGCGCCGCCCGGCCTCAATGAAGACATCGTGCGCTTGATCTCGTCCAAGAAGGAGGAGCCGGAGTGGCTGCTCAAATGGCGGCTGAAGGCCTTGCGCCGTTTCCTCGAGCTGCTCGAAAACGAGACCGAGCCCACCTGGTCCCACGTCCACTACCCCAAGATCGACTACCAGAAGATCGTCTACTACTCGGCGCCCAAGCAGAACGTCCAACTCGAGAGTCTCGACGAGGTCGATCCCGAGCTGCTGGCGACCTACGACAAGCTCGGTATCTCGTTGCTCGAGCAGAAGCGCCTGTCCGGTGTTGCCGTCGACGCGATCTTCGACAGCGTGTCGGTCGCCACCACCTTCAAGGACGAGCTCGAGAAGCAGGGAATCCTGTTCTGCTCCTTCTCCGAGGCAGTGCGCAAATACCCCGATCTGGTCCAGAAGTACCTGGGCAGCGTCGTCCCCTATGCGGACAACTTCTTCGCCTGCCTCAACTCGGCCGTCTTCAGCGACGGCTCGTTCGCCTACATCCCGAAGGGCGTGCGCTGTCCGATGGAGCTGTCGACGTATTTTCGGATCAACTCGGCGGGCACGGGCCAGTTCGAGCGCACGTTGCTGATCGCCGACGAGGGCGCCTATGTCAGCTACCTCGAAGGCTGCACTGCGCCCCAGCGCGACGAGAACCAACTCCACGCTGCCGTGGTCGAGCTCATCGCCCTCGATGACGCCACGATCAAGTACTCGACCGTCCAGAACTGGTACCCGGGGGACGAAAACGGGGTTGGCGGAATCTTCAACTTCGTCACCAAACGCGGCGCCTGCCGTGGCAAGCGCTCCAAGATCTCGTGGACCCAGGTCGAGACGGGTTCGGCCATCACCTGGAAATATCCGAGCTGCATCCTCCAGGGCGACGACTCAGTCGGTGAGTTCTATTCGGTGGCGCTCACGACCAAACACCAGCAGGCGGACACCGGCACCAAGATGTTCCACATCGGGAAGAACACCAGGAGCACGATCATCTCGAAGGGAATTGCGGCGGGACACGGCGAGCAGTCCTACCGCGGCCTGGTGCACATCGGTCCCAAGGCCGAGGGCGCCCGGAACTATTCCCAGTGCGACTCGCTCCTGCTCGGGGACCAGTGCGGGGCCCATACCTTCCCCTACCTCGAGGTGGAAAACGCCAGCGCCCAGGTCGAACACGAAGCGACCACGTCGAAGATCGGCGAGGACCAGCTCTTCTACTGCCGCCAGCGCGGCCTCACGGAAGAGGATGCCATCTCGATGATCGTAAACGGATTCTGCAAAGAGGTGCTGCGCGAACTCCCGATGGAGTTCGCCGTCGAAGCCCAGAGCCTGCTGGGCCTCAGCCTCGAGGGCAGCGTCGGCTAAAAAGCAACAGGGGACGAAATGCTGGAGATCAAGGACCTGCATGCCAGTGCAGGCGGAGTCGAGATTCTCAAGGGAATCGATCTGAAGATCGAGGCCGGCGAGGTCCACGCCCTGATGGGTCCGAACGGATCGGGCAAGAGCACGCTCTCGAACGTGCTGGCCGGACGCCCATCGGTCGAGGTCAGCCGCGGATCAGTCACTTACCTGGGTCGCGATCTGCTGGCGATGAAGCCCGAACAGCGCGCCCGCGAGGGCATCTTCCTGGCATTCCAGTACCCGGTCGAGATTCCCGGCGTCACCAATTCCTACTTCATGAAGGCGTCACTGAACGCCTTGCGCAGGCACCGCGGAGAGGAGGAGCTCGACGCCATCGACTTCCTCGAACTCGTCCGCGCCAAGATGAAGCAGGTGGAGATAGACGAGAGCTTTCTGAATCGGGCCATCAATGAGGGCTTCTCGGGCGGCGAGAAGAAGCGCAACGAAGTGCTCCAGATGGCGCTGCTCGAACCGCGCCTGGCGATTCTCGACGAGACCGACTCGGGTCTCGACATCGACGCCCTGCGCATCGTTGCCGCCGGCGTGAACGCCATGCGATCACCCGACCGCGCCATGCTCATCATCACGCACTACCAGCGATTGCTCGACTACGTCGTTCCCGACCATGTCCATGTGCTCTCCGAGGGGCGCATCGCCCGCTCCGGGGGCAAGGAGTTGGCCCTCGAGCTGGAAGAGAGGGGTTACGGCTGGCTCGAGCAGGAGCCCGGGGAGGCGCCGAGCCCGCAATGAAGCCCCTGGACGCCGCGCGCGAGCGCTGGATCTCCCTGGCGGAGAAGTTCGCGGCCGAGCGCGCCGACGACGACGCCTGGCTTCGAGACCTGCGGGCGGAATCGCTGGCGCGATTCGCCGACCAGGGTTTCCCGAACACGAAGCAGGAAGAGTGGCGCTACACCCGGGTCACGCCCATGGCAGAGGTTCCATTCCAGCTGGGGTGCCCGGCGACCACTCCGGTGACCCGCTCGGCGATCGAAGACAAGGCGTCGCCCGTTTTCGCCTGCAGCCTGTACGTCTTCGTCGACGGCCGTTTCGAGCCCGCACTCTCGGCCCTGGCCACACGGACCGACGTCCACGTCGAGAGCCTGCGCGCCCTCGACACTGCCATCGAACCGCCGCTGGGAAGCCTCGTCGACACCAAGCAGCATCCCTTTGCAGCGCTGTCGACGGCCCTGCTCGACGACGGCGCGGTGCTGCGCGTCCCGAAAGGCGCCCAGGTGACAGACCCCTTGCACCTGGTCTTCGTCGCAACGGGAAGCCGCGAACCCCGAGCGACCCAACCCCGGCTCTTCATCGACGCCTCGGAGAACAGCCGCGTACAGGTCATCCAGGATTTCGTGTCGCTTTCGGATGACGTCGGTCTCACCAACGGCGTTTCCGAGATCCGCGTCGGCGCGGGCGCCCAGGTCGATCTCGTGACGATCCAGCGCGAAAATGCCGGCAGCTTCCACTTTTCGAACGTCTCGGCCCGGCTGGGGCGGGACGCGCGCTTCAGCCACCACAACCTCACCCTGGGTGGACGCCTGGTCCGCAACGACCTCGAGGTCGTGCTGGAGGAGGAAGGCGCCGACTGCACGCTCAACGGTCTTTTCATTGGGGCCGGCGAGCAGGTGATCGACAATCACACGCTGTTGGACCACGCCGTGCCCCACGGCACCAGCCGCCAGCTCTACAAGGGAATCCTGGGTGGACGCAGCCGCGGCGTCTTCCGCGGACGGGTGATCGTGCGCCCGAACGCCCAGAAGACCGTCGCCTACCAGTCGAATCCGAACCTGCTACTCACCACCGGCGCGCGAGTCGACAGCAAGCCCCAGCTCGAGATCTACGCCAACGACGTCAAGTGCGGCCACGGCTCGTCGATCGGTCAGCTCGACCAGGACGCGATCTTCTACCTGCGCACGCGTGCGATTTCAGAGCCGCGTGCGCGTCAATTGCTGACGCGCGGATTCGCCCAGCAGATCCTGGCGGCGCTGCCCGTGGCAGCGCTCACCGAAGGCCTGCACGAGCCGCTGGGCGATCGACTGGCCGAGGCCACCTCCTCACCCGGTTCGAAACCATGAGCGCCGCCCGTCTCGACATTGAACGCGTTCGCAAGGACTTCCCGATCCTGCAGACGCTGGCCCGTGGCAAGCCCCTGGTGTTCCTGGACAGCGCGGCCAGCGCCCAGAAGCCCCAGGCGGTGATCGACGCCATGGTCGACCTCTACTCGCGCAGCTACGCCAACATCCATCGCGGCGTCTACGAGCTCTCGGAGCGATCCACGGCTGCCTTCGAGGCGACGCGCGAGAAGGTGCGCAGCTTCCTGGGCGCTGCCGAGACGCGCGAGATCGTCTTTGTCCGGGGCACCACCGAAGCCATCAACCTGGTGGCCAGCAGCTTTGGCCGGGCTCGCGTGGGCGAAGGCGACGAGGTGCTCATCACCCACATGGAGCACCACTCGAACATCGTCCCCTGGCAGATGCTGTGCGACGAGAAGGGCGCGACACTCAAGGTGGCCCCCATCGACGACGACGGCTCGCTGATCGTGGAAGAATTCGAGAAGTTGCTGGGTCCGCACACCAAGCTGGTTGCCCTGCCTCACGTGTCGAACGCCCTGGGAACGGTCAATCCGGTGAAGGACCTCGTGCGCAGGGCCCACGCGAAGGGCGTCCCGGTGCTCGTGGACGGCGCCCAGGCGGTGCCCCACCAGCGCGTCGACGTTCGCGACCTCGATTGCGATTTCTACGCCTTCTCGAGCCACAAGCTCTTCGGTCCGAGTGGAGTCGGCGTCCTCTACGGCAAGGCCGAGCATCTCGAAGCCATGCCTCCCTACCAGGGCGGGGGCGAGATGATCCTCTCCGTGAGCTTCGAGAAGACCATCTACAACGAGATTCCCCACAAGTTCGAGGCCGGCACGCCCGACATCGCCGGCGTGGTCGGACTCGGCGCCGCCATCGACTACGTGGAAGCGCTCGGCCTCGACGCCATCGCGGCCCACGATCACGAGCTGCTGGAGTATGCGACCGGGGCGCTCAGCGAGGTGCCCGGTCTCACACTGGTGGGAACCGCCCCGGAGAAGGCCGCGGTCCTTTCCTTCGTGCTCGACTGCGCCCACCCCCACGACATCGGCACGATCCTCGATCAGGAGGGCATCGCGGTCCGCACCGGCCATCACTGCGCCCAGCCCGTGATGCAGCGCTACGGAATCTCGGCGACGGCGCGGGCCTCGTTGGCACTCTACAGCCGGCGCGAAGACGTAGACGCCCTCGTCGCCGGGCTTGCCAAGGTGCGCGAGGTCTTCGCCTGATGTCGGATCTTCGCGAGCTCTACCAGACGGTCATTCTCGACCACAAAAAGCAGCCGCGGAACTTCGGCCGGCTCGAGAGCGCCAATCGTGAGGCGGACGGGAACAATCCGCTCTGTGGTGACGTCATCCACGTGGACCTCGAGATCGAGGCGGACGAGGTCCGCGACGTTCGTTTCGAGGGTTCCGGCTGCGCCATCTCGACCGCATCCGCGTCCCTGATGACACAGGCCGTCAAGGGCAAGACGGTGGCAGAGGCGCTGAGACTGTTCGAGAGCTTCCAGCGCCTGGCGACCTCGGATCCGAGCCAGGAGCAGGACACCGACGGGCTCGGAAAGCTCGCCGTGTTTTCGGGCGTCCGCGAATTCCCCATGCGTGTCAAATGCGCGACACTTCCATGGCACACGCTGCGCAATGCGATCGAGGGCAGCGGCAACGTCGCGAAGACGGAGTGAGGCGAGCATGAACGACGAAAACCAGGAAAAAGTGAGTCCGACAGAAACCGGGGAGGCTGCGCAGACGGAACAGACGGAAGCGGCGGCTTCGGGCACCGAAGCCATCCGCGCGGGCGTGATGACCGCCCTGGCCACCGTCTATGACCCCGAGATTCCCGTCGACATCACGGCGCTCGGGCTGATCTACGACGTCGCCATCGACGCCGAAGGCGCCACCGCGATCAAGATGACGCTGACCTCGCCCAACTGCCCGGCCGCCGAGATGTTGCCGTCGGAAGTGGAGAGCAAGGCGCGCACCGTCGAGGGAGTGACGTC
This sequence comes from Deltaproteobacteria bacterium, assembly GCA_004356735.1. Taxonomy (GTDB): domain Bacteria; phylum Myxococcota_A; class UBA9160; order UBA9160; family SMWR01; genus SMWR01. The sequence continues at coordinate 7,036 of SMWR01000179.1, forward strand.
GGTCGACCTCGAGATCGTCTGGGACCCGCCGTGGAGCCCGGACATGATGTCAGAAGCTGCCAAGCTCGAACTCGGTCTCGTCTGACCGGCTCAAGGGTTGATCCGCCTCAGCTTCGGCGCTTTGCTCGCGTTCGGCGCCTGCCTCGTGCTGGTGGGTGCCAACCAGCAGGAGATCGCGGCCCAGCTCGGACTCGATCTCGCCGAGACGGGACTGCTGGGTGCCGTGCTCGCTCTGGGAATCGGCATCGGAGTCGCCGGCGCGGGCCCGCTGGTCGACCGCTGGTCGCGTCGCCCGATCTTCGCCGTCGCGTCCCTGGGTGCGGGCGTTTCGCTGCTGGCCTTCAGCGGTGAACTCACACTGATTCGAGCGGCGCTCCAGGTCGGACTGGCGGGCTGCTTCATCGGCGCCCAGGAAACCGTCGTGAACGCCAGCATCGGCGAGCGCTTCGGGGCCCGCGCCTCGAAGCCGCTGTTGATCGTGCACTCGGCCGCGACGCTGGGCGCCGTGCTGACCCCCTTCGGCATCGGATGGCTGGCGACTCGCACCGATTGGACCACCAGCTTCCAGTTGGCCGGAGCCTTCGAGCTTGCGCTGGCGGCCGCGGTATGGGCGGTCCGCCTGCCTCCGCCCCCCCACCGGGATAGGAAAAGTACCTTGCTGGCGCCGCTCTTCGAGGTGATGCAGCCCGCCATCGTCCCCTTCGCGCTGGTCGGATTCGCCTACGTGGGCGTCGAGTCGACGTTGTCGATCTTCGCCGTTCCCTACGTCGACGAAGTTCTCGGACTGGACGGTACTCGTGGCCGAAGTTCGATCAGTGCATTCTGGGGCGGACTGCTGCTGGGACGACTGCTGGTTCTCGCCTGGCAGCGCGAGGCCGACGCCCGCCTGCTGGTCGGCGCCGGGATCGGCGGCGGCCTGGTGATCGCGATCGGTGTCGGCTGGGCGGTCTCGCCACCCGAGCTCGTGTTCGCCGCCTGCGGAATCTCCTTCGGGTTCGTCTTCCCGGTGATGATCGCCCTGACCGGACAGCGCTTCTCCGCTGCACAGGGCTCGGCCACCGGGCTCGTCGCCGGTTGTGCGGCCTTGGGCGGCTTCGTGATTCCGTGGCTGCACGGCGCACTGGGCGACGCGCTGGGCGTCCGGCCCTCGTTCCTGCTGCTGGTGGGCTGGTGCCTGGTGATCGTAGTGGCGGCCCGCTCGGCCTGGCAGCGCCGCACGACATGAAGAGCCTGCTTGCCAGCACGCTGCTCTTGGCGATCCTCGCCAGTGGCATGGGTTTCCGCGAATGGCTGCTGAGCTCGATCCTCTACCAGCCCGACAACGATTTCGTCCTCACACCCGAAGAGCTCGAGATCGAGGCTGAAGAGCTCCGCATTGCCACCGAGGACGGCATCCGCATCCAGGCCTACTGGTTGTCTTTTGAGCAGACGGACCGCAGCCTGCTCTTCCTCCACGGCAACGCGGGCAACGCCTCCCATCGTCTGGAGAACGCCGACATGCTCCGAAAGATGGGAACCAATGTGCTGCTGCTCGAGTACCGGGGCTACGGACGGAGCGAAGGCTCCGTCAGCGAGAACGGCCTCTACGCCGACGCCCGTGCGGGCATCGAGTACCTCGTGAAGCAGCGCGGCATTCCCGAGAACCGGATCATCCTCTTCGGTCGCTCGCTGGGCGGCGCGGTGGCCGTCGACGTTGCACAGGACCGCGACCTGGCCGGTGTGATCCTCGAATCCAGCTTCAGCTCGCTGTCGGACGCAGCCGCCAGCCTCGTGGGGCTGCCGATCGGCTGGCTGGCCAGTGGCCTCTACGACTCGATCTCGAAGATCGGTCGTGTGCGCGCGCCCTTGCTCTTCTTCCACGGCGACCGGGACGAGATCATCCGCTACCGGGTCGGGCAGCGTCTGTTCGAAGCCGCGCCCGAACCCAAGCAGTTCGTCACCCTCAAAGGCGCCCACCACAACGACACCGTCAGCGTGGGCGGCGGCGACTACGCGCGGCGCATCGAACGGTTCATCCACGAGGTGGCGCCCTAGCGTCCCGCGAGCGTCAGTCCCAGCCGATGATGCGGTAGCCCTTGTCGGACAGACAGGTGACGACGAAGCGCTTGTGGATCGGAGCCGGCTCACGCGAGCGGAACAGCCCTCGCATCAGGCCGGCGGCCCCGCCGGCCGCGGCGCCGGTGGCCGCCCCCCGACCGGGCCGTCCGAGCACGGCACCGCCTGCCGCACCCGCAGCGCCTCCGATGGCGCCGGCCGTCACGGTCGACTGGGCTACCTGCGCGCCCGCATTCACGCGATGGCCGTGGGCGTTCGCGAGCTCGATGCAGGCATCGACGTCCTGCTGCGCCTGTCTCGAGCCGGTCCGCTCGAGCTTGGGATTCGGATACAGAACCGGACGCTTGGACGCGCAGCCGGCGAGCAGGGCGAGACCCGCTGTCAGCACCAGCACCGTCGCGGTCCGTTTGAGTTCCATCTGGCACCTCGGGCCTGCTCGGGATTCAACCCCGGCAAACGGAAAAGGTTGCACGTCGCGACAGGGCCGCCATTCCAGGGCCTGTTTTTTTGGACTCTTCCGGGTTTCGGGTGGGTCACCGACGATTTCTTTACCGCCCGGAACTCCAAAACTGCACCGCCCGGTATGATCTTGTTGTATCGCGAAAAGTCGATATCCGGATCAGCCCAGGCCAGCGTGAAGACTGAATTGTCAATGGCATGTAAGCCGTCATAAGACACTTCCGCATTCGATCTTTCCTGAATTGTCGGTGGCGTGCTGCTGCAGCCGGCCACTACCAAAGCCGCGACTCTTGGAATAAATTTCTTCAGTTTTTTGTTCTCCGATCGGAAAAACGTCGGAGTATACCCCAATGCGACCGTTGTCTGCGCCTTGCTATCGCTAACGAGATTTCGTCTAATGTCCGGCGTTCCACCGTACCCATCAGTCAGCAATTCACGAGCGTGTCGCCGGGAGTTCGTCCAACATTGATCCGCGGTTTGGA
>SMWR01000180.1 GCA_004356735.1 Deltaproteobacteria bacterium
CGACCTCACCGCAGACCTCGAGCAGGCGCTCGCCGCGATCTAGCCCGGTGATCGGTCCTGCTTCCGAAGGCCCCGCTTGAATTCCCTATCGTCGAGCAACACCCGATGATCTCGGCATCTATCGAATCTTCGCGGAGTACGGCTTTAGAGCAGGCAACCCCGAGTAGGGTGGTCGGCGCGCTCCATGGCGAGCAGGCGCTGCTTGAGCTCGAGGCCACCGCCATAGCCACCGAGCTTCCCGCCGCTGGCAACAACGCGGTGGCAGGGAACCACGAGAGAGACCGGATTCGCACCGTTTGCGGCGCCCACGGCTCGTACGGCCCGGGGCTTGCGGATGCTGCGCGCAATCTCCTGATAGGAGCGCGTTTCTCCGTAGGGAATCTCGAGCAAGGCCGCCCAGACCTGCTGCTGAAAGGGCGTACCGCGCAGATCCAGCGGAAGATCGAAGTCCGTCCGGTCGCCCTTCAGATATTCGACGATCTGCTTCGCGGCCGGACGGTTGAGGGCATCATCCTGATCGACGTTCGCCTCGGGCAGGCAGCGGCGCAGCCAGCCGTCCATGCCGCGACCGTTCGCATGAGGTAGCTCGACGTAGGCAAGCCCCTGGTCGGTCGACGCGATCCGGAAGCTTCCGATCGGTGATTCGACCCAGGCCGTGTGGACGCTCATCATTCACCGGTCACGATACCACCGGTCCCGACCCACCAGCCAGGAGATCTCGGCACTTCGTGGCAGATTTTCTCGTCACCGGCGGGACCTGTCGGGAACGAACTCAGTCGTTGAGCTTCAGTCGCTTCATCATCTTCTGAAGCGACTGGCGCGGGATGCCCAGCTTCTCGGCGGCCCGGGTCTTGCTGCCCGTCTCCTCCAGGGCCTCGCGGATCATCTGACGCTTGAGGGCGTCGACCGAGGCGTTGAGATCGGCTCCGGGGACGACCCAGTCCAATGAAAACGACGTCTCGGGCGCCCCGCGGATGTGCTCCGAGAGCATCTCGACGGTGATCGAGTCCGCGTCGCCAGCGAGCGCCACCGTGCGCTCGATCTCGTTCTCGAGCTCTCGCACGTTGCCGCTCCAGCTGTGGCTCGTGAGCCGGTCCATGGCCGCGTTGGTGAAGCCCTGGATCTTCCGGCCCATTTTCTGGTTGCAGAAGTCGAGGAAGTGGTGGGCCAGCTGCGGAATGTCGCTGGGGCGCTCGCGCAGGGCCGGTAGGTGGATCTCGACGACGCGCAGGCGGTAATACAGATCTTCCCGGAAGCGACTGTCTGCAATGTCCTGGGGCAGATCGCGATTGGTCGCGGCGATGATACGCACGTCGACATGGCGCGTCTCGGACGAACCCAGCGGCCGAATCTCTCCGTCCTGAAGCACACGCAGGAGCCGCACCTGCATGCCGGGCTGGGTCTCGCCGACCTCGTCCAGGAAGATGGTGCCACGGTGGGCGATCTCGAACAGGCCTTTCTTGTCGGCGTGGGCCCCGGTGAATGCCCCCCGCTTGTGGCCGAAGAGTTCGCTCTCGAGCAGCGTATCCGGCAGCGCCGCACAGTTCTGGGCTACGAAGCGCTGACCCTTGCGCGCACCGGCGTAGTGAACGGCCCGGGCAACCAGGTCCTTGCCGGTTCCGGTCTCTCCGGTGATCAGTACGGTGACATCGGTCTCGGCCACCTTCTCCATCACCTCGAAGACGCGCGTCATCGCAGGACTCGAGCCGATGATCTGGTCGAAGCCATAACGCCGCTCGACTTCCCGACGCAGAAAGAGGTTCTCGGCCCGCAGCCGGTCGTTGGCCTCGCGAAGCGCAGCGGCGAGCTGGGTGTTCTCGGTCGCCAGCTCGTGGGCCTCGAGGGCGCGCTTCACGTTGAGGCGCACCTCCTCCGGCTCCCAGGGCTTCGCGATGTAGCGATAGATGCGGCCGTCGTTGATGGCTCGGACCAGCGAGCCGATATCGGCATAGCCGGTCAGCATGATGCGGATAGCGCTGGGATTGCGCTCGATCGCCTTCTCGAAGAACTCGACGCCCGGCATGCCGGGCATCACCTGGTCGGCGATGATCAGCGCGATCTCTTCGCGCTCGAGAATTTCGAGCCCTTGCTCGCCCGAGTTCGCGGTGAAGACGTGATAGTCGCCGCCAAGGGTCAGCTCGAGCGATTCGAGAATCGCGGACTCGTCATCGACGATCAGGATTCCGTAGGGGTGCTCGCCGACAGTGCGGCGAGCGCCCTCGATGCCAGCGGCCGAGGTTCCATCGCTCACGACGGAGAGTCTAGCAAGCAGGCCCCGTGGGAGGCGTCAGCAGCTCCCCGGAGCGGGCGTAGCCCGCGGAGCAGCAAGCAGGCTGGCCGGGGGCAGGACCGACGCAGTGTCGCCGGCCCCACCCCCACCGATACGAGCCCGTCGTTAGCGACGGGCGCGCCGCGCCGTCTTCTTGCGCGCCGTCTTGCGCCGTGCCGGCTTCTTGCGAGCCGTCTTCTTCTTGGTCTTCCGACGGGCCGTCGTTCGGCGGCGCGTCGTCGTCTTGCGTGCGGTCTTGCGTCGGGCCTTGGACCGCTTCATCTTCACCTTGCAGACATTGCCCTTCTTGTCGATGAAGTAGAGCCAACCGTCTTCACGGTCGACGCCGCACTTCGCGACCTTCTGACGTCCCCTCGGAATGCGCTGGCCCGACCTCTGCATGCGAACGCGACTGATGTCGCCCTGCTTGTCGAGGAAGTAGAGCCAACCTGCTTCTCGTCGGATTCCCGCCTTTGCGACAACCGTGGCCATGAGCCACCTCCTTGTCTTCGGGTTGTTCCCGCGTGGGGGACGGGTCACGGGATTGGAGGTCGGTGGAGGAGGTGCGCAGCATGGAGAGAAGTTCAAATTGCAATCGCACCGACGAGAAGATCGGTCGGTGAGCGCGCAGTGTCAACGCCTTTTCAACCGTTTAGGACCCTTAATTGCGGATTCTGGCCGGTTTTTGGGAGGTTTTCCCGTCGGAAAGGCTGAGAACGCCTGTCGGGAGGACGCCTTGCATCAACAGCGGGGACCCTGATTCCCGTCGAGCAGCGCTTCGATCCCGTCGAGAATTCGGGCTTCCAGGCACGCGTTCTCGATGGCATTGATCTCCTGGACGCCTGTCGGAGAGGTCACGTTGACCTCCGTCAGCTTGCCCCCGATCACGTCGATTCCGACGAAGAAGAGGCCGTCCTCGCGCAAGCACGGGGCGAGCGCGTCGACGATGCGCTGGTCGTCTGCGTCGAGCGACGCCTGGGCCGGCTGGCCGCCGACGTGGAGGTTCGACCGGGTCTCGCCCGCGGCGGGCACCCGCAGCAGGGCGCCGATCGGCTCTCCATCGACGAGCAGGATCCGCTTGTCACCGGTCCTCACCTCGGGGAGGTAGCGTTGGGCCATTACCCGTTGGGTCCCGAAATTCGTCGACTGCTCGAGAATCGAGAAGAGGTTCCGGTCGGCGTTCGAGACGTGGAAGATGCCCTCTCCACCGCGTCCAGCGAGCGGCTTGACGATCATCTCTCCACCCAGCTTCGCCATGAAATCCACGAGTTTCGGAATCTCCCGCGTGACCAGGGTCTCCGCCATGAGCTCCGGCCAGCGGCAGGCGTAGAGCTTCTCGTTGGCGCTCAGGATGCTGGCCGGCCGGTTCAGGACGAGCGCGCGCCGACACAGGGTGAGAATCTGGGTGGCGGTGATGTACTCCGCGTCGACCGGCGGGTCCTTGCGCTGGAGCACCAGGTCGCAGTCGTCGTCGAGCGTCAGCAGCCGCTCGGGACCCAGCTCGAAGTGATTGCCCGGCTCGCGGCGGACCTCGACCGGTCGAGCCCGGGCCGTCGCGCGGCCGTCCAGAACCCCCAGATTCGCCGGGTCGACGTAGAAGAGCCGGTGGCCCCGCCGTTGGGCTTCGAGCATCAATACGAAGGTGGTGTCGGCTTGGATGTCGATGCCATCCAGGGGGTCCATCACGACGGCGATCGACCGATGAGTCGGGGGAAGGGTCATTGCGCTGGCTCCAAGAGGTGCTTGAAAGCGGTAGCGCAGGAGCCACGCCGTCGGCTACGGTTGGTAAACCCCCGGGGGTACGAGGGTTTCTTCATGCAGTCGCGTGGGATCCGCATCCTGCTCGCGGCGATCGGCCTGCTCGGCGTGGCAGTCCTGTTCGCGGCAGCGGCGTTCTACATCGCTTTCGTTCGGGATCTCCCCGATCTCGAGACCATCCGTGACTACCGCCCCCCGCTGACCAGCCGGGTGCTTGACCAAAAGGGCCGCCCAATCGGCGAATTCTTCGTTGAGCGCCGCCAGTTGACCCCGCTCGACGAGGTGCCCGACCACGTCGTCCGGGCCTTCATTGCCGCCGAGGACAGCGCCTTCTTCGAGCACTCGGGCATCGACGTTCCGGCGATCCTGCGGGCCGCCTGGAAGAACCTGATTTCAGACAGGAAGGAGGGCGGCAGCACCATTACCCAACAGATGGTGAAGGGGTTGCTGCTCACCCCCGAGCGCACCTATCGACGCAAGATCCGCGAGATGATCCTCGCCCGGCGTATCGAGGAGCGCTTCAGCAAGCAGGAAATCCTCTATCTCTACCTCAACCAGATCTACTTCGGCGACGGCGCCTACGGGATTGGCGAGGCGACGCGCACCTACTTCGACAAGCAGGTATCGCAGCTCACCATCTCCGAGGGAGCCCAGCTCGCAGGTCTTCCCAAGGCGCCGACGCGCTATTCACCGCGTCGGAATCCGGATCAGGCCGAGAACCGGAGGCGCTATGTACTGCGCCGCATGCGGGCCGACGGCTTCCTCGACGAGGCCACCTACCAGAGCGCGCGGGCAGAGCCGATCGTGCTGGCTCCGCCGAAGGATTCCGAAATCTTCAAGGCCACCGCGTACTTCACGGAGGAAGTCCGGCGTTATCTCTTCAGCGAGTTTGGCGGCAATGCCGTGCTCGAGGGCGGACTCGTGATCAGGACCACCCTCGACCTGGACCTCCAGCTGGCAGCCTACCGCGCCGTGCGACTGGGACTCGAACACCTGTCCAAGCGCCAAGGCTACCGCGGACCGCTGCGGAACGTCCCCGAAACCGAGATCGCCGAGGTCCTCGTGCGGCTCGCCGAAAAGAACGCGTTGGTGCGCAACGGCGATGCCGCAGCGACGACGCCCGAATCCGGGTGGCTGAAGCCTCCGGAGCTGCCTACGCGGGGAAGACTGGAAGGCCTGGTCATCGCGGTCGACGTGAAGGCCGAGCGGGCCACGATCGGCTTCGCTCCGGATGTGTCTGCCAGCATCGCTCTCGAGGACGTCTCCTGGGCGCGTGAACCCGTGCCGGACAAGGCTCCGCGCCGGGTACGATCGATCGACAAGGTCTTCAGCGTCGGAGACCTCGCGCTCTTCGACATGGTCGCGGACCCCCTTGAAGGCAACGAGCCCAAAGTCAGTCTGTACCAGGAACCCCGGGTGGAAGGCGCCCTGCTGTCCATCGACGTCGACCGCGAAGAGGTTCTCGCCCTGGTCGGCGGCTACGACTTCGAGCGCAGCCAGTTCGACCGGGTGACCCAGGCACGACGCCAGCCGGGCTCGTCGTTCAAACCGCTCATCTACGGCGCGGCACTCGCCAAGAACTATACGCCCGCTTCGATCGTGTTCGACCGCCCAATCGTCTACAAGGACGAGGAGTCGGGCTTCATCTGGCGCCCGCGCAACTACGGTCGCATCTTTTTCGGCCCGATTACGCTGCGAGAGGCCCTGGCACGGTCGGTGAACAATGCAACAGTTCATCTCTTCCGTGACGTGGGCGTCGACTTCGTGATCGACTATGCGAGAAAGCTCGGCATCCGGTCGCCGCTCAATCGTGACCTCTCCCTGGCTCTGGGCTCGAGTGGCATATCGCTGCTGGAGATGACGCGCGCGTACGCGACCTTTGCCTCCCAGGGCTTGCGAGTGGAGCCCATCTTCATCCGCAGCGTCACCGATCGCGACGGCCAGGTGATCGTCCAGAACGTTCCGTTGGCAAGCCTGCTGCCCGATGTGAAGGGCGACGGCTTCGACGTCGAAACACAAGATCCGGAAGAGGGCGGCGAGCGCGAGCAGGTGATCTCTCCCGAGGAGGCCTATCTCGTCGCCGACCTGCTGCGCGCCGTCGTAGTCGATCCCCACGGAACGGGCTGGCGACTGCGCGCACTCAAACGCCCCGTTGCGGGCAAGACCGGAACCACCAATGACCAGGCCGACGCCTGGTTCCTGGGCTTTTCGCCCAGCATCGCCACCGGTGTCTGGGTCGGCCACGACGAGAGCCACTTCCTCGGCTGGGGAGAGACCGGCTCGCGCGCCGCGGCACCCATTTGGGTCGACTTCATGAAATTCGCGCTGGGGAAGCGACCGCTGCGCGACTTCAAGGTGCCCGAAACGATCGTGTTCGCGCGCATCGATCGGAAGACCGGCCTGCTGGCCGATTTCGCCAGCCAGAACACGGTCTTCCAGGCGTTCCGCGTCGACACGGTTCCCACCAAGACGGCCAAGAGCGTCCAAACCGAGACCGAGGGGCGACGCCTGCTCCGCATGGACGACCTCTAGAGTTCCGATCGAATCGGAGGAATGGAAGCAGTGGAAGGGAAGCAGTCCATGACAGGAGAAGGACCCGTGACGGCGGATGCAAGTTCGTCGGTGCCGACGTTTACGACGGACGCAAATTCTCTCACGCTCCGCATCGAAGAAATCCTGCGAGACGAACAGACGCTGCTCTCGGGACTGGTCCAACGGCTGCGCACGCTGACGGGCAGCACCCTGGTCTCCGTCTGGTCACCGGCCGCAAATCGCGATCCCGTGGTCGTGGCAGCCGCGTTCGAAGGTTCGCCTCCCATCACCCCGGACGCAGCCGCATGGTCGGCGGCGGCGGCACTACCGCATGCGACGCTGCTCAGCGAGCCGGGCGTTCCCGCCGCCCTCACACGTCTGTTCCCCAGACGGTCTGCGACCGCCGTGGCTCCGATCCACGACAGCGCCCGCCACACCTTGTCCGTGCTCGTGCTGACCTTGGAATCGGGGACGATCCGGCCGCGAACCCTGGCCACGCTCGACGCAGCGACGCGTCGTGTTTCGGCACCCCTGGCGGCCGCGCGCGCGTTGCAGCGCCTGGAGAACCTCGATGATCGGCTGCGCAGACTCGATCGCCTGGCAACACTCGGCACGCTCGCGGCCGAGATCGCCCACGAAGTCCGCAACCCGCTGGTCTCGGTCAAGACCTTTCTACAGCTGCTGCCCGAACGCCTCAAGGACCCTGAGTTCGTCACCGATTTCCTCTCGGTGGCGACCCAGGAGCTCGGTCGGGTCGAACGTCTGCTCGACGTCCTGATCCATGCACCGCACTCGACTGCGGGCAACGAATCGACGAGCAATCCCGGCGAGAGCCTCGACACCCTGGCCGAGCTGCTGCGTCATCCGGCCCAGGCGCGCGGCGTCACGATCGAGGTCGAGTGGCAGGAAGACCTGCCGCTGATCGCCATGTCGCGAGATGCGCTGCGACAGGCGCTGCTCAATGTCACCAAGAACGCAATCGAAGCCTCACCCCACTCGGGCCGGGTTCGACTGACGGCTCGCGCCTATGAGGACAGTGTCGAGCTGCGGGTCACAGACGACGGGCCCGGCGTGCTGCTCGAGGATCGGGAGCGGATCTTCGAGCCCTTCGTATCGATGCGGGAGGGCGGCAGCGGCCTCGGTCTCGCCATCACCCGTCGAATCGTCGAAGAGGCCGGCGGGCGGATCACGGTCGAATCCGGCCGCGAAGGCGGCGCGGTGTTCCGTCTCGTCCTGCCCGCCGTTTCCTAGGCCCGCAAGGGAACGGCGACGACGGCCTCCATCGAGATCCCAGCCTGGCGGCATTCTGAAGCGCGTAGCGGAGGAGAGTCGACATCAGCAGGGGGTTCCTCAGGCGCCAGATCGCTACAGCCAGCCTTGGACGACCCGAGAAATGTCGGCCAGGCCCTTCATGAAGAAGTGGTCGGCCTCGGGGATCACGTGAAGAGTTGCAGACGGAATGCCGCTCGCGATCGCCTCGAGAGCCTCGGGCGGCGCGAATTCGTCGTACTCGCCCGTCAGCAGGAGCAACCTGCGGCCGAGTCCCGCCAAGGCGTTTGAGTCGAAGAGTGCAGGCGGCGGAGCCACCAGCAACAGGCACCGGAAGCGCGAATGGCGCTGGCACGCGCGGATCGCAGCCGCGGCACCGAAGGAGTAGCCGGCCGCGATCAGCGGAGCCGCGACGGTCTCTTCGAGGTAGAGGGTCGCGGCGCTGTAGTCTTCATCGGCGTGCTCGGCCTTGTCGCTGGTCGTCCCAGCGCTGGCGCCTACGCCGCGCCAATTGAATCGGAGCGAGGCATGGCCCGCCTTCTGGCAGGCGTAGGCCAGCTCGTTCACCACCGGTCCGTCCATGCTCCCGCCGTAGAGCGGGTGGGGGGGCGCGACGACGGCGCCCATACACTCGTCGCCTTCGCCGGGCAGGAAGATTCCCTCGAGTGCCAGCTGACCGCCTTCCATTGCGATGGTGACGGCCCGCTCGGAGACGCCCTGTGCCACCTGGCCACTCCTGTAAGCTCAGCGGGATGCAGGATTCCGAAGAGATCAAACGCGGCTTCCACGTCGTCGTCAACACCGAGCGGGTTCGCCTGCCCAACGGGGTGCTGATCGAGTTGGACATCGTGCGTCATCCGGGGGCGTCCGCCGTCGTCCCGTTCTTGTCGGACGACCGGGTCTTGCTGATCCGGCAATACCGGCACGCTGCGGGGGGAACGATTCTCGAAGTGCCGGCGGGGAAGCTCGACGACGGCGAGACGCCCGAGATCTGCGCCGCCCGGGAGCTCGAGGAGGAAGCCGGGGTACGCGCCGGTCGCTTGGAGGCGTTGGGCTGGATCTTCAGCACCCCCGGCTTCACCGACGAGCGGATCCACCTCTTCGCGGCCTACGACCTGGAACGCGTCAGCATGCACCCCGAGGACGACGAGCTGATCGAGCCCGTCGAGATGAGCCTCGAGCGGGCGCTGGCGCTGGTGTGGAACGGCGAGCTCACCGACGCCAAGAGCGCCATGGCTCTGATCCACGCCGCCCATCGCTTGGGTCGGCTGTCGTGAGCACGAATGCGCCCCTCGGCGTTTACCTGGGCTGGCACGTCCACCCTTGGGAAGACCTCGTCGAGCTGGTGCTGCTCGCCGAGGAGCTGGGCTACGACGCAGCCTTCGTCGACGGCGATATCAGCCTGCTGGGGCGCCGTACGGATGTCGATTGCCTCGACGGGTGGACGGTCACCACGACACTGCTGGCCCGGACCTCGCGGATCCAGATCGGTTCGCTGCGACTGGTCCACCACTGGAACGCCGCGCGCCTCGCTCAGGCCGTGGCCACGGCGCACCGACTTGCGCCGGGCCGACTGCGTTTCCAGATCGCGATTGGCGACCGGCAGGAAGACGTTCGTTTCGGTCTCGAGCGACTGTCCACTTTGGATCGGGTCGCCTGGCTCGACGAGTCCCTCGATGCGATCCGCGCGTTGTGGCGCGGCGAGTCGGTGACGCGCAAGGGACGCTTCGTTCAGCTTGAGCAGGCGCGGGTGCGACCTGCACCCGGCGCGCTGCCGATCACGGTCGCCGCTCGACGGCCGCGCATGCTGGAGGTCGTTGCCCGACACGCCGACCTCTGGGAGATCAACCTGCCGCCGATCCCGGCCCGGCTGGACCGAGCCGTTGCCCGACTGACCCAGGCCTGCGAAGCCATCGGTCGGGACCCCGAGGAGCTGGGCCGAAGCCTGCTGCTCTTCACGCGACTCGGAGACAATCCGATCGCTCAGCTGGGTGCGTTTCGGCGGCTAAACCCTTGGTTTCAAAGCATTCCGGATAACGAGATTGTTCCGGCCCTGATTGTCGGGGACGCTCCCCATTGCCGACAGCGCATCGCCGAACTCCGTGAGGCGTTCGCGCTGACGCTACCGGTGCTGGATCTGTCCGGTCTTAAAGCGGAATTGGCCAGGCACCTGTTGGAGAATCTGGCACCAGACAAATAACCGAGTTGACGCACGCACTTAGACTTCTTAGGCTATCCAGGATCCGCGGGACTCGCGCGCCCTTCCCGCAACTATCGGGTCAGACAGCATCGTACCGGTGTTCATCCGGACGACAGCCATCAGCTCATGCATGAAGGGCCATCGACGCAGGCCCACAGGAGACACTCACAGGTGTACGGACGCCGTCAGCAGGGACTCGGCTTCGGACCGCCGGTCACGCCCCCGATCATCAAGCAGCTGATGATTGCAAATGCGGTCGTGTTCGTTGCCCAGTATCTGGCCCCCGGAGTGCTCGCGCTCGGCGCCGTGACACCGATCGCGGTCTGGCAGGGCGGCTATCTCTGGCAGCCCTTCACCTACATGTGGCTCCACGGCAGTTTCGGTCACATCGCGTTGAACTGCTTGGCACTCTGGATGTTCGGCTCGCAGCTGGCCATGGCCTGGGGGCCGCAACGCTTCCTGCGTTACTACCTGCTCTGTGGCGTGGGCGCGGGCTTCATCATCGCGAGCTGGCCGTACCTCACGCTCATCGCTCCGAGCGCGGACTTCTCCGTGTTGCGCACCCACACAGTGGGCGCCTCGGGCGCCATCTACGGCGTACTGCTCGCCTATTCGCTCACCTGGCCCGATCGCACCATCATGCTGATCTTCCCGCCGATCGCGTTTCGAGCCATCTGGTTGATTCCGGCCCTCTTCTTCATGACCATCTTCTTCAGCCCAGGCGGCAACATCAGCCACATCGGCCACCTCGGCGGCGTGCTGGTGGGCTGGATCTACATGCGCCGACGCAACCAGGCCGGCAACCCGCTGAGCTTCAAGCAGATCCAATACCGCTGGCGCCGCTGGCGGATGCGCCAGCGGCTGCGGGCCGTCCGGCAAGAGGATCACCAGCAGCAGCGCAAGCAGAACGACCGAAACAAAAAGACCTTCCATTGAGACCATGGGCCAAGCACGCGCACCCGACGACTTCTTTCTGACCGACGCGCTCGACGCCGAAATCGCGCGGGCAGGCCGGGCCGTGGCACAGGCAGATCACGTGGTCGGCCTCACGGGTGCCGGTCTGTCGGTCGAAAGCGGCATCCCGCCGTTCCGCGGCCCGGGCGGTCTGTGGACCCGGTACGGCGAGCCGCCCATGGACGGCTATCAGCGCTTCCTGCGTGATCCGGCCCAGGCCTGGCGCGACCGTCTGAACCCGAAGGCGCCGTGGGCCAAGGCGTTGGGAGAGACCTTGGCGGCCGCCAAGCCCAACTCGGGACACTGCGCACTGGCCGGGCTCGAACGCATCGGCCATTGCGACGCACTCATCACCCAGAACATCGACGATCTCCACGGCCAGGCGGGGCAGCAGAACCTGCTGGAGATCCATGGGAATCATTTCTTGCTGCGCTGCACCGAGTGCATGACGCGCTTTCGGCAGAACGAATTCCAGATCGACCCCGACGACCTGCCGCCCCGCTGCCCGGAATGCGACGGAATCGTGAAGGGCGACACCGTTCATTTCGGTGAGCCGATTCCACCCGACGTCTTGAAACGTTGCTACGACGAGGTCGGCCGCGCCGACTGCATGATCGTGGCCGGCACTTCGGCCACGGTCTATCCCGCTGCCGAGTTTCCATTGCAGGTGCTGCGCAACGGGGGCGTGGTGATCGAGGTGAACCCCGAGGCGTCCGAACTCACGCCGGTCGCCTCCATCTCGCTGCGGGGTCCGGGGGGTGCCGTCCTCGAGCGGCTGATGCATCACACACAGCGCGCTTCCCAGGAGGCAGGAGCATGAGCGTCCGACACCGTGACGACGGTTTGGCCGGGTCCTCCATGGGTCGCGAAGGGGGCTTCGGCAGTCTGCTGCGAACCCTGTTGGCGGGTGTACCCTGGAGCGAGAAGGCCGAGCGGGAAGAAGTGCTCCACTTCAGCACTCCAGCCAGCGAGAACTTCCGGATCCACAACGCCAACGGCAGGACCAGCGTCATCGGCGAGGATCGGTCGGACATCGAGGTCCGCGCGCTCAAGACGGCGCGCGCCGAGTCTGCGGAGGCCGCGACCCATATGCTCGACAGCATCCGCATCATCCACGGGCTCGACGGAGACGTCGCCGAGATCGAGGTCGATATTCCGAGCCGATGGAATCGGCGCGGCTACGTCAACCTGACCGTGCGCGTGCCTCGCAGTCTCAGCACCGAGATCATCGCGTCCAACGGCAAGGTCGGAGTGCGCAACCTCTGTGGCACCGTGCGCGCACGGTCGAGCAACGGGTCGGTGGAACTCTACGATATCAAGGGCGACATCGAAATCAGCACGTCGAATGCCAGGGTCTGCTGCTGTGATACCGAGGGCAAGCTGGTCGCCCGCTCGAGCAATGGCAAGATCGAGTTGACCAACCATTGCGGATCGATCGATGCCTCGACCTCCAACGGCCTGATCCGCGTGTCCATCAACATCCTGGGTCGTGAAGGTGTGCAGCTCGCCACCAGTAACGGTCGCATCGTGCTCGAACTGCCCGACGAAGTGGATGCCGACGTGGACATCCGCGTCGACAACGGCGTGATCCGCAACGACCGCCCGCTCTGCAAGGCCACCCGCGAACGCAGCGGCCAGCTCCGCGGGCGCCTGGGCGCCGGCGGCTGCCCGATCAAGCTGCGGACCTCCAACGGCTCCATCTGCCTGCGCTGAAGGGCCGCCCAAGGGGCGGCTTGCAGTTCGCCGAAGCGGCGAACTGCGCGAGGAAGCCATCACGCTGGAGGGAAATGTGCCGATCGGGTCCGGATCGCTCAGTCGCCGATGCGGCGACGGAACTCCTTGCCCTGCTCGCTGAAGATGACGCTGGAAGGTTCGATCTTGGCGACGACGGCGGTGCCAATTTCGTCGCCTTCGCGAACTTCGCGGGGAGCGCCACTGCCCACGATCACCACCGCGAGCCGCTTGGCGGCAATCGGGTGCCACACCGTGCGCTCGACCGTAAAGGTCGGCCCACTGCTACTGGACTCGGCAGCCAGCGTCTGCGCGGGAGTCGGCTCGGGCGCGGCAGCCGCTTCGGACAACGGCTCGGGCCCTGAAGTCGGCTCCGGCGCAGCCTCGGGCTCCGGCATCGGCTGCGAAACACTTGCCGTTTGGCTCGGGGGCGCCGAGCTTGATGACGCCGCGACCGGAGTCGGCAGCGTTTCGACCGGGTCTCCGGCGACTTCGCTTGCGGGCACGGACTCGACAAGCGCGAGCAACGGCAGCGGCGCACTCGCGACGGGGCGCAGCGGAGGCTCGTCGGGCTCGAGTGCGTCCTCGGGCGTCGTCTGATTGTGAAAGCGCCGTCTGGGCACGGGAATCGCGACGCGGCCCTTGTGCCGGCCGGGGAGGCCGGCAGCGCTGCGCCATGACTTCGAAAAAATCGGTTCGGCGCCGGGCCCAGGGCCGGCTGACGCCACCTCTGAACTGACTTCCATTTCCGGCGAGGCGCTGATGCGCGGCTGTGGTGGGTCGCGCTTGACGACGGACACCAGAGACTCGAGTGCGGCCGGCGAAAGCTCAGGCTCGTGCGGGCGGGAATCGGCAACGACTGCGGGAGGTCCCGGCGACGACGGGGTCGAACCTGCCGAGGTCGGCGCAGGCGCGGCAGCCGTTACGGCGGCCGTCACGTCCGTCGACGTCAAATCCGACGTGACGAGCCAGTACGTACCGGTGCCGGTCAAGACGAAGGCAACCAGCAAGACTCCCACCATGACGAGCGACGGTCTGGAACGCTCCGTGCGCCGGGGTACTTCCGGATCGGCGACCTCTTCGCGAAGCGACCGGTCGGGCGGGGCGTCGCGATCCTCTTCCAAGCGACGCAATGCCTTCAGAATCGTACTCATTCGAGAACCTCTCCGACATGCTCAACCTTTAGCGCCGAGATCGAAACCGCGGAAAGAACGCCGGCGATTGAATCCGGAGAGGAACGCTGTGCGGCCGGGGCCGGAGGAGCGGACACCGGAGGCAAGCTGCCCGACAGGATCCAGCCCTCGTCGCTGCGCTGCTGCCAGGCCCACGCGCCGGCAGCAATGGCGGCCAGCGCCACGCCCGCAACGGCGCTACTTCTCCAGGCCCATCGCTTCGCCAAGCGGCGGCGGCGGGCACCCATGATTTCCTTGGCGGCCTGTCTCACATGCACCGAACCGATGGTGCGGTCGCCGACGGCGTAGCCTGCGAGGAGCGCGCGGTCGCAGAGCAGGTTGACGAGTCGCGGAACTCCCCTCGTCCGTCGCTGCACCTCTCGAAGCGCACGGGGATCAAACAGCTCGCCCGGGTCCCGACCCGCCGCTACGCGCAGACGGTGTCGCACGTACTCGGCCGTCTCCGAGGCCGACAGCGTCGTAAGACACCAGCGCACGCTGATCCGTTGCCGGAGCTGTCTCAACTCCTTGGAGTCGAGCATGTCGTCGAGCTCGGGCTGACCGAACAGGAGGATCTGGATCAGCTTCGACGTGGAGGTCTCGAGATTCGAGAGCAGCCGCACCTCTTCCAGGGTACGCGGCTCGAGATTCTGCGCTTCGTCGACGATCAGCAGCACCCGGTGTCCCTTGCGTTTCTCGGTCAGCAGGAATTCGTTGAGCAGACTGCTGAGCTGCGGTCGGTTGAGGCCCGCTGTCGCCAGTCCGAACTCGTCGCAGATCGTGCGCAGGAATTCTTCTCCGTTGAGCGTCGGATTGAAAATGAAGGCCACGTTGGTTTCGGGACTGAGTCGCTCGAGGAGCGTACGGCTCAGGGTCGTCTTACCGGTGCCGACCTCGCCGGTCAGGGCAATGAAGCCTTCGCCCTGCTCGATTCCGTAGAGCAGGTGAGCCAGCGCCTCCCGGTGGGAGTCCGAGAGGAACAGGTAACGCGGATCCGGGGTGAGGCTGAACGGCTTTTCGCGAAGGCCGTAGAACGCGGTATACATCGTCAGAGAACCACCGGTGAGAAGTCTAACCTATTGATTCAAAAAGAGGATCCTAATCGAAAACCTC
>SMWR01000181.1 GCA_004356735.1 Deltaproteobacteria bacterium
ACGATCTACCTGGCCGCCGCGGTCCGCGACAACGGAAGCGGCGAGGTGATCGGCTCCGAAATCGAAGCCTCCAAGGTGCAGGTGGCCAAGGCGAACCTCGAGGCAGCCGGTCTGGCAGCCCATGCCGACGTCCGCCTCGGAGACGCCATGGAGACGCTTCGAGATCTGCCCGAGCCAATCGACCTGGTCCTGCTCGACGGCTGGAAGGACCTCTACATCCCGGTGCTCGAGCGGGTGACGCCGCGACTGCGGCCGGGCTCGGTCGTGCTGGCCGACAACATCTTCACCTTCCGCAAGTCGCTGAGGCCCTACGTCGAGTCGATGCAGTCCGGTGAACGCGGCTTCGCGTCGACAACGCTCCACATCGCCGACGGCTTCGAGTACTCGGTCTACCTGGGGAAACAATGACCTGAAAAATGCCGACCCGGAAATCCCTGACTCGCACCGGGTTCAGTGGCCCGATAGCGGCTCCACCACCTGCTCTGCGAAGCTCTCGAGCACTTCGGGGTCTCGTCCCTGGATGACCACGTAGCTGATACCGCAGTCTTCGCGTCGCTTCTCGAGGCGGTCGCGGATCTCGGAGCCGGGGCCCGTCAGGAAAAGCGGACAATCGGCGACCTGCTCCGGCGTCATCCCGCTATTGCGCGCGAGCGCCTCGCGCAGGCCCTTGGGATCGTCCGTGATGGCGACCACGAAGCTGAGGGAATTGAACTCGATCGCGTCCGGGTCACGTCCGGCGGCTTCGGCGCCCTCGCGAACCCACGCGACCTTCTGCCGCACGCGCTCGGGCGCCTGATCGGCCGGCGTCTCCGCCGTGACGCGACCTTCGACGATCTTGGGATTGATCCCGACGATGTCGGCATGGCGCCCGGCCAGGCGCAGGATGCGCGGCCCGCCGCCCCCGATCAGCAGCTTGGGCGGCGTTCCCATGGAAGGCTCTACGGCCGCGGCAATGTCCTGGATCTGGTAGTGCTGGCCCGCGAAGCTCGTCTTGTCCTCGGACCACATCGAGCGGATGATCTGGAGAGCTTCGTCCAGTCGCTCGATGCGCAGACCCGGTCGGTCGTAGCGCATGCCGGCCTCGCGATAGTCGCTCTCCATCCAGCCGGCTCCGATGCCGAACTCATGGCGCCCGCCCGAGAGCAGCTGGATCGTCGCCGCTGCCTTGGCGAGCACCACCGGGTGTCGATAGTCGACGTCGTACACCAGGGTTCCGATCTTGAGACGCTCGCTCACAGCGGCTACGGCCGCAATCGCCGCAGTCGGCTCCCACTGGCTTCCGAAGTGATCGGGCCAGAAGACACTCGAATAGCCGAGCCGCTCGATCGAACCAATCCGGTCACGCCAGTCGCGGCCCGGCAGATTCGAAAGCTGGACTCCAAATCGGAACGCATGTCTCATGACTTCACCTCTTCCGGTTCATGCCGGTTCTGGTGGCGCGGTTCCGTCCGAAGCTGGTGCAAAGCCCCGTCGGTGCGCCACATATAACAGGACCCGGGCAGTCCACCCATGCCGACCACGTCGGCGCGATGGCGGACATCGAACGGCACCTCCTCGGCCAGGTTGGCCAGGCACTGGTAGTAGGCGGGTGTCAGGTTGAGGAGCGCAGCGAGCAGCGGTTGCGCTTCGGGACGATCCGCCAGCTGGCGAAGGATCGTTGCGCTCACACCCGCACGAAGCTCGGTTCCGACCAGATCGGCCACGTCCGATCCGAGATCTCGCCAGGGCGTCGCCACGCCCTCGATGCTCCGATGCCGATCGGCTGCACGCAGCGAAGCGATCGAGAAACGCTCGGTCTCCACGTCGGCCACCAGCCGAAGCTCGTACAACCCACCGAAGCGCTCGAGGGGGGCGACCACGGCGGCCGCCGGCCGGAACGCCAGGTCCGTGAGCTGTCCCACCAATTGGAGCCGTCCGTCTTCGCAGTAGCCGTCGAAGATCAGATCGCGGCGAAAGAGCTTCGCCCGTTCGGGCCAGGCGTCGGAATCGAAGTCCCGAAGTTCGTCGCTCTCCAGGGCCCAGGACACGGTGGACCCCAGCAGCTGGGCCAGCGTGAGGATGTGGGTACAGCCACGCGGCCCGCCGACCCGCTCGCCCACGGCCCGCGCCCAGCCCTCACCGAGACCCGCCCCCGCGAGAGCGTCGAGGCGTCCGGCCGGATCGCGGCAGCTCTCGCCGGCGGTTCGCTCCGACGGTTCGAAGGCTACCCGGGGTTGTTTCGCTTCGATGCGGCGCAGACGGCGAGCGGCGAAATCGACCTCGGCCTCGAGCTGCATGAGGTGCACGATGCCGGCCGGCTGGAGATCACCGCCCACGGGCACGAAGCCGCGTTTGCGCAGATCGACCAGCTCTGCGCTGACGCGCATGGACTCGGCCTCGGCTGCATACAATGTGATGCTGAGGGATCGGGTGTGAAGCGGATGACCGTGAACCTGGAGCTCCATGAACGAAAGACTCTGCCTCAGTCGCCTCGGCTTTCGCAAGGCAGAACACGGTCGACCCGCACGCGACCGAGCAGACGCGCTATATGGGTGTGCCATGCGAATCCGCCTCGGAACCCGATCCGGACTGGCAGCGATCGGGCTGTCCTGCCTCGCGTTCGCGCCGGCTCGCGCCGACGTGCGTGCCTTCGACATCGCCGAGCTACCGGGCAGCGGCCGGATTGTGGCGGCCGAGTTCGCCGACCTCGATGGCGACGGGAGGACCGACCTCTTCTCGGTCTCCCTCGACGGCGTTCCCCCGAACGAGCGGCGCGAGCTCCAGGTCCGCTTCCAGCGCGAAGACGGGAGCCTGCTGGCCCAGCCGGATATTCGAAGCTCGGCCGTCGCGGGAGCCGCTGCCTTCGACGTGGCCGATCTTCCCGATGGACCCGGTCAGGAGATCCTGCTGCTGCGAGGCCCGGGCGTCTCGGTTCTCTCCTTCGCCAATCGGGAGTTGAAGCAGCGGGAGATCGGCGTTCCCAACCGGCTCACGCTGGGAACCTCACCGGACGAACGCGGTCTCGACCGGCTGCGCATGGCACGAACCGGCATCGGCCCCAACATTCGCCTGCTGGTTCCACTCCATGGTCAATGCGCGATCTTCGAGCCTGACGGAAGCCTGGTCGCCCTACTCGAAGTCGGCCACCGCGCCAACTACTTCATCCCGCCTCGTCCGGGACCGTTGATCGGCGAGAACGAGATCGAGCAGTACTACGACTTCCCACGCCTCGACGTGGGTGACGTGGATGGGGACGGACGTGGCGACGTGATCGCGAGCAATCGCCACGAGGTCCGGGTGTTCCTGCAGCGCCCGGATAGCTCGTTCGACAGCCAGCCGGACCTGCGCCTCACTCTCGGTCGACTCACCGTCGAGGACCAGATCCGTGGCACCAGCAACGTCCGGGTTTTGCCCGTCGATTTCAACGGCGACGGCGCGATCGATCTACTGGTGACCTACACGACGGGAGGCTTCCTGAATGCCAAATCGGAGACCACGTTCCACCTGAACAAGAATGGCCGCTGGGACCTCGAAAATCCGGATCAGAAGTTTCTCGATGAGGATGCGTGGATCTCGTACCAGTTCGCGGACCTGGACGCCGACGGTCTGCCGGAGCTGATCCAGGCTCGAATTCCCATGACGGTGCTCGAAATCATCGAGTTGCTGGTGCAGGAGGCCATCGACATCGAGATCTCGATCTTCGTTCCCGACGCAGAAACGGTGTACGCCGTCCCGGCGGCCCACAAATCGAAGCTCGATCTGGGAATTCGACTCGACATCTTCGAACCTCGGGGCTTCGTGCCGACTCTCTCGGCCGACTTCAACGGCGATGGCCTGCTCGATCGCATCAGCTCCGGCGACGGCAAGGCCATCGAGATCTATCTCGGCGGCGGCAAGAAACCCTTCGCGACCCGCGACTTGCGGCAGGAGCTCGACACGAACGGTTCACTGCGACTCGGCGACCTGGACGGCGATGGACTCACCGACTTCCTGATCTTCGATCGCACGCGTCCAGACGCACCGATCCGCATCGGCATCAATCGTGGCACGCTGCCGGGCACGATCGTAACGCCAAGCCTCACGGCTCCGAACCAGTAGGATCCGAGCAGGCAGCCGCATGGAGACGTGGGAACTCGTCGCGAGAGAGAGCATCCGGGACCTGGTCGCCCGCTACAATGCAAGCGGCGACGCCGGCCGCTTCGAGACGATGCTGGAACTCTTCACCGACGACGCCGTCCTCGTGGTGCCCGACGGAACCCATCAAGGACGCGAGAACATCCGAGTGTTCTTCGAATCCGTCGCGATCGGCAACGGCCGCAGACCCGGCGGGCGCCTGATCCGACACTTCACCGCGACCCATCAGATCGACGTGCTGGATCCCGACGCAGCCCGAGGGCGCTGCTATTACCAGGTCCTGACCGATGCGGGCCTCGATCACTGGGGTCGCTACGTCGACCGCTATCGGCGAACCGACGCGGGATGGCGCTTTCAGGAGCGTCAGGTCAGCATCGACGGCACGGTTCCCGGCGGCTGGGCCGCAGACCGCCTCAAGCCGTGATAACCCATCACGCTCAAGCCAGCCGAGTCGGCCGATTTGCACCGACCCCATCGGGACCGGCTCATCCGGGTACGTTGCTGGCCGCCCTGCTCTGTTGGCTCGATGCGCGCCAGCGCGGTCTTCGGATCCGGCTTCGATTGGAGGATGTGGACACCACACGCTGCACGCCCGAGTTCGCAGACGACATGCGCGCGGCGCTTCACTGGTTCGGATTCGACTGGGACGACGAGGCCATCCAGAGCCATCAGCGCAAAGCACACGAGGCGGCTCTCGACCGTCTGGCGAGAGCCGGCCTGCTCTATCCGTGCAGGTGCAGTCGCGCCCAGATCCGCCGCTCGGCTCTCCCCGCGGCCGATGGTGGCTTTCGATATCCAGGGACTTGTCGCAAGCGACCCTTGACCGCCAACGGATGGCGCGACACGAACGAAGCGCTGCGGTTGCGACTCCCGGCTGGACGGATCGAAATCAGCGATGAATCCGGGCTCGACCTTTCCCAGAACCCGCTCGACGCCATGGGGGATCCCGTACTGCTCCGACGGGACGGAACTTTCGCCTACCACCTGGCCGTCGTAGTCGACGACGCCGAAGACGGAATCTCCCGGATCGTCCGTGGTCGCGACCTGGCGTCCAGCACCGCCATCCATCGTGTGTTGCAGCGCGCACTCGGCCTGCCCGAGCCCGTGATGCGCCACCATCTCCTGCTGCTGGAGGAAGACGGGGACAAGCTCGCCAAGCTTCACGGCGCCGTCGGTTGGCACTCGCTCAAGCGCCACGTCGCAGCCGACGCCTTGTGCGGTCTCCTCGCCCACGTTGCCGGATTGACCGACGATGACGCTCCACGCACACCGCGCGAGCTGCTGGCGGACTTCGATTGGGATCGCGTCGAGGCCCGCGACCAGGTCATGCGATGGACCGGCGACCGTCTGGTCCACCTGGGGCCGGCGCCCAAAGCGCCCCAGCCCTGCGGTTGAACCGCAGCGAGCCCGCGCGGATGCCCGGCCGTCCGATCACGGCACGGGACCGTCAGTCTTCGGCGTCCTCGGCAGTCTCTGCGGAATCGGGCATCGGCTCGGGTAGGATTTCAGGGGGGCTGGCTTCGGCGGGCGGCGACGAAACGTGGGGTACCAGCTCGTTCAACGCATCGATCAGGCGCCGAATCCGGCCCCGCTTGCCCCGACCGCAGCGCAGCACGACCCGCGGCAGCTCCGCCATTTCTCCGCCTTCCTGCGGCAGGCCCTCGCTCACCTCGATCTCACCTTCGACGACAATGTCCTTGAAGTCCGCGTTCAGCTGATCCAGCTCCTCGTCGTTCGGAGCCTGGTGGACACGCAAGACCAGACGGTCGTGAACCCAGCGACTCGACTGATAGTTGCTGTAGAAGTTCAAGATTTCGGAGATCGCCGTGCCGACGTCGTCGGTGACGCTGAACAGACTGAGATCTTCGGGACTGATGAAGCCTTCTTCGTAGAAATGGGTGTTGACGTAGGCGCTCCAGTCTTTCCAGTAGCTGCCACCGGGCCGGTCGATGAACACCACCGGCAGGATCTCGCCCTTGCCGGTCTGGATCAGGGTGAGCGCCTCGTTGCCCTCGTCGTGGGTGCCGAAACCGCCGGGGAAGAGCGCGATGGCATGGGCCTCCTTCACAAAGATGAGTTTGCGCGTGAAGAAATATCGGAAGTTGATGAGCTTGTGGTCGTCGGCGATCACTTCGTTGGCGGCCTGCTCGAAGGGCAGGCGGATGTTGACCCCGAACGACGCCTCGCGCCCGGCGCCGCCCTGGGCCGCCGCCATGATGCCACTGCCCGCGCCGGTGATGACCATCCAGCCGGCAAGCACGATCTTCTCTGCGAACAGCCGGGCCTGTTCCCAGTCCGGCGATCCCGCCTTGGTGCGGGAGCTGCCGAAGACGGCGACCTTTCGGTGATGGGCATAGGGCGAAAACACGCGGAAGGCGTGTCTCAGCTCCTTCAGGGCGTTGTTCGTGAGCCGGATATCGGAGGGCGCGGCACCGTCGTGAAGCAGCCGGAGCCCTGTCACCAGGATCTCTCGCACGTATTCAGCGCCGACCTCGACGCCGTAGAGCTCGCTGGCGCGCTCGACCAGGTCCTCAACGGACTGGTTCAGTTCCGGATCCTGTAGCTGATAGCGGCGCGAACTCATGTTGTGAGGTTACCCGAGCCCCTGGGCGACTGGGGGTCGATGCGACACGAAAGCTGGCGCTCTGGCAGACTCTCGAGATGCCGTGGTTTTTTCTTGCTGTGACCGTCGTCGGAGCGTGGTTCACGTTCAACGCCTACCTGCCCGCACGGGTTCGCGGAAGCCTGACGGGGCCGAGCTTCCTCGCGGGCTGGCTCACCTCCGAGCTCTCCTCCCATCACTTCGCCTGGCAGCTGATCGCGACCGTCTTCTTCGTGTGGGCCGGCGCCCTGGAGGCCTGGCCCGGCTGGCTGGGCCTGGGCATCAGCCTCGCATCCTGGATCGGCCTGTTCGGCCTGGCCGTGATCTCGCACCACGCCGCACCGGCCATCGAACTCGCCCTGGAGGACGGACTCGGCGAGACCTACCGGGACGAGATCGAGCCGGAAGTGGCCAAGGCGATGGAGCGACCGCTCCGGCCGGGCCGGAGGCTGATTCCCTTTCTGCTGCTCGACCCCGAGGTCAAGCGACACGCCGACATCCCGTATGCGCCCGAGCACGGCTTTCGCGGCCTGCTCGACGTGTACGTTCCCAAGGTCGGCGCCCAGGGCGCTCCCGTCTTGTTCCAGATCCATGGCGGTGCCTGGGTCATCAGCCAGAAGCGGCACCAAGCCCTGCCGTTGATGCTGCAGCTCTCCCGGGCCGGCTGGGTGTGCGTCTCGATCAACTACCGGCTGTCGCCAAGGGCTACCTGGCCCGATCACATCATCGACGTGAAACGGGCCCTGGCCTGGGTCCGCAACCACATCGCCGATTACGGCGGCGACCCCGACTTCATCGTGGCCACCGGCGGCTCAGCGGGCGGGCACCTGTCGTCGCTGGTCGGACTGACCGGCAACGACGTCGAGTGGCAGCCCGGCTTCGAGGACGAGGACACCCGCGTACAGGCCTGCGTCCCGTTCTACGGCGTCTATGACTTCACCAACACCCACGGACGACAGCTCCACGATGGACTGATCGAGTTCCTCCAGAAGCACGTCATGAAGACATCACTCGAAACACACCGAAAGGAATGGGAGAAAGCTTCTCCACTCCACAGAATCCACCAAAACGCACCGCCCTTCTTCATCGTGCAAGGCACCCACGACAGTCTGACACCGGTCGAAGAGGCGAGGCTTTTCCATCGGCGCCTCCACGCGACGTCGCAGCAGCCGGTCTGTTATGCCGAGATCCCGGGCGCACAGCACGCATTCGAGATCTTCCACTCGTTGCGCACGACCCACGTGGTGCGCGGCGTAGAGCGCTTCCTGGGCTGGGCCTGGTCTCGCGAGCTGCGCCGCCGCGCCGGTGGACTTCAGGCGCCGAACGCCTCGGGATCGGCAACCACCAACATCACCACGTAGGTTCCCCACGCCTCTCCGGGAACCCGTCGGTGGGTGACCGACACCGCCACGCCCAGTGACGGACGAGAAATGAACTCCAGGGGAATCCGCAGCGTCTCGATGTCCCGAACCTCGGCGATCCAGCCGGTGACCGGGCGCTGGAGAATATCAGCGCTCTGGCGGAGCAGGTCGTTCAGGGCGTCGGTCTGGTCGCCGCCGGCGTGGACACGTGCTGCGGCCCGCTGGCACGGGCCG
>SMWR01000182.1 GCA_004356735.1 Deltaproteobacteria bacterium
CGCCAGTGACGCACGTCGTCGCTGTCACTCGAATGTCCCTCCCCTTCCCACGGATCCCGAACCGGAAGCCCCGCCGCCCGAAGCCGGGCGGCGCAAGCCTCGGCGTCATCGGTCCCAAAGGCGAGGCCGAGTTCACCCTCTCCCTGTTGCTCGAGAGCAGCTTCCAGAGCGCGGCCCGCGAAGCCAGCACCCACCGGAGAGATCAGCTCCAAGTAGGTGTTGGAGAGACGAAACAGCGCGTTCGCGGATCCGGCGTCGGTGTGGATGCCGCGCCACGATGCCTTGCGCCCGAAGAGGGCTTCGGTCTGGCGCGTGGCCTCTTCGAGATCGCGGACGACGACCATCACGTGGTCCAGGGAATGGAGCATGCCGCGAGCATGGCACGTCCCAGCGCTTCCGTCTCCTGCGCTACGATTCAAAGGTGAGTCGCGCGACTTCGATCGCCCCGTTCGCTGCGCTTGCGCTGGTTTCGTCGCTTCTGCTGGCGCTCGCATGTGGTGGTGACGACCGCCCGAACCTGTTGCTCATCACGGTCGATACACTTCGCGCCGACGCCCTCGCCTGCTACGGCGGCAAAGCCGACGTGGGAGTCCATATCTGTTCGATTGCCGAGGGCGGGTCGCGTTTCGAGTGGGCGTTTTCCACGGCACCGTCCACCGCGCCTTCGGTCGCATCAATCCTGACATCCCGATACCCGCTCGAACACGGCGTCACCCAGAACGCGCGCAGCTTCCTACCCGGCGAGCATGAGACCCTGGCCGAGGTGCTGCACGAAGCCGGCTACCAGACGGCAGCCTTCGTGTCGAATCCAGTGATCGATCACTCCAAGCGGCTCGGCCAGGGCTTCGATCACTGGGACCAGGTGATGAACCAGCACGAACTCAACCGGCCCGGCTACGTCGAGCGTCATGCGATCGACACCACGAATGCGGTGCTGACCTGGTTGCGCAGGCAGGCCAGCGCGCCGTGGTTCGTGTGGGTGCACTTTCAAGACCCCCACGGTCCCTACGCCGCGCGCGGCGCCCCCACCGGTCGCAATCGCCTCGATGCGATCACGCTACCGATCCTCGGCAACAACTCCGGTCGGGGCGGCATCCCGGCCTATCAGGCCATGCCCAACGTGACCTCACTCGCGATCTACAAGCACCGCTACCTGAGCGAGATCCGGCTGGTGGACCGCCAGGTGGGGCGCCTGCTCCGCGAGATCGATGAGATCGGTGGGCGCCCGGGCGTCCTGCTGACGGCCGATCACGGCGAAGCGTTCGGGGAGGACGGTTACTACTTCGCCCACGGTCACTCGGTCGGATTCGATCTGATCCGTGTGCCGCTCCTGTGGCGTCCACCGCCTGGCGCCGAGCCGGGACCACCGGTGGTTCGCACGAGCGTGAGCGGCATCGACGTGGCGCCCACCTTCCTCCAGGCGGCGCGCGTCAGGACGCCCGAGACGTTCGGCGGCCGGGCCCTCCAAGCCATCCATACGGGAGAGTCGACACCGAGGTCGATCTTCGCCGAGGGCAGTCGTCGCGCCGCCGTCATCCAGGGTCGGCGCTACTTCTCCCGGGAGCGGGTGACGGGTGCAAAGCTGCGCGAGGACGGCAAGCCCTGGGGCGACGAGAACGCCGATCTTCCGTCCCGTACGGCACTCCTCGATTCCGAGGCAGGACTTCCGCAATACACGGTGGTCGGCGCCGACCCACCGCAAGAGCTGGAAGCGGCACTCCGCGATCACCTGAGCGGCGCAATCCGGCAAGCCGGTGGGCGTCACACCGAGCTTCCCCGGCAGCTGGCCGAGCGCCTGCGCGAGCTCGGCTACGCGACCCAGGAGTGAGGGCGGGATCCGCAGGATCCCGGGGGAGTCAGAGATCCCAGAAGATGTCCTCGTTGGCGAGCTCGGGCTCTTCCGGATCGGACCGCTTCATGCCGGCCGGAACCGCGTCGCCGCCGCGCAGAATGCGGTCCACGTGTTCCTCCAGATCGCGCGTCTCGTCCTCCCAGTACTGGCGTGTTCCGAAGTGGGGAAAGGCGTCGGGGAAGGCCGGGTCCTGCCAACGCTTCGCGATCCAGCCGGCGTAGAAGACGAACCGGAACGCCCGCAGCGGTTCGACCAGACGCAGCCAGACCGCGTCAAAGTCGCGGAACTGACGATAGGCGTCGATCAACACTGAGCGTTGTCTTGCACCCTCGGCGTCGCGTCCAGGCAGCAGCATCCAGACGTCGTGAACGGCGGGGCCGACCACGAAGTCGTCGAAGTCGAGGAAGAACCAGCCCTCGTCTCCGTGTAGCAGGTTCCCCACGTGACAGTCCCCGTGAATTCGATGCAGAGGAACCGCTTCACACCAGCTGTCGTACAGCCGGGCCACCTCTTCGACCACCGCCCGATATCGCCGCGCACACTCGGGTGGCAGAAAGCCGCCCTCTTCCAGGAACGCCAGCGGCTCCAGCACCGCGCGCGAGCCATCGAGCCGCTGTCGGTGTTCCGCTTCCGACGCCGCCCCCACGTTGTGGATACGCGCCAGCAACCGTCCCAGGACCTCCAACTGCTCGTCCGTGAACTCGTCGGGAGAGCGCCCCCCGGTCCTTCGCCAGACGGCGTAGTGGATGCCCTCCACCTCGTGCAGGGTCTCACCATCCGAGAACGACAGCGGAGCGCAAACCGGGATCTCGGCTTCCCGCAACTCGGCCAGGAAACGATGCTCCTCGAGAATGGCATCCGGACTCCAGCGCCCGGGCCGGTAGAACTTCACCACCACGTGGTCGCCGGTCTCGAGCCGCAGGTCGTAGACCCGGTT
This sequence comes from Deltaproteobacteria bacterium, assembly GCA_004356735.1. Taxonomy (GTDB): domain Bacteria; phylum Myxococcota_A; class UBA9160; order UBA9160; family SMWR01; genus SMWR01. The sequence goes on from SMWR01000182.1 coordinate 2,790, forward strand.
CTCGAGACACGTGAGCGGCGCGATGTGGCCGGTGGGCTCGAAGCCTCCCGCCTCGACCGCTTTCAGGACCCAGTCGGGTGTCAACTTGAAGAAGAAGTCGGACACGGATCGCGAGTCTAGTCGACCGCGGGGAATTCGTTTTGGCGGGGCGGGGATCGAACGGACACCCTCCCCAAGCCCGTCCGCTGCGACTACCCTCTTCCCGGCGCTGCTCCCGATTGCTGCCGTGAGCTAAATTCGTTAGCCTTCTCAAGCACTTGGAGAGAATCTTCTATGAGCGACCGCTCCGAAAGGAAGCGCGATCGGCCCTGGGTGTTCCGGACCTATTCGGGACACTCGTCGGCCCGGGCGAGCAACGAGCTCTATCGCACCAACCTGGCCCGAGGCCAGACGGGCCTGTCGGTGGCGTTCGATCTGCCGACCCAGACGGGCGTCGATTCCGACCACCCGCTGGCGCGGGGCGAGGTCGGCAAGGTCGGCGTACCGATCGGGCACGTAGAGGACATGTCGGCGCTATTCGAGGGCATCCCTCTCGATCAGATGAACACGTCGATGACGATCAACTCGACCGCGGCGTGGCTCCTGTCGCTCTACGTAGCCGCCGCCGAACGCAGCGGCGTCGACGCTCAAAAGCTCCAGGGCACGACCCAGAACGACATCATCAAGGAATATCTCTCGCGCGGGACCTACGTGTTTCCGCCCGAGCCCTCCATGCGCCTGATCAGCGACATGGTGGCCTACACCGTGGACGCAATACCCAAGTGGAATCCGATCAATGTCTGCTCGTATCACCTCCAGGAAGCGGGGGCGACGCCAGTCCAGGAGATCGCCTATTCGTTCGCAACCGCGCTGGCGGTGCTCGATGCTGTGAAGGCGCGCGACGACGTTCCGGACGAGGCGATTCCGCGCGTGGTCGGACGCATCTCGTTCTTCCTGAACTCGGGCATCCGCTTCGTCGAGGAGATCTGCAAGGTCCGCGCGATGGCCGAGCTCTGGGACCAGATCACGAAGGAACGCTACGGCGTCGAGGATCCCAAGCTGCGCCGCTTCCGCTACGGCGTGCAGGTGAACAGCCTGGGTCTCACCGAGGCCCAGCCCGAGAACAACGTGATCCGCATCGTGCTGGAAACTCTCGGTGTGACCGCCTCGAAAAAGGCGCGCTGCCGGGCCCTGCAACTTCCCGCCTGGAACGAGGCCCTCGGGCTCCCGAGGCCCTGGGACCAGCAGTGGTCGCTGCGTATCCAACAGATCCTGGCTTACGAGACCGACCTGCTCGAGTACGCTGACCTCTTCGACGGTTCGTTTGTTGTCGAGGCCAAGACGCGCGAGCTACTCGAAGAGGCGCGCACCGAGATGGAGAAGGTGCTGGCCATGGGCGGCGTCGTGGCTGCGGTCGAGAATGCCTACATGAAGCAGCGTCTGGTCGAGTCCCAGACTGCGCGGTCCCGTGCCATCGAAGTCGGCGATCAGATCGTAGTCGGCGTGAACCGGTTCACAGAAGCGGAGCCTTCACCGCTGGTCGAAGGCAAGCAGTCGATCCTCAAGGTGGACGACGCGGCTGAGAGAGAACAGATCGAGCGGCTCAATGCGTTCCGAAACCGGCGGAACCCAGAGGAGGTGGCGGCGGCGCTCACAAACCTGAAGGACGTGCTTTCCAGCGGCGGCAACGTGATGCCCGCTTCGATCCGGGCGGCCCACGCGGGCGTCACCACTGGCGAGTGGAGCGACGCCTTGCGAGAGCTCTTCGGAGAGTACCGGGCGCCGACCGGCGTCGTCGCGCGCCAGACCAACGGCGCCGGACCCCGCACCCAGGCAGTCCGCGAACGGGTACGCGCACTGTCTGAGCAGCTCGGACGCCCGCTGAAGGTGTTGATCGGAAAGCCCGGGCTCGACGGCCACAGCAACGGCGCCGAGCAGATCGCCGTGAAGGCACGCGACGTCGGCATGGAAGTCGTCTACGAAGGTATCCGTCTTACACCGGCGGAGATCGTTCAGTCTGCCAGGGACGAAGGCGTACACGTGATCGGCCTCTCCATCCTTTCGGGTTCCCACGGCGTGCTCGTCACCGACGTGCTCGCATTGCTGAAGGATGCGGGTCTGTCTGGCCTTCCGGTAGTCGTGGGCGGCATCATTCCCGACGAGGACGCGGAAACGCTGCGAGACGCCGGCGTGAGCCGCGTCTACACACCGAAGGACTTCGACCTCACCCGCATCATGGGCGAGATCGTCGACGTCGTGGCGGAGTCTTCCGCTGACCACTGACCCTCGCACACTGGCCGACCGACTGCTTTCGCGAGACCGCGATGCGGTGGCGGAGGCGCTGAACCTCACGGACGATCAGCGGCCCGAGCGCCAGGCTGCGGCGCTCAAGCTGCTCGATATCCTGGAACGGGAAGCCCCCTTCCCCGGGGCGGCCCGGATCGGGATCACGGGCGCGCCGGGTGCGGGCAAGTCGACCCTGCTCGACGCTCTGGTGCGCGAGCTGCGGCCTCGGGGCGAGACCGTGGCGATCGTTGCCGTCGACCCGTCGAGCCAGCGCACCGGGGGCGCGCTTCTGGGAGATCGGATCCGCCTGCGTTCCGGCTCCTCGGATCCCGGTGTCTTCATCCGGTCGATGGCCGCGCGCGACCGGCTGGGCGGCTTGTCGGACGCGACCCACGCGGGGGTCACGATCCTGGCCTTGGTCTTCGACCGGGTCTTCATCGAGACCGTCGGCGTCGGTCAGTCCGAGGCCGATGTTTCGCGCCTGGTCGACACCCTGGTCTTCGTCGCCAACCCCGGCACCGGCGACGTCCTGCAGTTCATGAAGGCCGGCTTGCTCGAACTTCCAGACATCTTCCTGGTAAACAAGGCCGACGCCGGACCGATCGCCGAGCGAACCGTCTCCGAGCTCGAGAGCGGACTGAGTCTGGGGGAACGCAGCGATGCAGCCTGGACGCCTCCCGTGTTACTCACCTCGGCACGAGATGGATCGGGCGTTCACCAATTCGTAGAGGCGCTCGACGCCCACCGGCGCCACCTACAGAACGACGACCGGATCTCCCAGCGCCGCGGCGAGGCCGCCCGCGCGCTGGTGATCGGCGCGCTGCAGCGCCGTTACGGAAGCTTCGGCCTACAACAGCTCGGCGGTCTCGCCAGCTTGCGCTCCCGCCTGGCGGAAGACCCCACGCCGTCGGCCTTCACCCGCATCGCCCGACTCGGCGCCGAGATCGAAGAGGCCTTGCGTAAGAGCGACTGAGTCGGCGAGCCGTTGCACGGGGCGTCCAATCATGACCGATGAGCTCTTCCAGTCGATTCGCAGCGCCGCGTCGAGCCACGCCTGGTCGCGCGCCGTCGAGCTGGTGCGAGCGGACGCCGTCGCGGGCGAGCGCCAGGAAGAAAACGAGATCGTGGTCCGTGTTGCAACGCGGGGAGACCTCATTTCTCCCACCGTCACCCTCTTTCTCGATGATGAAGACTGGGACTGTGACTGCGGCACCTCCGAAGACGTCTGCGAACACGTAGCCGCCGCCGCCATCGCACTCCGAAGAGCCTCGAGCCAGAGACAGGATCTCTTCAGCCGCGGCGCAAGTCACGGTCGAATCGGCTATCGCTTCAGCCGCGAGGCCGGCGGCCTCGCGCTCGAGCGGGTCGTCGTAACCGGCGACGAGGAAACCCTGCTCACCACGACCCTGGTGGCGGTCGCGTCGGGGCGGGTCGAAGGTCCCCGTTTCCTGGCGACCCGAGCGGACCTCAGCATCGAACAGACCCTGGGCTCAAAACGCCGCGGAAGGATCCCGCGAGGCATCTTGCCGACCCTGCTGCGCCAGCTGGCGGAGTGCCCGGACGTGAAGCTCGATGCAGAACCGGTCGTGACCTCGGCGGCGGAAGTGGGCTTCGTCGCGCTCGTGGAGGATGACGACGGAGGCTTCCGGGTTCGCGTGGCCCGGGACGACTCCGCCGCGGAGAGCTTCGACAACGTGGCCGCGCTCTGCGGGAAGACCCTGCGACCGCTCCAAACCACCCGCTTGACCGGCCGTGAGATCGAGGATTTCACGCGCAACGGCAAACACTTCGCGGCGGACGAAGCCGTCCGTCTCGTGACCGACATTCTCCCGGCCCTGGCAGAACGGATCCCGATCGAAGTCCGCACGAAGAGGCTTCCGACAACCGTCCGGGAGCAGCCCCGTCTCGAGATCGAGGTGTCGCGCAACGGTGAGGCGCTCTCGGTGCTTCCGATACTCGTGTATGGAGACCCGCCGATCGCGCGGATCGACGCCGGCCGCCTCACGCCCCTGGGAGACGGGCCGCTTCCCCGCCGCGACGAGGCCGCGGAGGAGATCCTGATCCGGCGGCTGCAACACGAGCTCGCTCTGCTTCCGGGACGCTTGCTGCCGGGACGACGTTTCGAAGTCTCGGGCGAGGCAGCGATCACGGTCGCGGAGCAGCTCGAACGCTTCAGCGGCAAGCTGCGTGGCAG
>SMWR01000183.1 GCA_004356735.1 Deltaproteobacteria bacterium
GAGGCCACGGTCTATGGGGACGACCCGGGCGCAGTGGCGGCGGGCTTCGCCGAGCTGGCCATTGCCCGACTGCACGTCGTCGATCTCGACGGTGCCAAGGCCGGGAGACCCGTGAACGGTGACGCCATCCGCGGGATCGTCGCAGCCGTGGGCGACGTCCCGGTGCAGCTCGGCGGCGGGATCCGGAGTCTCGACGCGGTGGCCTCAGCCCTCGACGCCGGAGTCTCGCGCGTGATCCTGGGGACCGTTGCACTCCGGAATCCAGACCTCGTCCGCGAAGCCGCGCGCCGCTTTCCGAACCAGATCGTCGTGGGGATCGACGCCAAGGATGGGCGTGTGGCCGTCGAGGGATGGCTCGAGACCAGCGAGACCCGGGCGGTCGAGCTGGCGCCCCGCTTCGAAGCGGTGGGCGTGGCCGCCATCGTCTATACGGATATCGCCCGGGATGGGATGCTGAGCGGGCCCAATCTCGATGCCACCCTCGAGCTGGCCGACGCGGTCTCGATTCCCGTGATCGTGTCGGGCGGGGTGTCCAGCGAAGACGATCTGGTGCGCGCTGCCGGGTACAAGGATCGGGGCATCGCCGGTGCCATCGTCGGACGCGCGATCTACACCGGGGATGTGGACCTGGGGCGGGCACTGGAGAAGGTCTCTTGCTGCTGAAGCGGATCATCCCCTGTCTCGATGTCGACAAGGGCCGGGTCGTCAAGGGCGTGAAGTACGTCGACCACGTCGACGCCGGTGACCCCGTGGAGGTCGCCCGACTCTACGACGAGCAGGAAGCCGACGAGATCACGTTCCTCGACATCACCGCGAGTCACGAAGAACGCGGCATCCTGCTCGACATCGTGGCCCGGACCGCGGAGTCGGTCTTCATGCCGCTCACCGTCGGTGGCGGGGTACGCACGCTCCAGGACATCCGCGACCTGCTCAATGCCGGCGCTGACAAGGTGTCGATCATGACGGCGGCCGTGCACGACCCCGACCTGGTGGGCGAGGCCGCGGTGATGATCGGCACTGCCAACCTCGTCGTCGCAATCGATGCGCGCCGGGTCGCCCGCGATGGAGACGATGCGGTGCTGGTTCCCAGTCACCGCAAGCGCGATGGCGGCGAGTTGGCAGGGGCGAAGCTCGCGCCCATCACGCAGGAGACCCGCTGGGAGGTGTGCACCCACGGCGGCCGGCAGCCGGCGGGCATCGACGCCGTCCAATGGGCGGCGCGCATGGCCGAGGCCGGCGCCGGCGAGATCCTGCTGACCAGCATGGACCGGGACGGCACCAAGAGCGGCTACGACCTGGAAATGTTGCGGGCCACGACCGATGCGGTCTCGATTCCCGTGATCGCGTCGGGCGGTGGGGGCAGCGCCGAGGACCTGGCGGCCGCCCTGGCAGACGGTCCCCAGGGGGGACACTGTCAGGCGGCCCTGGCGGCCTCGATCTTTCACTTCAAGGAAACGACGATCCCCGAGGTGAAGCAGCGACTTCGGGAGCTCGGAATCGCCGTTCGGGCAGCGGTTGGTTGATGCCCCAGGGGTGCTGCGCTATTTTGCCGGTCCGCACGAGAAAGCGCTAGAAGCTAGCGTACTTGTTGGGGTTTCCTGCGGCTCGCTGAAGGAAGTGCGGGTGGCGTTTTTCGACACGCGAGCCATCGAAACGCCACTCAATCGATACAGCGTTCTGGGGAGCGGAAGCGGCCCCTGTCGCCAGGAAAGACACGAAGCACGCATGCCCGTCATCAAGATCCGCGATACCGAGCCCTTCGAAGTAGCCATGAAGCGCTTCAAGAAGCAATGCGAGAAGGCCGGAATCTTGAGCGAGCTCAAGCGTCGCGAGTACTACGACAAGCCGAGCATCCGCAAGAAGAAAAAAGCGGCTGCGGCTCGAAAGCGCGCCATCAAGAAGCAGAGGCGGATGGCGCGGTAGAGCTGAAACAAGACCGGGGGCGCAGGCGGTTGGGTCGGATCCCGGAAGATACAATTCAGCAGGTTCGTGACCGCGTCGACATCGTCGATCTCGTCGGTCGGTTCGTCAACCTCAAGCAGGCTGGACGCAATCACAAGGGCCTCTGCCCGTTCCACAACGAGAAGACTCCGTCGTTCGTCGTCACTCCCGATCGGGGTACGTTCAAGTGCTTCGGTTGCGGCGAGGGCGGCAACGTCTTCGGCTTCCTGATGCAGATCGAGAACCTCAGCTTCCCCGAGGCGGTGAGGACCCTGGCCGCCCAGCACGGGATCGAGGTTCCGGAGACTGGAGGCGACCGGGAGAACTTGGCTCTGCTGTACGACGCCAACCAGGCGGCCCACGACTTCTATCGCCGGCAGCTCGCCGTGCCCGGGAACCCGGGCGCTCGCTATCTCGAGGCGCGCGGTATCGATGCCGAGACCATCGAGCGTTTCGAGATCGGTTTCGCGCCGGACCGTTGGGACGGCGTCGTGCAGGAGCTACGCCGCTGCAAGATTCCGGTAGAGCAGGGCGAGCGAGTCGGACTGCTGCTCCCGCAGCGCACGGGCGACGGACACTACGACCGGTTCCGGAACCGCGTGGTCTTCCCGATCCAGGACGTGCGCGGTCGCGTGATCGGCTTCGGCGGCCGTGCCCTGTCCGGCGACCAGGAACCCAAGTACCTGAACTCTCCCGAGAGCCCGATCTTTCGCAAGCGGGACGCGTTCTTCGGATTCCCCGACGCACTCGAACCGATCCGCCGTGAAGAGCGCGCCGTTGTCGTTGAGGGCTACTTCGATCGGGTGGCCCTGCAGCGGGCCGGGATCGATGCTGCCGTCGCAACCTGCGGTACGGCGCTGACCGAAGGGCACGCGCGCAACCTGCGCCGGCGCACGAAGAACGTCGTGCTGCTCTTCGACGGCGACGAGGCCGGGCAAAAGGCCATGGAGCGAAGCCTCGAGGTGCTGCTTCCCGCCGGCGTGCGGGTGCACGCCGCCGTGCTTCCCGCCGGTGAGGACCCGGACGATTTCCTCGAGAAGCACGGTGCCAGCGCGCTTCGACAGCTCGTCGACGCGGCGCCGGCGGCCCTCGACGTCTGCATTCGGCGCGCCGTCGCCCGGGGTGTCTCGACACCGGCAGAGAAGGCCGATGCCGTGGCCGCGCTCACGAGGTTGCTGGTGCTGGTGGACTCCGACGTGGAACGCGGTGCCTACGAGCAGCAGCTGGCCCTGGCCGTCGGCGCACGCGAGGACGACGTGCGCTCGGCCGTCCGAGCCCAGCGGCGCGGCGACGACCCGCTCGATTCCGTTCCGGTCCGCCCGCGGATCGAGCCGGCCGAGATGCGCAAGTTGCGGCGCCTGGCCCGCAGCCTGCTGGAGCATCCCCAACTGGCGGGCGGCGTGGCCGTGGAGGCGCTCGACAGGGTCGGAGCTCACCCGGTCGTCGAGCTGATCCATTGCCTGGTTGGGAGTTCCGCCGAGAAGCGTTCGGTGAGTATCGACGAGATTGCGGGCGGACTCAGCGACGAGGCGCGCTCGCTCCTGTACGCGTTGGTCGCCGAGGACCTTCCTCTCGACGAGCCCGACGCCGAACGGATCATCCGTGACACGAATCGCTGGCTCGCGCACATCCAGGAAGCCTCGGCCCAGCGAGCCCTCACTGATGAAATGCGAAACGCCGACCCCGCGCGGCAGCTCGAGATCCTGCGTGCCAAGCAGGAGAATGCGCCGTCGCGACAGAGTTCAGATCCACCAGATCAGAGGTTGCATTGATGCGGTAGGCGCGGTCAGGCGTGACTACCCAACGAATCCTCCAAGCTCGAGAAGGACCCCCCCCATGGCGCCCCCCACTGGATCCTCGGAAACTTCCTCGTTTCGGACTTCTTCCTCCCGAACGGGTACGACGAAGAAGACGAAGCACGTGCGCCGCACCACGAGCACCAAGAGTGCGAAGGGAGCGGGCGACGTCTGCAGCCGCGATCTCGACCCGGTCGCCAAGGGCGTAGAAGTCGCCAAGGGCGCAGATACCAAGCGAAGGCTGACCAAGCCCCGCCGCAACGGTGGTCGCGCGGTCACGGAAGGACCGACCAACGATCCGGTGCGCGTCTACCTGCGCGAGATGGGGCAGGTGTCGTTGCTGACGCGAGAAGGCGAGGTCGAGATCGCCAAGCGGAATGAGAAGGGCCAACACGACCGACAGCACGCGGTCTTCGGGACCCCCTTCGGCGTCAGCGTCATCTTCGAGATCGCCGACCAGCTGAAGACGGACGAGATCACCCTCAAGTCCGTGCTGCACGGGCTCGATGACGTCGAGGCGAAGCGAACGCCGGACGAGAGGCGCCGCGACTTCTTCGCCAAGATCACGAAGATCCGCCGGCTCGAGGGCGAGGTGTCGAAGAAGCTGGCCTCGATCGCGAACCGACGCACCGGCGAGCTGACACGCCGGCGGCTGCGTGAAGAGGTGGCCGAACTCCATCACCAGATGCTTCAGGCCCTGCGCGAAACGGGTTTCGCCAAGCCGCGCTTCAACTCGGTGATCGGCCAGTTCGAGGAGATTGGCCGGGAGTTGCGCCGGCGCGAAGCTTCCGCCCGGCGCGCCGTCAGGGGCTTCGGGATGCCCTATCAGCGCTTCGCCGAGGTTGCCGTGCTCTCGACCCGTCGCAGCCAGCGCGGCCGCAAGGCCCTGGAGGATCTGGGAGGCGATCCCGAGCGCATCGCTGCGGTAAAGACGCGGCTCGAGAGCGTCGAGACAGAGATCGCCCGGCTCGAAGCCGAGCATCAGATGACGCGCAAGGAGATCCACACTGCGCTGGGGTCTCTGCGCGAGGCCAGCCAGCGGGCCCATCAGGCCAAGAGCGAGCTGGTCGAAGCGAACCTCCGCCTGGTCGTGTCGATCGCCAAGAAGTACACGAACCGCGGGCTCCAATTCCTCGACCTGATCCAGGAGGGCAACATCGGCCTGATGAAGGCCGTGGACAAGTTCGAGTACCAGCGCGGCTACAAGTTCTCGACCTACGCCACCTGGTGGATCCGTCAGGCCATCACCCGCGCGGTCGCGGACCAGGCCCGCACAATCCGCATTCCGGTCCACATGATCGAGACCATCAACAAGCTGGTCCGCGCCACGCGCTACCTGGTGCAGGTGCTCGGCCGCGAGCCCAGGCCGGAGGAGCTGGCCAAGAAGATGGAGCTGCCCGTCGACAAGGTCCGGATGGTGCTGAAGATCGCCAAGGAGCCGATCAGCCTCGAGTCGCCCGTGGGCGAGGAAGAGGACAGCGCCCTCGGCGATTTCATCGAGGACAAGAACGCGGTCGATCCCCAGGAGGCGACGCTCAGCCTGAACCTGGCGGAGAACACCCGCAGGGTGCTGGCCACCCTGTCACCCCGCGAGGAGGAGGTCTTGAAGATGCGCTTCGGCATCGGCAAGTCCGGCAACCACACCCTCGAGGAAGTGGGCCAGGATTTCGCGGTCACCCGCGAGCGCATCCGTCAGATCGAGGCCAAGGCGCTGCGCAAGCTACGCCACCCGAGCCGCAGCCGAATGCTCAAAAGCTTCGTCGACTGACGGACAGAGCGACAGCCGCGCTCACTCGAAATCGGGCGGGGTCACCTTCTGGATCCAGGCGGCATAGTCGCCGTCGTAATCCACAGCCTGCTGGCGCTCGCGGACACGCGATCGAATCGACTCCAGCGTCTCCGCGGCCATTGGCGGACAGCCGCGGAGCTGATTCGAAATCGGGTCGACCGGGTTCGAGCTGCGTTTGCGGACCTGCTCGGTGAGCTGCTCGCGGGCATCCGGATCGTCGCTGACGCCCAGGTAGGCCTCGATCAACGTAATCGCAACCGACTTGGCGTGCTTTCGGGACGCGACGATGTTGCCTTTCCCAGTGGCGACGTTGCCGGTCGCGAATACGGTCGGGAAGTCGGCCAGGCGACCCAGATCCCAGTCGACGAAGTCGAACAGCTCGCCCTTCATGGGGATGCCTTCGATCGGGAGCGGAACGCTGCCGATCGAGCTGATGACGCAGCTGCCGCGGCGCTCGAAGGTCTCGTCGGTCGGCGTGACCCGGCTGCCGTCTGCCTCGGTCTTGCGAAAGCGCAGGCCCACCAGCTGCCCGTCCTCGACCAGCAGCCCATCGGGCATGCACAGGGGCTCGAGCTTGAATCGGTACTTCTGCATGGCCTTCTCGAGCAGCTTCCTGCGACCGGCCCGCACTTTCTCGGCGCGCTTCTCGTCGGCGCCTTCGGGAATTTCCACCAGCGGCATGTCCTCGGCGCGGCGCCGGTAGTAGAGGGTGCAGCCGCTGAGGTCGAGGTCGTCCCACTCGAGTCCGTGCGCTTTGAGAATCTTCGGGATGCCCTTCACCTCGAGCTCGAGCATGGTGACTTCGATGCCGCGCAGGGCGAGCCTTGCCCGCGTCGTCTCCAGCATCAGCACCTTGACCACGTCGATCGACGCGAGCCCGCCGCCCACGACGATCGCGTCGTCCTGGACATCGAAGCTCTCGCCCCGATAGTCGGATTCCTGGGCGTGGTTGAACCACACGATGAAGGCGTTCTGGTAGATCAGACCCTTTCCCAGGTACGCGTCGGCGCCCTCGAGCGGCAGCCTGCGGTCGCGCCACGCCCCGTTGGCCAACACCACGCCGCTGAAGCCCCAGTCGTCGACCAGCTCCCGAAAACCGATGTCACAGCCGATCTTGGTGTTCGGCACGTAGTGGACGTTTGGCAGCGACAGGTGCTTGCCGATCGTGGTGTACTCCTTGTTGCGGAGCGCATGGTGCCAGCGGGGCAGACCGTCTTCGATCTTTCCGTAGGGGCGCGGGTTCTGCTCGAACACCACGACCTCGGTGCCGGCTTCGGCCAGTCGCCCGGCCATCTCGGCCCCGGCCACCGCTCCCCCGATCACGGCTACACAATGGGCGGGCTGGGTCATGCGGGGCCATGATAACGCGCGAGGTGGCGTTCGCAGAGTTCGAAGCGCTGTTCACAGCAGGCCGTCCGACCGAGTGCCAGACAGGCCCGGGCTCGTGCTGCTTGCGGCGCGATCCGACGGCTCCCGCGCTGCGGCTCGAACGGCACGCCCGCTGCTAGGCTCCCACCGAGGGCCCTTAGCTCAGTTGGTTAGAGCAACCGGCTCATAACCGGACGGTCCCAGGTTCGAGTCCTGGAGGGCCCACC
>SMWR01000184.1 GCA_004356735.1 Deltaproteobacteria bacterium
CCGAAGTGATGCGGGGCAAGAAGCAGGTCGCGTAACATGATCACACCTCATCGGCTCGCGCAGTAGACGGCTTCTCGCGCAGCGGAGACCCGATGGCTGACCCCATTGAACGCAAGCTCGCCGCGATCCTTTCGGCCGATGTGGCCGGCTACAGCCGGCCGGACTGGGTGATGCCAGCGGCCGTGTCCGGGACAGCCCAGCAAACGGACGCCAACGTCGCGTGCTGGCTCGACCGACACGCAGTCGAGCGCAGCAACGCGCTGGCCCTCGCAGACGCCGATCGACGTCTCGACTATGCGACGCTTTCGGAGCGGGTCCGGCGCTGCGCGGGCTGGCTCAGCGGCGAAGGCGTGGCAGCGGGAGACCGCGTCGCGATCCTCCTCGGAAACCGCACGCCCTACCTGGAGACGGTCTTTGCCGCCGCACGCCTGGGCGCGATCGCGGTGCCGCTCAACACACGCCTGACCCCACGAGAACTTCAAGGCCTGCTGGCCGACTCCCGACCGACCGTCCTCCTGACCGACCGTGCCCACGAAGCCACGGTCCGTGACGCCTGCCAGGGCTTGCCAGAACCGCCTCGCGTGACGTCTTCGCAGGACGACGCCCGCTCCGGATACGAGGCCGCGCTGGCCGCCGCCGACCCTTGGGACGCCGTCGCGCCGGTCTCGCCCGAAGACCCGATGATTCTGATGTACACATCGGGAACGACGGGCACGCCAAAGGGCGCCCTGCTCCCCCACCGCAAGACGCTCTACAACGCGCGCAACGCCGAGATCTTCTTCGGACTCTCGAGCCAGGACCGCGCTCTGGTGGTACTCCCGCTCTTCCACTCCTTCGGTCTCAAGATCCTGGCGCTTCCGACCCTTTACGCCGGCGGCGCCGTAGTGCTCCAAGAACGCTTCGACTCCGAACGCGTCTGGGACGCGGTCGACCGCGAAGACATCAGCTTCTTCGGCGGCGTGCCCACGATGTTCCGTGCGCTGCTCGATTGCCTGGATGAAGCACCGGAGGGAAGGTTCCAGCACGAGAGATTGCGCTTCCTCTTTACCGCCGGCGCAGCGATCCCGGTCGAGACGATTCGGGGCTTCGAGCGCCACGGGCTGGTCTTGAAGCAGGGCTTCGGGCAGACCGAGACTTCGATCCTGTGCTGTCTCGATGCCGCTGACGCGATCCGAAAGGCGGGCAGCATCGGGCGGCCCGTCCAGCACGCCGACGTCCGCGTGGTCCGCAACGCAGGCCTCGACGGGCCGACGGACCGGTGGGAAACGGTTGCTCCTGGAGAGGCGGGCGAGATCGTGGTTCGCGGTCCGATCACCATGATCGGCTATTGGGAGAAGCCCGAGGCGACGGCCGAGACGCTTCGCGACGGCTGGCTCCGCACCGGCGACCTCGCGACCGTCGACTCAGAAGGCTTCCTCAGCCTGGTGGGACGCGCACGCGACATGTACATCTCGGGCGGCGAGAATGTCTACCCGGCCGAGATCGAGGCCGTCTTCGAAGAGCATCCAGACATCCGGGAGATCGCCGTCACCGGCGTCGCCGACGATCGCTGGGGCGAAGTCGGTCACGCGTGGTGTGTGCTCGAGCCTGGCACCACGCTGGACGAAGCGGCGCTGCACGACTGGGGTGCAACGCAGCTTGCGGACTTCAAGCTGCCGCGGCGCTTCCACGTTGTGACCGAGTTGCCGCGAACTGCCAGCGGCAAGGTGCAGAAGCACCTGCTCATTCCCGCGAGCTGAGATTCAGCTCGCGCGCGAGCTGAGTCTCATCTCGCGATCAGGAGCCGCAGGCGGTTGCCGACGCGCTCGGCCTCGTCCGCCATGCCAGCGATCCAGTTGACAATGTCGTACCAGAAGACGGTGCCGACACCGAGCTCACCCTCCATCGCGAAGAGGCGCCGATGCACGATTTCGGCCAGTCGATCCGTCTCGCTCTCGATCAGTGAGAGCTGGGTGATCTTCTCTTCGACGATCGCGACTTCACGCCCTGCAAAACCGGTCTCGATCAGCTGGTCGAGCTCCTCGATGATTCCCTGAGCGTGCTCGACGGCGGCGATGGTGCGTCGCACGAGTTCGAGGAGCGGGTCCGCAAGCCCCTCTGGAATCGTCATCCGGCGCTGGTCCGCAAGCCCGGCGATGTCCTGGGCGAGATCGGCGATCGTGTCCTGGCAGTCGAGGATCTCGAGCAGATCGCGGCGTTCCACCGCCAGCATCAGCCGCCTGGGAAGGTGGCTGCGAATCTCGTGCTTGATTCGATCCGCCTCGTGTTCGAGCCGATTGATTTTGTCGCGATGCTCCTCCAGCTTGCCCGACTTTCCGCTCGCCATGTCCTCGAAGAGCGGAAGCACGGCGCGCGCGCACGCCACGGCCGCCCGCATGTGTTCCTGCATGGGACGGATCGGCGACTTTCCGAAGAGATTTCCCATCAATGACATGCGCGCTCCTTTTCTAGCCCGCAAGCAGGCCCTTGAAGAAGAAGAAGAAGAACACCGAGAGTCCGGCCGCGATCGGAAGCGTCAACACCCAGGATATAATGATCCGTCCGACCACGCGCAGGTCGATCGCACCGATGCCCCGCGCCAGACCCACGCCGAGCACCGAGCCCACCAGAATGTGCGTCGTGGAGACCGGGATTCCCATGCGTGACGCGATCACGACGGTGAAGGCTGCGGCCAGCGTCGCGGCGAAGCCGCTGCTGGGGGTAAGCTGCGTGATCTTCTTGCCCACGGTCTCCATCACCCGGTAGCCCCAGGTGGCGAGGCCCAGGACGATTCCCAGCCCACCCACGATCAGCATCCAGGGTTCGACGGGCGCCCGGCTGGTCAGGTCGGCCCCTTGAACCACGTGCACCACCGCGGCCAACGGACCAATCGCATTTGCGACATCATTGGATCCGTGGGCAAAGGCGACCGCGCAGGCCGTCAACACTTGCAGGACCACAAAGATCCGCTCGACGTTCTGAAGCGGCCGGACATCGGCTTTGAGTCGTACGCGCTTCAAGAAGATCCGGCCCAGAAACGCGCCCAACCCGCCGATCGCAACGGCCGCCAGCACAGCCTGGGGGAACGCCAGGTCGAGACTCAGGTTCTTCAGGCCCTTGAAGACGGTGACCATCGCGATCACGAAGAAGACCATGAAGAAGAAGAGCGGTCCCCAGGTCTGCGCCGCGGCTACCGGATTCTCCTGGTTCAGGATCAAGCGCCGCACCAGGCTGAAGACCAGGAACGCCATGACTGCGCCCAGCAGCGGCGAGGTGAGCCAGCTGACGGCGATCAAGCCCACCCGGCCCCATTCGACGGTGTCGACGCCGACCGCCACCGAACCGAATCCCACGATCGAGCCCACGATCGCGTGGGTGGTGGAAACGGGCAGCCCGATTCGCGTGGCTCCGATCAGCAGCGTGCCGGCCGAAGCCAGCGCACCCAACATCCCCCACATCAACTGGTCGGGCGTGAGCAAGCTCGTATCGAGGATGCCCTTGCGCACGGTGTCCGTGACGTGGCCACCGGCCAGGAAGGCGCCGGCGAATTCGAAGATGGCCGCCACGATGACCGCACGCTTGATGGTGAGCGCACCGGAGCCCACGCTCGTGCCCATGGCGTTGGCGACATCGTTGGCGCCGATGGCCCAGGCCATGTAGAGGGCCAGGACACCCGCGATGACAATGACGATGGGCACCCCCAGAATGGCGCCGTCCATGTCGCGTCTTCCCTCTCGAGCGGGCTCGCAAGTCGCGGCCCACAGCAGCTGCCGCCACGGCGAGTAGCACCTGGGGGGTGGGGTGACAACCGAGTTACGCCTTCGTCAGGATCTGATGTCAGGGTCGCGGCGCGACGCGTGGAGCCGAACGTCGTTTGAGGCGATCAGTGCGCGCGCACCGGGTGCGTGCGCCGGGCGCGTGGGGGGGCGGCTCAGCCAGCAGCTCAATGCGGGGGGAACTCCCCCTGCCCAGAGAAGACAACTCCGGCCTTGCGGTCGCGAGGCAGCACGCTTCCGGGCGGGATGGGTAGCGGTGGGCAGACTCGAACTGCCGACCTACGGCTTATGAAGCCGCCGCTCTAACCGACTGAGCTACACCGCCCCACGGCATCCCTCGGGGCGCGAAGTCTAGCGTGCCCGAGCCGGGGCGCCTTACTCCGACGCGGTCGCCCCGGACGC
Organism: Deltaproteobacteria bacterium; assembly: GCA_004356735.1. Lineage (GTDB taxonomy): Bacteria > Myxococcota_A > UBA9160 > UBA9160 > SMWR01 > SMWR01. Next base: position 4,158 of record SMWR01000184.1, read on the forward strand.
CGGGGCGTACACCTGCTCCTCCAGGGCTTCGACCCGGCGCGTCAAGTCTGCCAGGCCTGCCGTCTTCGCCGCGCCGTCCGTCGTCGCACGACGCCGGGTGACCTCCCCGCTGATGGAAAAGCGGGCCACCTTCTCGGCCAGGGTGCCGAGCTTGGGAATGATGTCGGTCAGGAGCCCCGCCTGGATGAACACCCGGCGCGACTCGCCCGCGCCCTCGGCCGTGGCCATGCACTTGAGATCGAGGCTGGCACCTTCGCCGAAACGCGTGAACGACCCGTACAACACGTAGTCCGCCCCCGCGGAACGCGCGGCCGCCAACACGTCCGCCTCCCCGGCTTCGATCGGAACCACCCGAATCCCTTCGAACTGCTCCAGGCGCGCCGACAGCATCTCGCTCAGTCCCCGGCTCAGATAGGCCGAGTCCGTCCCCGCCGCATGAATGGCGATCGGCGCCAGGGCGACGACCACCTCCTCCACCGCCAGGGCGGGAAGAGATGCGAACAGGACGAACGCCAGGAAAAGCGAGCGAAGAGACAAGGCAAATTCTCCGGGAAAGCAGTCGGATCGAGCAGCGCATTCGCGCCAGGAATCGGGCGGTTGGGGTGCGGAGAGGGGTAACAAGCCGCCCAGAGCGGGTCAAGCAAGGCGGCTTGCGGCAACGCCGTGGTCATCGACCGCGGGCAGGCGCACCGTAAAGGTGGTGCCTTCGCCCAGCACGCTCCGGACCTCGATCGTGCCGCCGTGATCGGTCACCAGTTGGTGGCAGATCATCAGTCCGAGCCCCGTACCCTTGTCTGGATCCTTGGTGGTGAAGAACGGATCGAAGATCCGCGAGAGATCCTCCTCGGAGATCCCCTCGCCGCGGTCAATGACCTCGATACAGACTGCTTCCTCGGCGGCGTCGGGCCGTATAACGAGCCGCACGCGTTCCCCGGGCGGCGTCGCATGGAGCGCGTTGAGCATCAGATTCAGCATCACCTGATGGATATGGTCGCGCACCACGAAAAGCTTCGGTGTCTGCGAATCGCATTCGAGTTCGAACTCGACCTGGGCAGCCTGAGCCTCACGCTGCAGCAGGGCCAGAACCTCGGCGGCAAGCTCACCGGGATCGACGGGCTCGCGCGGCGCTTCACTGCGGCGCTCCCGCCCCAGCGAACCCATCGTCTCCACCAGACGACGGATCCGATCGACTTCGCGGCTCGCGAGGGCGTGGTAGTCCCCCCAGAATTCTTCATCGGGCTCGTTGCGTTTTTGGGGTGCCATGCTCAGAAACGTGTGGATCGAGGTCAAAGGATTGTTGATCTCGTGGGCGAGACCCGCAGCCAGGGTTCCCAGGGTTCCGAGACGATCGAGCCGGCTCACCTGTTCACGAGAACGCCGCAGGTCGTCCACCAGCCGCGCGTTCTCGATTGCCACCACGGCCTGGTGCGACAGACCGTCCAGCAACAGCTCGTCGTCGGACGTGAACCGATCGCCGCCCCTTCGGTTGTCGACGACGAGCGCGCCGATCGTGCTCTTCTTGCCCACCAGGGGAACCACCAGGATGTCCTCGGCGGCAACCTCGGTTATCCAGCTTCGCAACACCGGCTCGAGATCCATCGCCCAGTCCATCGAGAGCCGCTGCAGCTCGCCGTCGCGGAGTCGCTGGACGAAGGCGGGGGCATTGGACTGGGAGATCACCAGCCCGTTCAACGTGCGGGAGAGCGACGGATCGTTCGGAGCAAAGCGCCCCCGACCCAAGCTCTGCTCCTTCTGATCGAAGAAGAGAATCCCAGCGCCGTCGTAGCCCAGCTCCTGGATCAGGATCTCCAGCAGCAGGTCGATCAGCGGATCGATCTCGAGCTCCTGGGTAATCGAGTGCGACACTCGATTGAGCAGCGTCAACTCCTGGATGAGCTGCTCACGCTCGCGATCCAGGGCGTAGACCTCGATACCGCGCCGCAGCGTGACCCGCATCTCCTCGGGCTCCCACGGCTTGGGAACGAAACGGTAGATGGCGCCGCTGTTGATGGCGTTGCTCAGGGTCTGGGCGTCACCGTACGCCGTCACCAGAATCCGCACCGTCTTCGGGTCGATTTCGTTGACGCGCGTGAGGAAATCGACCCCCGTCATCCCGGGCATCCGATGATCCGACAAGACCAACGCGATCGGCTCGCGGTTGATCCGCTCGAGCCCTTCCTCACCGCTCAGCGCGGTCCGAATCGCAAAATCCCGCTTGAACGACAACTCGAAGATCCGAAGATTCTCCGGCTCATCGTCCACGTACAGGATCGGATACTCGCGATAATCGGTGATACGGTCGGGTCTAGGTTTCACG
>SMWR01000185.1 GCA_004356735.1 Deltaproteobacteria bacterium
GAGAACAGGCACTGGCTGCCACTGCGCACCACCAACGCCGATGCCAGCGCGGGCTTCTACAGCCACCACTCCGGCTACGTTCCCTTCGCCTGGAGCCGCGAGCCGGTCGAGCGGGTCCAGCTCGGAAGGGTGGTTCGCGCCGTCGGTCCCCGGGTCCCGAGACCGGGCCCGGCCGGAGAAGGTGGCTAGGACGGGTTCGAATCCTCGAGGTCGGCCTCGAGCCTCCAAACGGCTGCTCCGCTGGCCCGCTGGGGCTGCTTCTGGATGCCCTCGTGTAGCCCGGCGCCCAGCGCAGAACGGTCACGCTTGCCCGGGCGAGCCAGGAAGTCCGGGGCGGACGGTTTGGATCCCCCTCCCCAGGGGGGAAGCAAGCCCGGGTCGAGACCGCTTCCGCGCCGCCGAGCGCTGCGAAAAACCCTGTCAGGACTGGACGATCCGGGCCTAGAAGTCTAGTTTCCCGGCCGCCTGCCAGGTGGCTTCGTGCCGCCTTCCAGGGGTGTCAGCTTCCAGTGTGGGAGCCCGGGGCACGGCCTCGATGGCCGGCTCCAGCGCTTTTGCTCCCCGCACTCCATCAGCCGCTCTTGGGAGGAATAGACTCATGGTTGGGCTTGCCTTCGTTGTGTCCTTCGCGGCCCTCGCGCTGGGCATCTTCCTCTACCAGCTCGTGCTTCGCGCGCCAAAGTCGACCGAGAAAGCGAACGAAATCGCGGCGGCCATCGCGGCCGGGGCCGGTGCGTTTCTGAACCGCCAGTACCGCACCATCGCCATGGTGGGCGTCCCGATCCTGATCGTGCTCGCGATTGCCTTGGGCAGATGGTACGCGATCGGCTTCGTGGTTGGGGCCGTGGCCAGCGCGGCCGCGGGCTTCATCGGCATGGGCGTGTCGGTGCGCGCCAACGTGCGGGTTGCCCAGGCGGCCAAGTCGGGCTTCGCCCCGGCCTTCGACCTGGCCTTCAAAGGGGGGGCGGTGACCGGCCTGATGGTGGTGGGGCTGGGCCTGCTGTCCTTGACCGGGCTCGTGTGGCTGCACCCGGAGCCCGACGCCCTGATTGGCCTGGCCTTCGGCGGCTCGCTGATCTCGGTGTTTGCGCGCCTCGGCGGCGGCATCTTCACCAAGGGCGCCGACGTGGGCGCGGACCTGGTGGGCAAGCTCGAGGCCAACATCCCCGAGGACGATCCGCGCAACCCGGCCGTGATCGCCGACAACGTGGGCGACAACGTGGGCGACTGTGCCGGCATGGCGGCCGACCTGTTCGAGACCTTCGGCGTCACCGCCGCCGCCTCGATGCTACTGGCGCACATCATCTTTCCCGAACACCCCCAGATGTTCCTGTATCCGCTGGGTATCGGTGCGGCCGGTATCGTTGGAACGCTGGTTGCGATCTTCTTCGTAAAAATCGGGGAGCCCGCGGCCGGCGAGTCGCCGGCCGTGATGGGCGCCTTGTACCGCGGCCTGGGAATCGCCGTCGCCATCATGCTGGGCCTCGTCGTGCTGCTGAATTCGCAAGTCGACGTTCCCGGCGTTGATACCAGCGGACACGCCCTGTCGGGCTTCGGGCTCTGGATCTGCGCCCTGATCGGTGCGGGCGTCACCGGGGTCATGATGTGGATCACCGACATTTATACCGGCGACGGCTCGCGCTTCGTCGACAAGATCGCCAAGGCCAGCGAGGGCGGTCACGGCACCAACGTGATCAGCGGCCTGGCGGTCGGCATGCAGAGCACGGTCGTTCCCGTCAGCGTGATCGTGCTGGCCATCGTCGTCTGCCATGACCTGGCCGGCCTTTACGGCATCAGTATCGCGGCCATGAGCATGCTCTCGCTGGCCGGTATCGTGGTCGCCATCGATGCCTACGGTCCCATCACGGACAATGCCGGCGGCATCGCCGAGATGGCTGAGCTGGGCGACGAGGTCCGCAACGTCACCGACCCACTCGACGCCTTCGGCAACACCACCAAGGCGGTGACCAAGGGCTATGCGATCGCCTCGGCCGGCCTCGCCGCGGTGGTGCTCTTTGCCACCTACATCCAGGACCTCGCCGCGCACGGCGTGACGCCGAACTTCCAGCTGTCCGAACCGAGCGTGCTGGTCGGTCTCTTCATCGGCGCCATGCTTCCCTTCGTCTTTGCCTCGTTCGCCATGGACGCGGTGAGTGTCGCGGCCCGCAAGGTCGTCGAGGAAGTGCGGCGTCAGTTCCGCGAGATCCCGGGCATCATGGAAGGCACGGCCAAGCCCGATTATCGCACCTGCGTCGACATCGTGACCCAGGAGGCCCTGCGCCAGATGGTGGTGCCGGCCCTGATTCCGGCGGTGGTCCCGATCGTTGTCGGCTTCGCCTTCGGTCCGGCAGCCCTGGGGGGGGTGCTGATCGGCTCGATCGTCTCGGGCGTCTGCGTTGCGCTGTCGATGACGACGGGCGGCGCCGCCTGGGACAACGCCAAGAAGCACATCGAGAGCGGTGCCTACGGGGGCAAGGGCTCCGCAGCCCACAAGGCGGCCGTGACTGGTGACACCGTCGGCGACCCCTACAAGGACACGGCGGGCCCGGCGATCAACCCGATGCTCAAGCTCGTGAACGTGGTGGCCCTGCTGCTGGTCCCCTTCTTGGGTTGATCCAGCTCGTAGGCATCCGAAGCGAGACGCGCAAATTTGCGCGTCTCCCCATACACTTCCCCAGTGGGGGAACCGGCGCCCGACAGCCATCCGCTCGATCGACTGAAGCGCGTACTGTCACTGCGGGACGCGACCCTGCTGGTCGTGTCGAGCGTGATCGGATCGGGCATCTTCCTGACGCCGGGGGCCATCGCCGGCCACCTCCCCGAGCCGGGCCTGATCTTCCTGGCCTGGCTGGTGGGTGGGGGGTTGGCGCTGGCGGGCGCGCTGGCCAACGCGGAACTCGGCGCCATGTATCCGCGCGCCGGTGGCGACTACGTCTACCTGCGCGAGGCCTTCCATCCGGCCGCCGGCTTCCTGGTGGGATGGCTGAGCTTCTTCGTCATCTATGCCGGCACCATCGCGACGCTGGCCGCCGGTTTCTCGGCCGGCTTTTCCGCCTGGGTCCCGATGGGGTCGGGAGCCCAGGTCGGGCTGGGCATTGTGCTGGTCTGGGCCGTGTCGGCCCTCAACTACGTCGGCGTGCGTTGGGGGGCGCTGGCCAACAACGTGACGGCGGCGCTCAAGATCGGAGCGCTGCTGGCCTTCGGCCTGCTGGGACCCGTCTTCGGCGACGGCAACGTTGAGAACCTCACACCTCTGTTCAGCGGCACGTCGAAGCTCTCGTTGGTGGCCTTCGGCTTGGCGCTTTCGCCCGTCTTCTTCAGCTACCTGGGGTGGAACGCCTCGGTCTACGTTGCCAGCGAGATCCGCGACCCCGGCCGAAATGTGCCGCGCTCGCTCTTCCTCGGCGTCGGTCTGTGTACGGTCGTCTATCTGTTGATGAATGGGGTCTACCTCTACGCGATCCCGGTCGACGCCATGAACGGGGTTGGTAATGCCGGGGAGGCGGCGGCCCGGGCGCTCTTCGGGGGTCTCGGTGGCCGGCTGGTGGCGGCCTTTGTGCTCGTCTCGATTCTGGGAACCCTGAACGCGATGGTGCTGGTGGGGCCTCGGATCGCCTACGCGATGGCACTCGACGGCCTCTTCTTCCGGGGCGTCGAGCGGTCCCACCCCCGCTACCAGACGCCCGCGGTCGCCATCGTGCTCCAGGCCGTGATGGCCAGCCTGATCCTGCTCACCCTGGAGAGCTTCGAACGGGCGCTGAACGCCACCACCTTCGCCATCCTGCTGGCCACCCTGGCGGACGTGGCCGCTCTCTACCGGCTGCGTCGCACGCAACCGGACCGGATGCGTCCCTATCGCGCCTGGGGCTACCCGTGGCTGCCCGGACTCTATGCCCTGGCCAACGCCGGTGTAGCGGCGGTCCTGCTCTTCAACCGGCCCGTGGAAAGCGCTGTTGGCCTCGCTCTGCTGGCCCTGGGGGTGCCCTTCTACGGGTTCTTCGCGAAGCGGGCGCAGACCTGATTTCTCCAATAACTTAGGGCGATTAGAAGGGTCCCTGTGCCATGCCTCGCAGCCTCCGCCACGACTTCGACAAGCTCAACCGGCTGCCGCCCTATGTGCTGGCCGAGGTGATCGATTTGATGATGTCGGCGCGTCGCGCCGGCGAGGACATCATCGATCTCGGCATGGGCAATCCCGACCTGCCGACGCCGCAGCACGTCATCGACAAGATCTGCGAGGCCGCCCAGGATCCGCGCAATCATCGCTACTCGGCGTCGCGCGGCATTCCAAATCTGCGTGCAGCGATCACCGAGTGGTACCAGCACAACCACCAGGTCGAGCTCGACCCGAACAGCGAAGCCATCGCCGTGATCGGCGCGAAGGAGGGGCTGAGTCACTTCGTGCTCATGACGATTGGCCCCGGTGACGTGGTCATGTGTCCCGACCCGGCCTACCCGATCCATCAATACTCGACGATCATCGCCGGCGGGGACCTGCGTCATGTGCCGCTGACACCGGACACGGACTTCATCGTCAATCTGGAGCAGGCGATTTCGCACACCTGGCCCAAGCCGAAGATGTTGATCCTGTCGTTTCCGCACAATCCGACCACCGTCGTCGTGGACAAGGCCTTTTTTACCCAGATCGTCGAGTTTGCGAAGGAGCACGATCTGATGGTGCTCCACGACTTTGCCTATGCCCAGGTCTGTTTTGATGGCTACAAACCACCGAGCATTCTCGAGGTGCCAGGTGCCAAGGATGTCGCCATCGAGTTCACGTCCCTGTCGAAGAGCCACTCGATGGCGGGCTGGCGCGTCGGCTTCGCATGCGGCAATCGCGAGATGATCCATGCCCTCGGCCGCATCAAGAGCTATCTCGACTACGGCATGCCCCAGGCGATCCAGATCGGGGCCATCGTTGCGTTGCGCGGTCCCCAGGACGTGGTTCAACACAACTGCGACGAGTATCAACGGCGACGCGACGCCTTGATCGATGGCCTGGGACAGGCCGGGGAGGGTGCCTGGAAGATCGAGAAGCCGCAGGGGACCATGTTCGTCTGGGCCCGGATTCCCGAGCCGTACCAGTCGCTGGGTTCCCTGGAATTCTCGAAGCGTCTCCTCAAGCAGGCGAAGGTCGCGGTCTCGCCCGGCATCGGCTTCGGAGTCAACGGTGAAGGCTACGTGCGCTTCGCCCTGATTGAGAACCCGCATCGCATCCGGCAGGCGGTGCGCGGCATCCGCCGCTGCCTGCGAGACGGAGGCGGTCTGGCATGAGCGACGCCGAAAAGGGCAGTGTCGGCGTTGGCCTGATCGGCCTTGGAACGATCGGAACCGGCGTCGTGAAAGTGTTGAAGCAGAATGCCGATGTGATCCAGCAACGGCTCGGATTTCCGCTCGAGCTGGTGCGGGTATCCGACCTCGATCTCGAAACCGATCGGGGCGTCGACCTCGATGGCGTGACCTTCGACGCGGATTCTGAGGCATTGATCAACGATCCCGACGTCGACATCGTCGTCGAACTGATCGGGGGTTTCGACGTGGCGCGCCGCCTCATCCTGCAGTCGTTCGAGGCGCGCAAGCACGTGGTCACGGCCAACAAGGCGCTGCTGGCGCTCCATGGGGCTGAAATCTTCGGCAAGGCGGCGCAGCAGGGTGTCGACATCGCCTTCGAAGCCAGCGTGGGCGGCGGCATCCCGATCCTTCGCTCGGTTCGCGAGGGCCTGGCCGCGAATCATATCGAGGCCCTGTACGGAATCCTGAACGGTACAACCAACTACGTGCTCACCGAGATGGAAGCGACGGGCGAAGCGTTCGATGTCGTGCTGAAGCGGGCCCAGCAGCTGGGCTATGCCGAGGCCGACCCCGCTGTTGATGTCGATGGCATCGATGCCGCCCACAAGTTGACGCTGCTGGCGGGTATGTCGTTCGGTGCGCAGCTCACCCACAAGGAGGTGTCCACCGAGGGCATTCGGGGCCTGCTGCCGGTGGACTTCGAGGCGGCCCGCGAGATGGGCTATCGAATCAAGTTGCTCGGAATCGCCAAGCTCCACCGCGACGGCGGCCGGCAACGGCTGGAAGCTCGGGTGCATCCGACCCTGATCCCCCGGTCGAGCCTGCTGGCCAATGTGGACGGAGTGATGAATGCAGTGGTCGTGATCGGGGACGCGGTCGGTGAGACGCTCTTCTACGGGCCCGGTGCCGGTGAGATGCCGACTGCCAGCGCCGTGGTGGCGGACCTGATGGAGATCGCGCGTGAGATCCGTCGCGGCACGGCCGGGCGCGTGGCACCGCTCTCGTACCTCCCCGAAGTCCTCGAGCGCAAGCCCCTGGTTCCGCTGGGTGAGCTCTTCGGTCGCTTCTATCTGCGCTTTACGGCCCTCGACCGTTCCGGTGTTCTGGGCCACTTGACCGGTGTGCTCGGCGAGAACGAGATCGGCATCGAGTCGATCCTCCAGAAGGGGCAGGGCGAAGCGGCTCAGTCCGAGTCGGGCGGCGCGACCGGGTCGGTGCCGGTGTGCGTGCTCACCCATCCGACCCGGGAAGCCGCCGTCCGCAGCGCCTTGGAGCGCATCGACGAGCTGCCGGACGTGACGGCGCCCACGCGGTTGTTGCGAATCGAGGAGAGGTTCTGATGGGAGACGTGAAGGGCGATTTCAGTGCCTGGTTCCAGAGCGTCGCCGATACAGATGAGCGCTATCCGCTCGACGAAGTGATCTACAAATCGAAGGACGGTCATCTTCTCGAGGTCTGCCACGATCTCGAAGCGCTCAAGAAGGTTCCGGCCGAGAAGTGGAAGCGGCACTTCGAAAAGCGGAGCCGCCGCACGGAGTGGCCGTACGGTTCAGGAGTCTGGGGCAAGAAGGAATGGGTGTTGCCGGGCATCGATCCCAAGAACGTGGTGTCCATGTACGAGGGCCACACGAACCTCTTCTGGGCCGACCGCTACGGCGCCCAGATCGGCCTCGACGACCTCTGGATCAAGCAGTGCGGCAACACCCACACCGGGTCGTTCAAGGACCTGGGGATGACGGTCCTCGTCTCGATGGTCAAGCAGATGATCTCGCGCGGGAAGGACATCCCGGCGGTGGCGTGCGCGTCGACCGGCGACACCTCGGCGGCCCTGGCCGCCTATGCCGCGGCAGCGGGGATTCCGGCCATCGTGTTCCTGCCCCGGGGCAAGGTGTCGGTGGCCCAGCTGATCCAGCCCGTCGCCAACGGAGCCATCGTCTTCGCGCTCGATACGGACTTCGACGGCTGCATGGAGATCGTGCAGCAAGTGGCCGAGAAGGACGGAATCTATCTGGCCAACTCGATGAACAGCCTGCGGATCGAGGGCCAGAAGACCGTGGGCATCGAGATCATCGAGCAGTGCGACTGGAAGGTGCCGGACTGGATCGTGATTCCGGGTGGAAATCTCGGCAACGTGTCGGCCCTGGCCAAGGGTATCGACATGCTGATCGATCTCGGACTGATCACAAAGAAGCCGCGCATCGTGTGCGCCCAGGCGGAGTCGGCCAACCCGCTCTATCTCTCCTACCAGCGGGACTTCGAGGTCTACGAGCCGATTGCAGCGCGGCCGACCCTGGCCAGCGCAATCCAGATCGGGAACCCGGTGTCGATCGACAAGGCCATCGATGCCCTGAAGCGTTACGACGGGATCGTCGAGCAGGCCAGCGAGACCGAGCTGGCCGAGGTCTGTGCGCGCGCCGACCGGACGGGCCTGTTCAACTGTCCCCACACCGGAGTGGCCCTGGCCGCCATGGAGAAGCTGGTGAAGCGCGGCCAGATCAAGCGGGGCGATAAAGTGGTCGTGATCTCGACCGCCCACGGGCTCAAGTTCGTCGACATGAAGGTGCGGTATCACGAAATGACGTTGGAGGGAATCGTGTCCGAGAACCCGAATCCTCCGATCGAACTGCCGGCGCGATACGAAGCCGTGCGGGACGAAATGCTGCGACAAATCGAGACCCGCTTCGGTTGCTGATCGGGAGTCTGGGTGTTTACCGGAATCGTCGAAACCATCGGAACCGTCATCGCTGTCAAGGCGCGGGGCGGCGTCGTTCAGCTCGAGATCGAGGCCGGTCCCGTTGTCGAAGGCGTGAGCATTGGAGACTCGGTCGCCGTCAACGGAACCTGTCTCACGGTGACGGCCATCGATGGCAATCACCTCAGGTTCGACGCGATCCAGGAGACGCTGGACCGCACCTCCCTGGGGTCACTCGAACAGGGCTCCCGGGTGAACCTCGAGCGCGCCATGCGCGCAGACGACCGGCTGGACGGCCACATCGTCCAGGGCCACGTGGATGGTACCGGCACGGTGGAGGCGTTCGAGCGTCGGGGCGATGACGTGCGTTTCGTGGTTTCGTGCGGTCCGGAGGTTTTTGAGTTTCTGGTCGAGAAGGGCTCGGTCAGCATCGATGGGGTGTCGCTCACCGTAGTGAGTGTCCAGGAGTCGAGCTTCGACGTCGCGCTGATTCCGCACACGCTGGAGGTGACGACCCTGGGAGAGAAGCAGACCGGCGACCGGGTGAACCTCGAGGCCGACGTGTTGGGCAAGTACGTCAAGCGCTATCTGGATCGGATCACGCCCTCCTTGTGAAGCGGACGGCTACGCTTGACCGCCGACCACCTCCCAGTAGAATCGCTGCGCGTTCCGGGCAAGGAGGCCGATGAGGACGGCATCGATTCTTGTCGGTTGGAAGGGCCCAGCGGCACCGCGGCGAGTTCGCTTGGTCGCACCCCGCTGGATCCTGATTCTCGCTGCCGCAGCGATCGCGATGATGGGTGCCGCCGAACCCGGGCGGGCCAGCGACGTGGAGGCTGTTGCCGAGGTGGCGGGTCTCGACGCCCGGGCGATCGCCCAGCGCGCAGAAGACGTGCTGCGCAGCGACGCCACGATGCTCCACGCCCGCATGACGGTCGAGTCTCCCCGGCTGGGCAAGCCGCGGGTGGTGGAGTTTCAAAGCTGGGACGACCGGCGCGGCGACCGTGCGTTCATCCGTATCCTGGCCCCCAGCAAGGACAAGGACACGACCTTCCTTCGCCTGCCCCCGAATCTCTGGACCTACATCCCGCGGGACGAGCGCAGCATGCGGATCCCCCCGTCGATGCTGCTCCAGCCCTGGATGGGCAGCGACTTCAGCCATGACGATCTGGTCAACGAGTCGAGCGACGTCGAGGACTACGACCACCGGCTGATCCGCGTCGACGAAGTCGACGGTGGGAAGAAGGCCTATGTGCTGGAGTATATCCCCCATGAAGACACACCCGTAGTCTGGGCCAAGATCGTGGCCTGGATCGAGGTCGAGCATGCGACACCGCTCCGGCAGGAGTTCTACGACGAGAACGATGTCCTGGTCCGAAGCGTCACCTTCAGCGATGTCCGGAATCTGGACGGCCGGCACGTTCCCCACTTGTGGACCATGAAGCCGATGCAGAAGAAGGGGCACGAGACCCGGATCCAGATCATCGAGTTCGTGTTCGACGTGGAGCTGGACGACACGATCTTCACGACACGCCACCTGAAGACGAGGTAGATCGTGTTCAACAAGCTGCAGCTGGCCTGGCGCAACGTCTGGCGCAATCGGCGCAGGACGGGACTGACGGTTGCGGCCATGGCGGCGGGCCTCCACGAGAGGGAGATCGAGGACAGCGTTCGGCTCGCCTCGGGTCACGTGGCCCCGTATGCGCCCGAGTGCCTCGAGAGGGCGGATTCGAGCGCTTCATCGTGCTCGACGAGGAGCCGGGGCCGGTGGGATACCGGATCGCCGGGTTCTTCTTCTGAAAAGCGACCGGCTACAATGAGTCGCCCCCAGATCCGGGGGCGTGGAGACCTCGGTATGAATCGCGTCCTGAACTCGGTGACTTCGTTCGCTGCCACTCTCAGCCGGCTCGGAGCCGGTCTCGCGGTGGGGGAGATCGGCCCGCGTCCGGCACGGCCCCTGGAGCTCTACGAATTCGAGGCCTGTCCGTATTGTCGAAAGGTCCGCGATGCCCTGACGACGCTTGACCTCCAGGCGAAGATCCATCCCTGTCCCAAGGGCGGCACACGCTTCCGGCCCGAGGTGAAGCGGCGCGGCGGCAAGGAGATGTTTCCCTTCCTGGTGGACCCAAACACCGGGAAGGAGATGTACGAGTCCGATGACATCATCGAGTACCTGTTCGAAAATTACGGTCGCGGGTCGGCACCGTTCCTGCTGCGCAAAGGACTGGCGAACGACGCGACCTCGATGCTGGCCTCTGGCTGGCGTCTCGGCGTGGGAGCGCGTGCCGTCCCCAGCCGGCAGCCGGACCAGCTCCTCGAGCTCTACAGTTTCGAAGCTTCTCCGTTCTGTCGCATCGCGCGCGAGGCGCTCTGCGAGCTGGAGATTCCGTATCTGCTCCACAACGTTGGGAAGGGCAGTCCCAGCCGGGACGCTTTCGTAACGCGCTCGGGGAAGATGATGGTTCCATACCTGGCCGACCCGAACACGGGCCAGGAGATGTTCGAGTCGGCGGACATCGTTCGCTACTTGGAACAGACCTACGGCTAGTTCGATTCTGGTCGCAAGGCGGCCAGAATCGAACTGGCTCGGGAACACTTCGCGATCCCCGGGACTTGCACTTCCCCGTAGGATCATCAACGAAGGCTATGTTGTTTGGGTCTGTGTTTCTCCGCGCCCAGATCTTCTGCGGATGCCGAGAAACTCCCAACCCCAAACAACGTCCCCTGACGGGCCCGAGCCTGTTGGATCAGGTGAGCTTCGAGAGGCGGTCGATCGTCTCGCGGGCCTCGTTCATCACGCGTGCGATGATCTCAGCGCACGGCAGGATGTCGAGGATTCCACCGGCGCCCTGACCGACCGGCATACACACCGTGTCCCGGTCGATGCCGACCCCGCTCGTGTCCCCGCGCAGCAGGGGCATCACATCGTTGCTCTGGGAGACGATGATCTGCTGGGGAAAGGGTTGGATGTCTCCGGGCCTGGACTCCCAATCGTCGACGTAGGCGTTGCGTACGACGCGCATGGGCTTGCCCGAGTAGCAGCGGGTCACGATGGTGTCGGCGGAGCCGATCTCGGTGATCGATTTCTTGTAAATCTCGGCGGCGTGGGCTTCGTGGGAAGCGATGAAGCGCGTGCCCATCCAGACGCCCTGGGCGCCGAAGGCCAGGGAAGCGGCGAGACCGCGTCCATCCACGATCGACCCCGCCGCCAGCACGGGAATGTCGACCGCATCGACGATTTGGGGAATCAATGCGATGCCCGCGACTTGGCCGGTGTGACCCCCGGCTTCGGTTCCCTGGGCGACGACGACGTCACAGCCGGCCTGTTCGGCGCGCACGGCGTGGCTCACCTTGCCGCACATGCTCACGACCTTGAGTCCAGCGTCGTGGCAGCGCTCGATCACGGTCTCGGGAACGCCCAGACCGGCGATGAACGAGCTCGCACCCTCCCCGATGACCACGTCGATCGCCGCCATCACCGTGTCGGGCAGGGCCGCCAGCAGATCGACGCCGAAGGGCTTGTCGGTGATCTCGCGAACCCGCCGCATCTGCTTGCGGATGCCCTCGGGATTCTCGGTCGCCATGCCGAGTGTTCCGTAAGCCCCGGCAGCGGACACCGCGGCGCAGACATCGGCGTAGGCAACACCGCCCATTCCTGCGAGGAAGATCGGGACCTCGATGTCGAACATGTCACAGATGGGGGTTCGTAGATTGCTCATGATTCCGCGCGCCCTTCGGGCGCGTTGCAGTTCGCCGCAGCGGCGAACTGCGGGAAGGGCGGCGCCCGCCGGGGATTCTAGGTCAGTCGGGAAACGCGTGGGCCAGCGTTCAAAAGCTACTGCCACAGAAGGGGAATCTGCTTTGATACGCAAAGTGTTCCAACTACATGGCAGGAGCTGTTCGCGTTAGAATCCCGCCTCTCCGCAGCGAAGTCGCACAGCCGAGGAAAGACTCCCCATATGCCGATCCACTACGAAAAGAACGACGAACACATCGTCAAGATCACCATCGACCGTCCCGAAACCCGAAATGCGTTGGACCTCTACCACTTTCGCGATCTGGCCGAGGCGTGGCGCAGATTCAAGGACGACGACGACGCCTGGATTGCGATCGTGACGGGGGTCGAACGCAACTTCATGGTGGGTGCGGACCTCAAGACCTATATCCCGCAGATCACGGAGCTTCAGCAGCAGATCGCCAATGGCGAGATCGACGAGATCGACGGCTGCAAGCTCAGCGACGGAACCTATGCCGTGCTTCGGAATGTGAAGCTCTACAAGCCGGTGATCGCCGCGATCAACGGTCCCTGTGTGGCCGGCGGCATGGAGATGCTGGGCGGTGTGGACATTCGGATCTCGACCCCCCACGGACGCTTCGGCGTGATGGAACCCAAGCGCGGACTCTTCGCCGGGGGCGGTACGACGGTGCGGCTGCCGCGCCAGATCCCGTTTCCGGCCGCCATGGAGTTCCTGCTGACGGCCGAACACTTCCCGGCCGAACGCGCCCTCGAGTTGGGCCTGCTGAACGAAATTGTCGAGGAGAAAGAACTGATGGCGAAGGCCTACGACTGGGCACACCGCATCACGGCGAACGCACCGCTCGCCGTCCAAGCCACCAAGGAGAGCGTGATCCGTGGCCTCGCTCTCGACATGAAGGAGGCCTACCGGTTGGAGAGCAAGCTGGCCCAGACCATCTTTCAGAGCGAGGATGCCAAGGAGGGTCCCAAGGCTTTCGCCGAGAAGCGGGAACCGCAGTGGAAGGCGCGATGACCGATCCGTTCACTCCCTGCATCATCGGTGTTGCCCAGCGGACCCTCCATCCGAATGAGGGCGGCGCACCCGAACCCCTCGAACTCTGGGAAGAGATGGCCCGATCGGCCGCCGCGGACAGTGGCGGAACTGACGTCATCGACGCGATCGACGACGTTCGTGTCGTCTACAGCCTGAGCTGGCAATACGATGATCCGCCAGCGCGACTGGCCGAGCGTCTCGGGCTGGGTGAGGGCGGGCGCCACTATTCGGGACTCTCGGGCACGTCACCCCAGAAATTCGTGGACGAGGCGGCACGCCAGATCCTTGCCGGAGATCGGGAGGTGGCCCTCATCGTCGGGGCCGAAGCGCTCGCGACGAAGAAACGACTCAAGAAGGCTGGAGAGAAGCCGGCCTGGAGCTTTCGGCCGGAGCAGAAGCCTGGCATGCCGTTCGACGATCCCTTCCATCCGGCCGAGATTGCCCATGAGGTCTTCCAGGCCTACCTGACCTTCGCCGTGTTCGACGTGGCTCGTCGCGCGCACCTGGGGCTCACACCCGAAGAGAACCTCCGCCAGCTGGGCGAGCGGATGGCCCCACTCTCCGAGGTGGCTGCCAAGAATCCACGCGCCTGGCTTCGCCAGGCCCACAGCGCCCGGGAGCTGATGGAGGTGACGCCCGAAAACCGGATGATCGCCTACCCGTACCCCAAGGCGATCGTTGCCATCATGGACATCGACATGTCTGCCGGCGTGCTGCTCGCCAGCCACCGGAAGGCGAACGCGCTCGGCGTTCCCCGGGATCGTCGGGTGTATTTGAGGGGATTTGGTTACGCCCAGGACCCGGTCTACGTGGCTGAACGGGAAGAGCTGTGGCGTTCGCGAGCCATGCTGGAGGCGAGTCGGGTCGCACTTTCGTGCGCCGGGATCGGCGTCGACGACGTGGCGTATTTCGATCTGTACAGCTGCTTCGGAAGCTCGCTCAACTTCGCTTGCGACGCCCTGGGAATCGCGGCCGACGATCCGCGTTCGCTGACGGTCACCGGCGGGCTTCCCTTTCACGGCGGCCCGGGCAATGACTATATGACCCACTCCATTGCGACCATGGCGGAGAAGCTTCGGGAGGATCCGTCTGTCTTCGGTCTCGTGAGCGGTGTCGGCATGCACATGCAGAACCACGTGTTCGCTGTCTATTCCGCTACCCCGGCGAAGCTCGAGCCGGTCGAGGAGGCCGCGGTGCAGGCCCGGGTCGACGAGGTTGGCAAGCGCTCGATCCAGCATCCCGCCAGCGGTGCGGCAACGATCGCGGCCTACAGCGTGGTGCATGGGCGGCAGGGAGCCGCTTGGGCCGTCGCCGTCTGCGACCTGACAGATGGGCAGCGCTGCTATGCCCGCACCGAGGACCCTACGCTGATGCAGTCGATGCAAGACAGCGAGTGGGTGGGACGCGCAGTCAGGCTCGAAGGCGATGGCAGGGGACCGAACCGCATCGTGGGTTGATGCATCAGCCGCCGCCCGACAATGCCTCCTGGGCGTATCGCTTTGCCCAGACCTGATCGACCTTGCCGGTCGGGAGGCGCTGGATCTTGCACAGGATCAGCTCCCGGGGAACCTTGTAGCCGGCCAGGTGTTCGCGGCAATGGGCCTGAAGCTCCTCGAGGCTCGGCGCTTCGACACCTTCCTGGATTTCGACCAGGGCGGCCACTCGCTCCATCCAAGCCGCATCGGGAATGCCCAGCACGGTGACGCCGCGAACGGCCGGGTGGCGCGCCAGCACGCCCTCGACCTCGTCGGGAAAGATCTTCTCGCCGCCGGAATTGATGCAGCTCGAGCCGCGTCCCAGCAGCGTGATCGTTCCATCTGCTTCGACGCGGGCCCAGTCACCGGGCAGGACCCAGCGGACCCCGCCGGCATCCGTGACGAAGGTCTCGGCCGTCTTCTTCTCATCCTTGTAGTAGCCGAGCGGGATGCTTCCGCTGCGGGCGAGTCGGCCCACGCCGCCGGGCTCGACCTTCCGCAGCGCAGCATCGAGAACCGCCACGCTTGGATCCAGCTTGAAGCGAGGACCCGTGGTCGGATCGAAGCCCCGGGTCTCCTTGGCGGCGCTTCCGATCTCGGAGCTGCCGATACCGCCGGTGATGAAGACCTTGCCGAACGCCTCGCGCAGCAGCTCTCGCACCGGATCGGTCAGCAGCGCGCCGCCGGTCGAGATCGCCATCAGTGAGCGGGTGTCCCAGCTCCGGCTGGGATCGAGGCGGGTCTCTGCCAGGGGTCTGCCCATGGCGTCGCCGATGATGCTCAGGGTGGTGACGTGCTCGCGTTCGATGATCGACAGCACCTCCACGGGATCGAAATTCCGGGAGACGGGAAGCAGGCCGACCCCGCCGTTGAAGATCGTGATGAACAGCGGCCACTGTCCGCCTCCGTGCATGAGCGGCGACAGGGTGAGCGTGTGCATGTTGAACGGATTGTCGGCCTGCTTGGCGATTTGCTCGGGACGTTCGAGCTCGCCCGCCAGGGGACGCGCCAGGTTCGAGTACAGGTCCTCGTGACGCCAGAGAACTCCCTTTGGCATGCCGGTGGTACCGCCTGTGTACACGAGGTAGATGTCATCACCGGAACGAGGCCCGAAGTCGCGTGTCTCGGTTTGGCCGCTCAGCACGCTTTCGTATTCCACGCCGGGACCGGACACATTGGAGCCGTCCTCCAGCACGATGTAGGTTTCGAGGGCCGAAAACTCCGGTTCGAGTGTCGCCACCGATTCGCCGAAGCCGCGCTCGTAGACCAGGGCCTTCATGTCCGCGTTGTTCCAGATGTAGCGGAGTTCGTCGTTGACGTAGCGGTAGTTCACGTTGATGGCGGCTGCCCGGATCTTCCAACAGGCGAGAAGCGCCTCGACCCATTCGATCCGGTTGTAGGCGTAGATTCCGACGTGGTCACCGCAGCCAATGCCGCGATTCTGGAGGAAGTGTGCGAGCTGGTTCGCGCGGCGCTCGAGGTCTGCACGCGTACGTCGCACGTTGCCGGCGACCAGGACGCTGGCGTCGGGCCGTGCGTCGCACAGGCACTCAAAGAGATCGGCGAGTTGAAATTCCATCGCTGGCCTGGTCCGATCCTCCGGCGTCAGATCCTGGCGAGCACCTGTCGGCTACTCGCTCCCGACCGTTGCGGACCGTTTGCTAGTCCGCGCTGACGAAGGCGGAGGCGAGCTGTTTCATCACATCGCCCGTGGTCACGGGGCGACCCGTTTCGACGCTGGGCGGCGTTCCGCCGGTCGTCTCGAGCGGTGACAGATCGACGTCCGTCGCAGTTGCACGCAGCGCGCCGACCGTGCATTGCTGCTTGGGGATGTGCTGGTAGGGGTCGTACTGGAACAGGCGCATGGCATTCTCGTGGGTGATCTTGTTGATTTCGTCATCGGGGACGTCGGTGAGGCTGCGCGACAGGATCTCCGGGGCCTCGGGCCAGGTGGTGTCCGAGTGGGGGTAGTCGCACTCCCATGTGATCATGTCGACACCGATGTCGTGTCGGTTCTTGAGGCCGAACTGGTCGTCGATGAAGCAGGTGATGATCTTCTCGCGGAAGAGGTCGCTCGGCAGCTGGTCGCCGAAGTCCTGGTTGGTCCAGTACTTGTGGTGCTTGTAGACGTAGTCGGCGCGTTCCAGCAGGTACGGGATCCAGCCGATGCCTCCCTCGGCGAGTGCGAACTTGAGGTTCTTGTACTTGCGCAGCTGCTGCGACCACAGCAGGTCGGCCGCGCAGTTGGCGATGCTCAGCGGGGTCGTGTGGATCATCACGTCGACCGGAGCTTCGGGGGACGTGAAGTGCATGCCGCCGCCCGAACCGATGTGGATCACGCAGATGCTGCCTTCCTCGTCACAGGCTTGCCAGAATGGATCCCAGTGCGGGCTGTGAAGGCTCGGGTGTCCCATCGCCTGAGGATCCTGGCTGAAGCTGACGGCGTGACAGCCCTTTTTGGCGACTCGTTTGACTTCGTCCGCCATCAGCCTTGGATCCCAGATCGGAGGGAGTGACAGCGGAATGAAGCGGCCGGGGTAGGTGCCGCACCACTCGTCGATGTGCCAGTCGTTGTAGGCCTGGACCAGGGCAAGGGCGAGCTCCTTGTCCTCGCAGCTGGCGAACAGCTGGCCCGCGAATTGCGGGAACGAGGGGAAGCACATCTGGCCGAGCACGCCGTTGACGCTCATGTCGCGCACGCGCTCGTGGATGTCGAAGCAGCCGGGCCGCATCTGGTCGTAGGAAGTCGGCTCCATACCGTACTGCTCGGGGGGGCGGCCGACGACGGCGTTCAGGCCGATGTTGGGGAGCGGTCGCCCCTGAAAGAGCCAGCAGTCGGTGCCGTCCTTCTTGCGCAGCTGCTTGGGCGCCCGGTCCTGGTACTTTTGGGGAAGGTGCTTCTCGAAGATGTGGGGAGGCTCGACGACGTGGTCGTCGACACTGACCAGGATCATGTCTTCGATCTTCATGGGGGCTCCTTAGGGTCGGTCGGAGGGCAGGGCGCGCAAATCTGACGTTCCGTCAGATACCGTAAACGGCTTTCGGGGTCCTGTCCAGCCGAACCGGTCGGGGCGGCTCCGGAGAGGCCGCAATCGGTCGTTTCATGCCCGGATCCAGCTCCAATCGACGTATCTGACGAATCGTCAGATTTGGACTAGACTACCCTTCGGTCCGTTCCACTGCGGCGGCGAAAGAGATCCGGCACTCGATGCGCTCATCCAAAACCGACGCTGCGCCTCCTGATCTCGGTTA
>SMWR01000186.1 GCA_004356735.1 Deltaproteobacteria bacterium
GCCCTGAACAAGCGCAAGAAGCACACGATCGAGGTGGTCGTCGACCGACTGGTCGTGAAGAAGGGCCTGGGATCGCGGGTCACGGACTCGGTCGAGACCGCGCTTCGAGTCGGGGAGGGCATGCTGATCGCCCAGATTTCCGGCGAAAACGAACGCGTCTTCTCGGAGACGATGGCGTGTGCTGACTGCGGAATCGGTTTTCCAGAGCTCACGCCGCAGAGCTTCTCGTTCAACAGCCCCCAGGGTATGTGTGTCGAGTGCAACGGGCTCGGCTCACGGGTCGAGATCGACCCTGATCTCGTGATCCCGGATGACAGCCTCAGCATCGACGAAGGAGCGATCAAGTCCTGGGGCCGCGAAGTGTCGAAAAAGACCAGTTGGACCGGTATGCGCAGCCAGATCGTCAAGCAGCTCAAGATCCCGTTCGACGTTCCTTGGCGCAAGATTCCGAAACACAAGCGCAATCAACTCCTCTTCGGTACAGGCAAGCGCAATTTCAATGTGAAATGGGAGGGTAAGAAGGGCGGCAAGGGCACGTTCATGATGACCTGGGAGGGAGCCCTGCCCCGACTCATGCGCCGCTTCAAGCAGACCGAATCCGAGCGGGCCAAGCGCTGGTACGGGCAGTTCCTGGGCAACACCCGCTGCTCCGCCTGCGACGGCTCGCGACTTCGACCCGAGAGCGCAGCGGTCCTGATCGGCAAGCGGTCGATCGTCGAGGTTTCAGCGCTGATCGTCGAGGACGCCTGTCGATTCTTCGACACGCTCAGGCTCGAGGGCGCTGCCCGCCAGATCTCGGCCGAGGTGCTCAAGGAAATCCGAGGCCGCCTCGACTTCTTGGCCTCGGTCGGACTCGGCTACCTGTCCCTTGACCGCGCCGGACCCTCGCTTTCGGGCGGCGAGTCCCAGCGCATCCGTCTCGCCAGCCAGGTGGGCTCGGAGCTGACCGGCGTGATCTACATCTTGGACGAGCCCTCGATCGGCCTGCACCAGCGTGACAATCGGCGCCTGCTCAAGACCCTCGAGCGGATGCGCGACATCGGGAATACGGTCGTCGTCGTCGAGCACGACGAAGAGACGATTCGCAGCGCCGACTTCGTCATCGACTTCGGTCCGGGCGCGGGCGTCGAGGGTGGGCGCATCGTCCATGCCGGGACGCCGAAGAGTCTCGAGCGCAACCGCAAGTCGATCACGGGTGCGTATCTGTCGGGGCGTCGTGCAATTGACGTGCCGACACAGCGCCGGACTTCCACCGGAAGCCTCAAGATCCTGGGGGCCAGCGAGAACAACCTTGCGGACATCGACGTCGAGTTTCCGCTGGGGGTTCTGACCGCCGTCACCGGCGTCTCGGGCGCGGGCAAGTCGACCCTGGTCAACGACATCCTCCACCCGGCGTTGGCCCGCCGTTACCACGCCTCGACCCGCCGCGCCGGAGCCCACCGGGACATTCACGGCCACGAACAACTCGACAAGGTCATCAACATCGATCAGAAGCCCATCGGGCGCACGCCCCGCAGCAATCCGGCAACCTACATCAAGGTCTTCGACGAAATCCGTAGCTTCTTCGCACAACTTCCCGAGGCTCGGATGCACGGCTACAAGCCGGGCCGCTTCTCGTTCAACGTAAAGGGGGGCCGTTGCGAGGCGTGCCAGGGCGCCGGCGAGCGCACGATCGAAATGCACTTCCTGGCCGATGTCCATGTTCGTTGTGAGGATTGCAACGGCAGGCGCTTCAACGACGCGACGCTTCGGGTGACCTACAAGGGCCGCTCGGTCGCCGACGTGCTCGATCTGACGGTCCGCGAAGCCGCCAAACTCTTCTCGGCCCACCCGAGGATCCTCGGACCGCTGCAGCTCCTGGCCGAAGTGGGCCTCGACTATCTGCACCTGGGCCAGCCCTCGCCCACCCTCTCGGGCGGCGAAGCCCAGCGCATCAAGCTGGCCCGGGAGCTGGCCCGACGCGCCACGGGGCGCACGCTGTACATCCTCGACGAGCCCACTACAGGCCTCCACTTCGACGACGTGCGAAAGCTCCTGGAGGTTCTCGCCCGGCTTGTCGACGCTGGAAACTCGGTGATCGTGATCGAGCACAACCTCGACGTGATCAAGACCAGCGACTGGGTGGTGGATCTCGGTCCCGAAGGCGGGCCCGGTGGGGGACACGTCGTCGCCACGGGGCCGCCCGAAATCATCGCCCAAACCCGCGGCTCGCACACCGGTTATCACCTGAAGCCGCTGCTCGCCCGCTCGCGCGGAAAGTCCCGAAAGAAGGCCGCAAGGACGACCGCATCAGCCTCCCGGAGCTGATTCGATCCTGTCCCGGATCGACCGGGCGAGCGCAACGTCACCGCGCGCCTCGGCCAATGCCATCGCCTCCAGGGCGACCTTGCGCGCCTGAGGTCGACCCGCAGCCGCCAGAGCGACGGACAGGGTGTCGAGGATCGAGGGCTCCTGACGGTCGGTGAGCTGGACCGCTTCCTCGGCGAGACGCACGGCCTCAGCCGGTGCCCGGACGCCGGGCTCGTGGGCGGAGACCAGCAACCATGCGAGGTTGTTGAGCAACGGTGCTGAGCGATCTCCGTGGACGAGCGCCTCCCGATAGGAGGTGATGGCTTCCGTCTCACGCCCTTCCCGGTCGAGCAGAATCCCCCGCTCCCGGTACACCGCACCGTTCTCGGGGTCGATCCGGAGCGACGTGTCGAACTGCGCCAACGCCTCGCCCGCCTGGCCCTTGCGCGCGAGTGCGGCGCCGATGTGCCCGTGAACGATGGCGACTCCGGACCGTCCAACCTTGCGCTCCAGCTCAGGTCGTCGCTTCAATGCGGCTCGGAGGCTCTGGATCGCTGCGTCGACGGCTCCCGCCTCGAGCAACGCCAGTCCGAGTTGCGCGTGGATCGTCGGGTCTTCGGGGTCGAGCATGAGCGCGCGCCGCATGATCGGCACCACCTTGCCGGGATCATGGAGCTTGCCCACTGCGCGGCCGTGGCCAAGGACCCAACGGGCCGAGTTGGGCTCGATGCGACGCGCCGTTCGGAAGTCTTCGGCCGCCTCGGCGTAGCGCCCCTGTTCGAACCGAACCTCGCCACGTAGACCGTAGGCGTGAGCGGCGGACGGCATCACCGAGATGGCTCGGGAAAGCTGTCGATCCGCCCGTTCCGTCTCGCCGTTGCGAAACAGCGCGAGCGCAAAATTGATGTGGGCCACGTGATTGCGGTCGGTGACCTGTAGCGCGTGACGGAACAAGGTCTGGCTCGATCGCCATACCTGCGCCTGCACCAGCGTGGTCGAGCCAAGCACCAACAGCACGATCAATCCCAGTGGAAGCAACGCGCGCTCGAGCCGTGGCCGCCCCCGGGCGGACTCCAGCACGCCCCAGATGAACGGAACCGAGAGACCGATCAACGCCAGGTACATGTAGCGATCGGCGCGAGCCGCCTGTCCAACCTGCACCAGGCCCAGCACCGGAATCAACATTCCGATGAACCAGGCCCATCCGACCAACAGGTAGGGCCGCCGATCGATCTGGCGAAACGCCAGAAACGAGACGCCTACCAAGAATGCTGCCGCACCAGCGAGCCGCCCCAGCGGAACGCTCCGATGGGGATAGAAGACAGACAGGCCTTGAGGCCAAACGGAGTCCACCACGTACCACTGGATCGAGTCGACGGCGTTCGCCACCCGTTCCCACAGTGGATAGGCGTCGAGCGTCTGGAGCGCGTCGCCGGCACGCTGGGCGTAGAGGGTGATGACGGACAGGATGAGGATCAGACCGAACAGGGGAAGCTTCTCGATCAAGGCGCGACGGATCCCGTCCCGCTGCCAGTGTCCGTGCCGACGGAGGCGCCCCAGCGGCCAGAGGTCGAGCAGCAGTAGCACGAAGGGCAGCGTCACCAGCATGGGCTTCGCCATCAGACCCAGGAGCGCGGCAACAAAGAGCAGGACGCCCCAGCCGGCCGGTCGCTCGCTACGGGCGACACGTTCATGGGCCAGCAGACAGACCGCAAACCACAGTCCGCAAAGGACGTCTTTGCGCGCGGCCGCCCAGGCCACAGACTCCACGTGCAGCGGGTGGAGGGCGAAGATCCCGGCCAGGAAGGCGCTCGCCCCAACCTCCCCGGTGAGACGCCGAAACGCCGCAAACAGCAGCAAGCTCGCCAGCACGTGGAGCAACAGGCTGGTGGTGTGGAAGGCTCGCGGCGAAACTCCCCAGAGTTCCGCATCCAGCATCCAGGACAGGCGCGTCAGCGGAAACCAGTTGGCACCCTGAGTGGATTTGAAGGCCCAGACCCAACCGTCTGCGGACAGACCGGCCGCAACCTCGGGGACGTTCTGGATGTAGAGATCGTCATCGTAGTTGACGAATTCGTTGCCAAAGACCGGCAGGAAGGCCAGCAGCGTCACTACGGTCAGGGCGAGGGAGAAATTCAACGAGCGGCCGGGCACGGGCCACAAGATGGCAGATGACGGCCGTTTCCACAGCTGAATCCCAGCGAGCGATCCCACCCCGGGTCAGTTTCCCACGGATCGGGTTCGCATCGGAGGCTTTACAAATGAGCCTGGCTGGGGTGCAATCCCCGGATGACGAAGAAACATGTGACGTCGACGCTTCTGGTTGTCTTTACCCTCTCGCTGGGATTGAGCGCCTGCCAGTCCACCGGTGGCCGTGGCGGCTACCGCGGACCGCGCCCAGTCCTGTATCCCAATGAGCACTATCGCAAGGGTGGGATCGAGGTGGCGGAGATGGACATCTCCAACTGTATGTATCAGGCGGACCGTTCGGTTCCACAGCAGGATCAGCTGGGCAACACCGCCAAGAACACCCTGGGCGGCGCCGCCGCCGGTGCGGCCCTGGGCGCCATCGGGGGAGCGATCCTCGGCAACGTCGGCACCGGCGCAGCCGCCGGTGCGGCCCTGGGCGGTGGAGCGGGCCTGATCAAGAGCGGCCTCGACGCCACCAAGACCGACCCCAACTACACGGGCTGGGTCAACGCCTGCCTGGCCGACAAGGGTTATCAGGTCACGGGCTGGCAATAATCCGAACCGACCGTTTTTTGAAGACCGGGAGAACCGTGTCTAGCCCTGGCGAATGGTGCGTCGTCCAACGAGGGCGAGCAGGCCCAATCCCAGGCCGAACAGGCCGGCGGTACCGGGCTCGGGCACCGGTTCGACTTCGATCACGGATCCAACGAAGTCGTCGAAACGCACGCAGTTGCCCATCCACAGGGTCCCGCAAAGCGGCGTGACCCTGTCGTCGCGGACGTACTGCTCGGAATCGATCTCATCGGGCAGCAACACGTCCTTGAAGACGACCTCGTAGACGTACATGCCCGAGTCGTCCAGGATGATCACGTCGGCGTGGCTGCGGGTGTAGGCCATCAGCCTCGAGAGGTGCTCGGCTGCCAGATCGGTTCGATAGTTCGACCCGACGTAGAGAAAATCCGGACCCGGCAGCGCCGGGATGAAGCCGGGCTTGAAGTCGCGGGGTAGCAGCAGGGGACGCTTGTCGTACGGTGTCAGGCGTTCGCGCAGTCTGGGGGCATCGAATTCATCGCCCTGCTCGGCGAGTGCAAGAACCCGCACGATACCCGGAGCCATGAAGCCACCGGCAACCAGCAACGGAAAGAGCGCCATCACGAAGACGGCAGCACGCTCCTTCCAACGTCGGGATTGGCGATCGCCCTGCGCCTTGTTTCGCCATGAGACCATTTTTCGATGTCTCCTCCAGAGCCAGATCCCAGCGCCACAGCAGGCCTCCCAGAACACGTTTCCCGGGCCACAGCGCGCAGGACATACGCTCCGCGTACCCGTAGGGGTAAGCCTCAGTCTTTGTATCGGGAGACGGGTGGAGCCTCTTGACCCGTCAAAACGGGTACTTGCGCATTGGTGGGAATGCGAAAGAGAGCTGTAGACCGGGCGTTCACCCGAACGAAATGAACGCGAGAATCAAAGCGGAGCACGCCGGAAGAAGGCCCGAACGCCGTGTCAACTCACGCCGCGAACCGCTGCGATTCCAGCGCTTTCAGGGCTTCAAGGGCGACAGAGGGGAAAATGGAGGCCGCGATGCCATTGGGACGTCGCGGCCTTGCAATGGGAACGGAGTGTTGCAGTCGCGCTCTATCGTGAAAGCAACTCCCGCGCGATCGCACGAATCTGGATTTCGTCGGTGCCCGCGTAGATCTGCAGAACCTTCGCATCCCGCGCCAGCTGTTCGACGTGATACTCCGACATGTACCCGTTACCGCCGTAGACCTGGACGGCTTCCATGGCAACCTCGACGGCGGCCCGAGCGGCGTAGAGCTTCATGGCGGAGGCCTCGGCCAGGTTCATGCTGCGTCCGTTGGCGGCGAGTTCGATGGTGCGGAAGACCAGGTTCTGGAGATTCATGCGCGCCACTTCCATGCGCGCGAGCTTGTCCTGGATGAGCTGGTACTCACCGATTGGCTTCTCCCACTGGACACGCTCGTTTGCGTACTTGACCGAGAGCTCCAGACAACGCTCGACGATGCCCAGCGCCATGGCCGTCACGCCGGCGCGCTCCATGTTGAAGGTATCCTTCGCTCCCTCGCGGCCGCTGCGCCCGCCCTTGCTGAGCGCCTTTTCTCCTCCGAGCAGGCGATCCATCCCACAGCGGACGTCGGTCAGGAAGAGCTCGCCCGTTGGAGACGAATGCAGGCCCATCTTGCGAAGCGACTTCCCTTGCTGGAGGCCCGGCATGCCGCTGTCGAGCACGAAGTTGAGAATGCGACGGTCCCGCGAATCGACGCCGTCCTCCTCGAGCTTGCAGATGAAGACGATGGTGTCGGCGTAGGGACCATTGGTGATGAAGGTCTTGCTGCCATTCAGCACGAACTCGTCGCCTTCGCGACGCGCCGTCGCCTTCATTCCGCCGAAGGCGTCGGAACCGGAGCTGGGCTCGGTGATCGCCCACGCGCCGATCTTCTCGAAGGTCAAGACGTCCTTTCCCCAGCGCTCCTTCTGCTCGATCGTGCCCTTGCTCATGATGGTGGCTGCCGTGAGGCCCACGCTGACACCCATGGCCGTGACCATGCCAGGGCAGTACTTACAGAGCTCGATGATGGGCAACAAGGACATGGCCGTCTGGTCGGCCCGCGTCGACGCATCGGCCGTGTCCTTCTTCTCGCGAGGAGGCTTGCCCTGCTTCTCCCAGGCAATCTGCTTCTCGAAGCGCGTCCGGGCCATCTCGTCCATGCCGAAGCTGCTGTACATCTTGCGGAGGACTTCGTAGGGCGGCGTGTCCCCGTGCTCGAGCTCCTCGTGGATGGGAACGATCTCTTCCTGCACGAAGCGCTGCAATGCCTCGCGAATCATCAGATGCTGCTCACTCCACTCGATCATCGGGTCGCTCCTCAGATGGATGGGCGGCGGGGAACTGGCCGCGCGAGCGGCGCAGTGTAGCGAAGCGCCCCTCAGGCCTTTGAACGGCTGCGCAGGGTGATTTCGGTGATCTCCGCGGCGGAGCCCAGGCGCATGGGGGGACCCCAAAAACCGGTTCCGCGGCTCACGTAGAGCTCGGCGGATCCTCTTCGGTAGCGTCCTGCGATGAACGGAATCACCAGCCGCACGAACCCGTGGAAGGGCCAGATCTGCCCACCGTGGGTGTGGCCCGAGATCTGGAGATCGATGCCCATCCGGGAGGCGCGCTTGAAGGTGCTCGGATCGTGGGCCAGAAGCACTGTCGGCCGACCGGGCTCGCGACCGGACAGCGCCGCATCCAGGTCTTCGCCTCCTTCCCGTCCGAAGACATCGCCGCGATGATCGTCGACGCCCACCAGGTCGAAGACGCCGACCTGGTCGAAGTCGCCGACCCGGTCGAAGTCGCCGACCCGGTCGAAGTCGTCACCGGGGCCAACGCGGATTTCGACGCGCTCGTTGCGCAGCACGCGCATGCCGAGCTCACGGGCCCGTTCGCTCCAAGCGCTCGCACCCGAATAGTGATCGTGGTTCCCGGTGACGAAGTAGACGCCGTAGCGTCCTCGAAGGCCCGAGAACGGTTCGACCTCATCGTGCAACAGACGCTCACTGCCATCGACCAGGTCTCCGGTCACGGCCACCAGATCCGCGTCGAGGGCGTTGACACGCTCGACCAGATGCTGGGCGAAGCGTCGATCGAGGATCGGGCCGATGTGGATATCGGTGATCTGGACGATTCGGAAGCCGTCCAGAGCCGCCGGCCAGCGCTCGAGGGGGATCTCCACACGTTTGAGCATCGGAGGCTTGAGACCGTTCCGCAGTCCGATCGCACCCGCGACCAGGGACACCGCCACCACCGCCGCCGCGCGTAGAGCAGCGGTCGGCGACTCCGAACCGGAAGCGACGCCGGCGGCACTCGCCACGCCACCGACCAGCGCAAGAATGGCATCGCTGACCAGCAGCTGCATCAACAGCAGGAACGCTATACCCATCCAGATCGAAGCAGGCCAGGAGATCCAGCGGGACGTCGGCGGCCGCAGCTTCCGCTCACCGATCGGCTGCAGGACCAGGCTGAGCGCCAACATCACCAACAGCAGCAATCCAGCGGACCGCCAGGGCTCGGGCAGGCCCGGATCGAGGATCAGGCGCTTCGCGATGTAGTAATGGGCACTGGCGAGGATGCTCAGGCCCAGCAGCATGACGGTGATTCCGAGGAGGACGCGGCGCACGGGTAGCCTCACGAAATTCTCTTGGGGCGCGCAGACAATAGCCGACCGCTAGGCAGCAGTCGTAGCGGCATCTCCGAGCATGGGCTCGAAGCGCGACTTGTCCAGGGCCTTGCGATAAGCGTCGAGCGGCAGGATCTTGCCTTCCTTCACCAGGGCGAAGAGTGCATCGTCCATCAGTTGCATCCCCAGACCCTTGCCCGACTGGATCAACGACTGGATCTGCACCGTGTTGCCCTCGCGGATCAGGTTCGAGAGGCCCGTGGTCCGCAGCAGGATCTCGTGGACGGCGATTCGCCCCTTGCCATCGGCCGTGGGCAACAGCAACTGGGACACCACCGCGGTCAGCGACTCCGACAAGCTGATTCGCACCTGCTCCTGCTCGTCGGCCGGAAAAGCGTCGATGATCCGGTCGATGGTCTTTCCAGCACCGTTCGTGTGGAGGGTGCCGAAGACGAGCAGCCCCATCTCTGCCGCCGTGACGGCCATCGCGATGGTCTCGAGGTCGCGCATCTCACCGACGAGAACGACGTCAGCGTCCTGACGGATCACGGCCCGCAATGCAGCTGCAAAGCTGTTGGTGTGGGTTCCGACTTCCCGGTGGGAGATCACTGACTTCCGGTTCTTGTGGACGAACTCGACCGGCTCCTCGATGGTGACGATGTGCCGTTCGTGGTTGCGGTTGATGGAGTCGATGATGGCCGCCAGCGTCGTCGACTTTCCCGACCCCGTCGGGCCCGTGAGCAGCACCAGTCCCTTCTCGATTTCGGCCAGCGCGGCCACCGCCGCTGGAACGCCGAGATCGTCCAGCGACTGGATGTCCTCAGGAATGATCCGGCAGACGGCGGCGACGCCGCGATCCTGCATCAAGAAGTTGACTCGGAACCGAGCCACCCCGGCAAGGCCGTAGGCAAAGTCGAGGTCCCACTCCTTCTCGAATTTCTTCCAGCGCGCCTCGCTGGTGATCTCCTGCATGAGTTCGCGCAATGCCTCGTCGTCGAGCGCGGCCCAACCTTCGACAGTCTCCATCTCGCCTTGGACGCGCATGCGCGGCACGAGTCCGGCCGACAGGTGAAGGTCCGACGCGTTTCGCTCCTTCAAGAGTTTCAACAGCTTGTCGAGCTTCGCCACGTCAGCTTTCTCCCAGGATCTTCGGATCTTCCACGTAGCGCATGGCTTCCTCACGGGTGATCGTACCGGCCTTCATCAAATCCAGGACCGACTGGTCGAGCAGGGTCATCCCCAGCGCCGCCCCGGTCTGGATGATCGACTTGATCTGGAACGTCTTGTTCTCGCGGATCAGGTTTCCCACGGCCTTGGTCACGACGAGGATTTCCAGGGCCGGCACGCGGCTCGAGCCGTCGACTGTCGGAATCAGCCGTTGTGAAATCACGGCGCGCAGAGACTCGGACAACATGGTCCGGATCTGGTCCTGCTGATTGGCCGGGAAGGCTCCGATCAGACGGTTGATGGTCCGAATCGCGCCCCCGGTGTGCAGCGTCGCCAGCACGAAGTGGCCGGTCTCGGCCGCCGTCATCGCCAGCGAAATGGTCTCGAGATCCCGCAGTTCGCCGATCACGATCACGTCCGGGTCTTCGCGGAGTCCAGCCCGAAGGGCGCGGGCAAAGGACTCCGTGTGTCTTTTGACACTGCGCTGATTCACGAGACAGTTCTTGGGAGCGTATTGGAACTCGATGGGATCTTCGATGGTGAGGATGTGTTCCTTGCGCTCTTCGTTGACCAGATCGACCAGGGCGGCCAGGGTCGACGACTTTCCGCAGCCCGTCGGGCCCGTGACCAACACCATGCCCTGGTGATAGTTCGTGAAGCGCGCCAGATCCGCGGGGAGCCCCAGGTCTTCCAGAGTCGGCGGCCTGGGAGCAATGACGCGGAAGATGCCGTCGTAGCCCGACTGCTGACGGAAGATGTTGGCGCGGAATCTCGCGAGACCCTCGACGGAGTAGCAGAAATCGAGCTGGCCGTCGGCTTTCAGCGTTTCGCGGTCCTCGTCTCCCAGCGCGCCGATCAAGACACGTTGACTGGTGGCGGAATCCATGACCTTGTCGTCCGCCGTAACGAGATGCCCCTGCACGCGCAGCTTGAACGAACTCCCGGCATGGATGTGAATATCGCTGGCTCCCCGATCGACGCCGTGTTTCAGGAGCGCATTCAGCGCGCCCGGATCGAAGCGAACGTCGGCGATGTTCTCTACCTCGGGTGCAGCGGCTTCGCTCACTACCGGCGCCTCCTGCTTCGGCGTGGCGACGGCCAGCGTCGGCAGGCTCGCCTTGAGCGCCGCCGCGTTGTCGGCCGCCGTCTCCTCGGGCGACGGGGGCGGCGGTTTCGCCGGCTGCGGCTGGGGAAGCGGCTCGATTCCGGGAACCGGCCGGGGCTTCGCCTGCTGATGCTGGTCCAGCTTGACCTGGTGCTGCTCGATGACGCGCTTCTGGGCGTTCAGCAGCTGCTGCAGCTGGACGCGCGACAGGTATCCCTTGCCGACGAAGTATTCGCCGGCGGGCTTGGGATTGGCGTCACAGGCCTGCTCGCGCGTGCACTCGGAGACCTGCTCTTGGGTGAGCATGCCCAGGTGGACGGCGAGGCGGCCCAGCAGCGACGGGGATTTCTTGTCCGACATGCGTGCACGAACATCGGCAGGGATCGCCGCCGAGCTGAGCCCGTTCAGCGCAGGACCGGGGCGTTGCGTGGGGAACCCGAGCCTTCAGCGGGGAAGCCGGGCCCCCCGGGGCGCTACCAGCCGCGCAGGTCCACCGGCCAGCTCTCGAGCACGTCCTCGCCGGAAACGATGTGCAACTGCTGGTGATAGGCCACCGTCGGATCGACGTGAGCGGGCCAGACCGGGATCCGATCCCCGATCCGGACCGGCTGCTCGGGCGCGAAGCTCACGTGCTCGTCGGAGCAGAACCACACCTTGGCGCCGACGATTTCGGGGTCGCCGTGATCCATCCCCAACGCCTTGAGGCCGCAGTCGGCCACGGCGAACTTCTCCGACACCGACACCACGGTGGCTTCGAGACGCAGGGCCCGACGGAAGGGCAGGCCCAGCCGGTCGTAGGCCGTGTCCATCAGGGCGTAGGAACCCGCCTGGATCTCGGTGGCCAAGCGGTTGCAATCGAAGGAGCCGGTCCCCCCTGCCGAGATCAGCTCGCCGCCGACGTCCGCGTGGGCCCGGCCCAGCAACGCCATGCTCTGCTGGACGAGTCGCTCGCGCTGGGCACGATCCTCCACTCCCATGGCGTGGCCTTCGTATCCCATCACCCCGCGTACCGTGAGGCCGCGTCTGCGCGCCAGCTCCGCCAAAGCGCCGGCGCGGTCCGGCGGACAGCCACAGCGCGGCAGGCCGACGTTGACGTCGATCAACACCTCGCGCACGCCGCCGTCGGCCGCCGCGACGATCGTCTGCTCGGAATCGACGGCTACGGTCACCCTTGCATCGAGACCGCCGAGTCGACTGGCGTTCAACACCTCGTTGGCCAACAGCAGATCCTCCCCGAGCCCGGCCGCCGCCATGCCTTCCATTTCGCGGATCGTGGCGCAGGTAAAGCCGCTGTGGCCCTGGTCCGCCTGCCGACGGGCCAGTGCCGTGCACTTGTGGGCCTTCACGTGGGGACGCAGTCGTGCGCCGGGAAGCGCGTGCGCCATCGTCGAGAGATTGTGATCGAGCAC